>NZ_JACGVR010000012.1:0-119972 GCF_014077325.1 Colwellia sp. BRX8-5
TAATAATAATAATAAATTTAAATATGCGATTTAATTTTTAAATACGCATCTAAATACAAATAAATACAAATTTAATATATAAAAGTGAGTAACGAATGAATTTATCATTAACCGAAGAACAGATGATGATTCAAGATATGGCAAAAAAATTCGCTGAAAGCGAATTAGCTCCTGTAGCGGCCGAACTTGATGAAACCCAAGATCAAACACTTTTCCTCAACAACCTTGCGCAGTTAACTGAACTGGGTTTTATGGGCTTAAATATTAAAGCAGAATATGGTGGCGTTGAAGCAGGCACGGTTGCTTTTAGCTTAGCGATAACAGAAATAGCACGCGCATGTGCAGCAACCGCAGTAACAACATCAGTGACAAATATGGTTGCTGAAGTTATTCAAGCGGTTGGTAATGAAGAGCAAAAGCAAAAATATTTACCTAAAATATGTAGTGGTGAATATAAAGCAGGTGCTTTTTGTTTAACAGAGAATGACGCCGGTTCAGATCCTGCTGGCATGAAGACCTCTGCGGTACTCGACGGTGATGCCTACGTACTCAATGGCAGCAAACTCTATATTACCAGTGCCAGCTTTGCTGACATCTTTGTTGTTTGGGCGGTAACGGACGCGACCGCTCGAAAAGGTAAGGGTATTTCATGTTTCTTAGTGGAAGCAAATACACCAGGTATTACGGTCAGTAAGCCAGAAGAAAAAATGGGGCAAAAAGCATCACCTACTAATGAAGTGAGCTTTAGTAATTGTCGGATACCTGCTAGTGCCATGATGGGCAAAGAAAATAAAGGCTTTGGCGTTGCTGTCGGCGAACTTGCGGGCGGTCGAATTGGTATTGGTTCATTAGCGCTAGGCATTGGTTTAGCCGCCATGGATTACGCTCGTGCTTTTATCACTGAACGTAAGCAGTTTGGCCAAGCATTATCAAACTTCCAAGGTTTACAATGGAAACTTGCCGAACGTTACACAGATTTAGAGGCAGCCCGTTTATTGTTAATGCAAGCTGCTTATACTAAAGAACAAGGGTTACCCTTTGGTAAAGCCGCTTCTATGGCGAAGTTATTTGCCGCAGAAAAAGCGAATACTGCTTGTTATGACGCTTTGCAATTAATGGGCGGTGCCGGCTATATTAAAGAATATCCGCTTGAGCGCATGGCTCGCGACGTACGTATTACCACTATTTATGAAGGCACCAGCGAGATCCAAAAAATCATTATTGCTCGTGAGTTATTAAACGAAGTCTAATTATTATTAGACTTATATGATACGAAAGCTGAATGTCCCTTCATTGATAGGCGTTCAGCTTTTTGCATTAAGGCACTTGCGCTTTTTATAATTGCCCCAAAATATAGATTATAGACGCTCATCAATAAACTAAATGGAAGTGAATGTGACTACAAATGCCATTGAAATCACCCTAGAAAATTTTCAACAAATTATTTTAGAAGAATCAAAATCGAAGTTAGTCTTAGTTGACTTTTGGGCGGCACAGGTCCCTGAAAGTTTGGAGCTAAAAGATAAGCTAGCCATCGGCTTGCAGGGTTTTGAGCAGTATATATTATACGCCACGGTTGATTGTCAAACTCAGCAACAAATTGCCCAACAATTTGGTATTCAAGGTTTACCTACGGCGATTTTAGTGAAAGATGGCCAACCACTTGATGGTTTAACTGGGCCACAAGATGACGACAATATAAAAGAATTTTTAGCGAATCATTTACCTAAAGAAGAAGACTTATTACTCATTCAGGCGCAAAAGTTATTAGCTGATAATAATATTAATGATGCCTTCACGGTCATTAATAGTGCTTATCAACTTAATAGTGAACGTGCCGACATTAAATTAATGATGGCAGATGTTTATTTACAAACGGGTAAAATAAGCGAAGCAGAATCTTTATTAACCACTATTTTAATGGTTGACCAAGACAGTCACTATCAAGCGCTTATCGCTAAACTTGAGCTTGCCAGTCAAGCCGCCGACTCACCAGAAATTAAAGCACTAGAAGCACAGTTAGTGGACGACGTTGACAACATTGCTTTACAACATCAACTTGTTGCGCAATACAGCCAAGTCAACCGACATGAAGAAGCGTTGACGTTACTGTTTCGTTTAATGCAAAAAGATAGTAGTGATGCTGCAAGCAAAGATCTTTATCTTGATGTGTTAAAGGCTTTACCTGATGGCGATCCATTAGCCAATAAATTTCGCAGAAAACTGTATACCTTGATGTATTAAATCAGTACTTGGCAGTAGATGCGTAACACTGATTATTTCAGTGTTACGCACTTTGTGAAAGGTGAGGTTTTACTCTCAAGCTGACAATATGGCTTTAAGTCTCTGATGGTTTTAATTTACCCACGAACGTTTTTCTAAATTTTGCGAGCTTAGGCGAAACAATCGCCTGACAGTAAGGATTACCAGGATTATTATTGAAATAGTCTTGATGAACATCTTCACCAGAAAAGAACTCTGACGCTTGAGTTACTTCGGTCACAACCGCTGAGCTATACATATTGCTGGCGTCGACTTCTTTAATAATATCTTCAGCAATTTGCTGTTGTTCTTTGTTGTGATAAAAAATCCCTGAGCGATACTGGGTTCCTATATCGTTACCTTGACGATTTAATTGGCTGGCATCGTGTAGCGTGAAAAACACTTCTAATATTTCACGAGAAGTGATCGCTGTGCTATCAAAGGTTAACTGCACGACTTCTGCATGACCGGTTTGACCCGAGCAAACGTCTTCATAAGTTGCTAGCGCTGCGCTACCGCCCATATAACCTGATACGGCAGATTTAATGCCGATTAATTGGTTGTATGCACCTTCAATACACCAAAAGCAACCGCCTGCCAGGGTGATTTTTTCTTCATGTGATGACATTAAAATAAACCTTAATAAATTTGATTAAAATAACTGTATAACAATAGACGTTTAGATGTCTATATGTTTTTATCTGAAATTTAAAATAAACTGTTTTTGATCAGTTAAAATTATAAAAATTAGCGTAACATCAACAAATACGATTAACCAATATAAAAATATTATGTCTTTATTTTTTAGAAAGTTTAACCAAGTTCGCACCGTTCTTTTATTGCGCAGTGCGGCAATTATTATTCAGCTGATATTAATACTTTTTGTTAATGGCGTTTTAAACTATCAGCTGCCTTGGTTACCGCTCATTATTGTTATTTCAATTGAAGCTTTATTTACGTTAGTCAGCTATTTATATTATAAATCTGGGAAAGAAGCCGATAAGCTCGCCTTACTTGGGCAGATTTGCGCTGATATCTTATTTCTCTCACTTATTTTGTATTTTAGCGGCGGAGCAACTAATGCTTTTGTCTCGTTATTACTTATTCCTATTGCTATTGCTGCTGTGACGTTAACACCGCTGTTACTTGGAAGTGTCGCACTATTAGCGATTGCTTCATACAGTGTTTTATTGTGGTTATTACCCATGTCAGTAATGCATGGCAATATGCAAAGCCACTTTATTGGTATGTGGATCAATTTTCTTTTTTCTAGCATTGTTGTTGCAACCGTTGTTGGCCAAATGGCACGAAGAATTTCTCAAAAAGAACAGGCGATAGCTGCTTTTCGGGAAGAGCAATTAAAGCAAGAAAAAATTATGTCATTAGGGGTCGCTTCTGCGCAAATAACTCATCAGCTCGCTACTCCCATAGCAACTGTACAGCTGCTTGTCGATGAACTCAGTGAAGAGCTACCTGAGCACCCAGCGATTGTTGACCTACAAGGACAGTTATTACGTTGTAGCAGAAGTTTAGCTGAGTTTCGTAAAATGGTTTTTGAGATTAAAGAGCAAAAGTCAAAAGAGGTACTTTGTGCTGATATTGTGCAAGAAATGCGTGATCATATTAACTTAAATTATCCTGATGTTAGGGTGAACTTTTTGTCTGAGACGCACCAATCAATACTCAGTGAAAACGCTAAAGTATTGGCTGATGCTTCATTATTGCCAGCGATTTTAAATTTAGTTAATAATGCGATTCGAGCCACTAAAGCCAGCGGTAGTGATAAAATTGAGTTATCTAGCTTGTTTGATGAAAAAAATTGGCAACTCAGTATTCGTGATTTTGGTTGTGGTTTTACCCAATTAACACTAAGTGAGTTAGGCGTTAAACCCGTAAACAGCAAGCAAGGGTTAGGTATGGCGGTATTTTTGAGTCATGCAAGTTTAGAGCGATTAGGTGTGACACTTACCTTAACCAATCACGTTGCCGGTGGCGCATTAGTAACGTTGAAATTACCGTTAGTGGTTAATGATATGCAGGAAAAAAGTGAATGAAATTATTAATTGTTGAAGATGACAGTACCTTTGCTAATACGCTTAAAAGGCGTATGGAAAAACATGGCTACAGCTGTTGGTTGGCCGATAATATTAACGATGCATTATTAACCTGTCATCGTCAATTGCCTGAATTCATATTGCTCGATATGAAACTCCATCATGAAAGTGGCTTAAATTTGATTAATCCGATGAGGAAGCTATTGCCAAAGAGTCGTATTATTTTATTAACTGGTTTTGCCAGTATCGCTACTGCAGTTGACGCAATAAAGCTTGGCGCAGATGATTACTTAACCAAGCCGGTCGATACACAGACTTTATTATCGGCCTTAGCTAAAAACGCTAACAGTTCGTCGCTAAAAAAATCAACATTGGTTGCAAATTCAGCAACAAACATTATAAATGAGCCAACGTTGTCAACCGAGCAGGTTGAATGGGAGTATATTCAACAAGTCTTAAAATTTAATAATGGTAATGTTTCAGCAACGGCTCGTCAGCTTTCAATGCACCGCAGAACCCTACAACGCAAGCTACAGAAAAAGCCAACGGTTAATGGTGAAGTTGATTAACCTTAGTTTTCAATATTATAAGCAATATGCTGGTGAAACCTTAACGTTAATTCATCTTTATTAATGGGGATTTCGAGTTCGGTCGCTAATAAACGCATTGCCTGTTCTATTTGGTTAATAAACTTGCCATAGCCGCTGTGCTGGGAATCTTCTGCGGTAGCCACAAAGATAAGTTGTACGTTATCAACTAACTCATCGGCTTTCCATTTACTCACCAAGCCACAGGGACTCTGTTTAGGGTTATAACCTAACATTTGTAACTCACCCATCTTAGAAATTATTTCATGCAAACTATGTCGGACAATGGGGACTAAACCATTAGCGATTAACGCCCCATTATTTAAATTAAAGCGCTTAGCCACCAGTGAAAAAGTATCAGTTAAATAAGTATAAAGCGGATTGTATGGATCTTTAGAATTGGCATCAATGTCGACTAAACCCAATAAACGATTATCAATCGTTAGATTAATTACCGCATAACTTATTGCCGATGCGTTCGGTGTTATAACAACGTTTTGTGATTTATAGCGTTCATCAATCGGCCGTAATTTATGTGCTTGTGTGCCTAAGCAGCCTTTATTTTTAGCAAATAAATCATAAGTAAGATGTTGATGATCACGTAAACGTATCGCTTGGTTAGGTAATTTTGTTTGCTCGATAAAACTATGCAGTAACCGAGTCACTTTTTGATGAAATGCCGCGGCATTAAAACGAATGTCGTCGCCAGAGGCTAAAAACAGCAGGGTGATCTTTTTTGCGCGAATACTGGCATCAAAAAAAGAATTTTGTAATTGATGATTTTGAGGATCGTAATAAAATAAAATTTGCTGGCTGGTTTGCCATTGGTGCATTTCTTGACTGTAGCGAACGCGAACTAATTTATCGTTAGCAATAAATAAGCTACTTTGTATCGCATAGTCATTACTTAGCGTAAATAATAATTGTGATAAACTTTGATAAAAATCATAGTAAGGTTGAGTGCTATGCGTTGAAATATTTGGAGAAATTAACTCTATTAATTCATCGGTAATGGCAAACTCAGCTAAAATATATTGGTTATCTCGCGCATTTGAAGGAATATAAGCTTTGTGCGCCGCACTGCGTTTTCTTATTATAGACATGTTCGTTCCCTGTTTGAAGTTAGTCGATAAACTTAGGATGATTATAAATAGACCTTGTGACACTTTTATGATGTTAAAAGGTTTTGAGTTATTATCCCGACAAGAAAATTTAATAAGTAGAGAAACTATGTTTTCAGATCAACAAGCTTTGCTCGATGCTGTAAATCAAATAATGCCTTTTGGAAAATATGCAGGTAGACCCTTACTAAAATTGCCAGAGCCTTACTTAGTGTGGTTTAAATCAAAAGGTTTTCCTGAAGGTAAGCTAGGACAGCAACTTGAATTAATTTACGAAATAAAACTCAATGGTCTTGAAGGCATGTTAGAACCACTGTTACGCTCAAGTCGCTTAGGTATTCCACAACATTAAAATAATTTTTTATATAAAAATAACTTTTAATAATCATAGGTAATAACGCTTGTTGCTAACAAATTGTTTTATTTATTTAATCTTATAATTAGGATTTTTCAGCTCTCAATCATTAACTGTCGAACACTTTTTAATCGTAATTTTACTTGATTTAGCCTCTTGCTTATTCTTAACTGAATTGTCGACTGCTGTTTTATTCGACAAGTATTAATAAGTATCACCAAGACAATGATGGAGAGTTATCGATGCAAACAAAGAAAAGAGATCGTCTAGGCAGAGCACATTCCAATGGTTATAAAGCAGGCCTCACCGGAAAAACAAAAGAAAAATGTCCTTATCAAAATACAGATGCAAAATCAGAATGGCTAGGGGGTTGGCGTGATGCGTTAACGGATAAAAATCTAGGACTATTCAAGTTATAAGTTAACATCTTATTTTTAATAAAAAGGAGCCCTTTGCTGATGTTTACTAAGGGCTGTATCTTTTTTTAGTTAACCTTATGCTTGTTCAGGCAACTGCCAGTTTATCGGAGTCATATTTTTTGATTGTAACCATTGGTTGGTTTTTGAGAAATGCTGACAGCCAAAAAAACCGCGATATGCCGATAAAGGTGAAGGATGTGGCCCGTTTAATACAAAATGCTTTTCGGTATTAATGTTTTTTCCTTTCTTTTGCGCATGAGCTCCCCAAAGTAAGAATACACAACCGCTACTTTCTTGATTAATGTGCTTTATTACTGCATCAGTAAATGTTTCCCAACCTAACTTAGCATGAGAATGAGCCTGTGCTTGTTTGACGGTTAAAACCGTATTCAGTAATAGCACCCCTTGCTCTGCCCACTGCGTTAAGCAACCGTGGCTTGGCTTATTAAAGTCAGCAAACTCATTAACAAGCTCTTTATAAATATTGACTAATGAAGGTGGGACGTTAATGCCGGGTTGCACAGAAAAAGCGAGTCCATGAGCTTGATCTTCACCGTGGTAGGGATCTTGCCCTAAAATAACCACTTTAGTGTCTTTAATATCTTGATAACAAAAAGCATTAAAAATATCGTTTTGCGCAGGAAAGATAACTTCGCCCTTTGCTCGTTGTTGAGAAATTACTTGGTTTAGTTCGATGAAATATGGCTTGGCTTGTTCTTGATTAATAAGTTGTTGCCATTGCGGCTTAATATTTTGATTTATCATGAGGTATAAAAATGGCCGTTAATCTAAATTAACGACCATTATAAACGTGTTTTTAACTGAACGAAATTAGTGATCGTTTAATAATAAATAATCACGTAAGTCGCTAAAGTTAGCGGCCATATCTTTTGATAAAATGGTTTCGCTGGCGCAGTCAGCAAGCTCTTTTGGTAGACCGATTGGTTGTCCTAAAATACTTTCAACCACCTCTTTGAATTTTGCTGGGTGTGCGGTGCCTAAAAACACACCAAATTCACCTTCATCTGCATTGTACTGTAACGCTTTATAGGCAACGGCTGCATGTGGTTCACTGATGTAACCCAGCTTGGCTAACTGTAAAACAGTTGACTGTGTTTGTTCTTCATCAATTGAAACTGAACTAATACAATCGCTAGGAACTATGCCAGACTTTAGCATATGTTCAACGCGAGGCCAGTTGTTAGGATCGCTAACATCCATAGCATTTGAAATTGTCGCTACAGTAGCATTAGGCGTCCACTCACCTGTTTTTAGGTAACGAGGCACAGTATCGTTGGCATTTGTTGCCGCAATAAATCTTTTTATCGGTAAACCGAGTGCTTTAGCAAATAAACCAGCGGTTAAGTTACCAAAGTTACCACTGGGAATCGATACCACAACATCGTTTAATTCGCTTTTACACTTTTGACGAGATAACTGTGCAAACCCTTCAAAGTAGTAACATACCTGAGCTAATAAGCGGCTGATATTTATTGAGTTAGCTGAATTTAAACCTATAGTAGTAGCTAGCTCTCTATCATCGAATGACTTTTTAACTAACGCCTGACAATCATCAAAACTCCCGTCAATAGCGAGTGTTTCAATATTGCCGCCTAAGGTCGTAAACATTTTTTCTTGTAGCAGGCTGATTTTTCCTTTCGGATATAAGATCACCACACGAATATTTTCAATGTTATGAAAAGCATGAGCAACCGCCGCGCCTGTGTCACCTGAGGTCGCCGTTAATATAGTGATCTTTTTATCTTTGCTAAAAACTTGCAAACATTTAGCCATAAAACGCGCGCCAAAATCTTTAAAGGCGAGTGTTGGACCATGAAAAAGCTCTAATATAGCTCTGTCTTTATTGATGGGTTGAATTTGTGCTGGAAAGTTAAAAGCACTGGTCACAATCTCAGTTAATTGCGCTTTAGTTAAATCACCTTCTACAAACGGGTAGAGGACATGTACACTTCTTTCAACTAAAGGCATAGCGAGTAATTCATCGATATTATCTAACACTGGGATTGTTTCAGGAAAAAAGAGTCCCTGATTTTTTCCTAGTCCTTGCTTAACCGCACCAGCAAAACTGACTTGTTCATCGTTTTCTTTTAAATTATAAAATTTCACAACATATTCCTAATAAATTTGGTATTTTTAATAAAGTGATTAAGCGGGCAATCTCTCAGCACCCGTTAAGTCAACCTGACAGACATGAACAAAACCTGAGTCTGTTTGTAAATAATTTTTTTGTAACCAAAGCGCGCTATCTTGGGCTTTTTCAAGCGAATCACAGACACAAAATAAGGTAGGCCCTGATCCTGAAATGCCTACAGCTAAATGACCTTGAGCGCTTAAATAGTCTTTAGCTTCGATAAATTTTGGTAACAAGTGCTGACGATAAGGCTCTGCAAGTACATCTTTGAGTACTGAAAATGCTTGTTGTTTATCATTACGGTGGCAAGCATCAACAAAAGTTGCTAAATTTTGTCCGAAAGTAATGGCGTCAGCACGACTGTATTGCTTGGGTAAAACATCGCGCGCAGCTTTCGTTGAGACATTAATACCTGGGTAAGCCATTACGTAGTAGCAATGATCAAATAGGGGCAAACTCTGGCTAATAAGCTGTTTGTCTGGCACCATTAATTGCAAACCACCTAAATAACATGGTGCGACATTGTCGTAATGCAAACTGCCACTTATTTTTGCCTCCATTTGACCCATCATAAATAACAGTGTTTTTTCATCAAAATATTGCTGATAGAATTCATTGAGTGCGACCAGAGCTGCGACTACAGAACAAGCACTTGAGCCCAAACCACTGCCAACCGGCATCTTTTTATCTAGTGTTAGTTGTACTTTTTTAACCGCTTGTTGCGCTTTTTCAAGTGCTAGGTTGTATAGCTCTAGACAATGCCAAACAATATTGTCTGTGGCCTTACCCGGTAGTTTATTGGCAAATTCACCAATCACAATCAGCTTATTCTCTGTGGCTGACTCTATAGTAACTACATCACCTAATAAAGTACCATCAATGGGCTTAACCGCTAGACCTAAAACATCAAAGCCAACGTTTAGGTTGCCTATTGATGCGGGAGCAAAAACAGATATAGTCATTAGTGCTGTTGCTCCCATGCTAATGTTCTTAATAGATCACCAAACACACCGGCGGCGGTAACCGCAGCACCTGCGCCATAACCGCGTAATACAAACGGTAGTGGTTGGTAATAACGGCTATGTATTGCTAACGCATTTTCACCATCTTTAACACTATAAAGTGGATGATCATTGGCAACAGCTTCAATGGCAACTTTACATTTTCCATCAACTATATTGCCGATATAACGTAAAACTTTACCTTCAGCTTTTGCGACTTTTACTCGTTGAGAAAATTCATCATCTATTTTCGCTAAGTTCTTCATAAATTCACTGACATCACCACTCGCATCAAAGTTTGCAGGTAACACTGACTCTATAGAGATATCTGATAACTCAAGCGGTATTCCTGCTTCACGCGCCATGATTAACAATTTACGCGCTACGTCCATACCGCTTAAATCGTCACGAGGGTCAGGCTCGGTAAAGCCATTTTCTTTGGCGATAGCGGTGGCTTGAGAAACGGTCATACCTTCTTCTAGTTTTCCAAACATATAGGAAAGTGAACCAGACAATATCCCTTCAAAACGTACTAATTCATCACCCGCTTTTAGCAAGCTTTGTAAGGTATCAATTACGGGTAAGCCAGCACCAACTGTTGTTTCATATAAGAAGCGACGGTTAGACTTCTGTGCTGCACTGCGCAACGCTTGATAGTATTGCCAAGAGTCAGTATTGGCTTTTTTATTTGGCGTTACAATATTAAAACCCTCTTCAAGGTACTCTACATAGCTCATCGCTAAAGATTCACTAGATGTTGAGTCGACTAATACCGGATTAATCAGATGATTCTCGCGGACAAAAGCCTTGATGTTTTCAACATTTACTGGAACAGCGTCACTTTTCATTTCTGCTTGCCAGTTATCTAAATCAATACCTTCAGTATTAAAAACCATACCTTTACTGTTAGCAATACCATACACCTTTAAAGAAATATTTTGCTTTTTAAGCTTAGGTTGTTGACGAGCAATTTGCGCAAGAAGCTCGCTACCAACGACGCCGCAGCCAACAAGGAATACATCAATAGTGGGTTTGTGGGTGAAGAAATTTTGATGACTGACTTTCATTGCATCAGTACATTTACGTTTTTCTACCACAACAGAAATACTACGCTCTGACGAATCTTGGGCAATAGCGATGACATTGACACGCGCTTGGGCTAATGAACTGAAAAACTTAGCAGCAACTCCTTGTTGATGATGCATACCGTCACCAACCAGAGAAATAATCGATAATTCATGTTGTAACTTCAACGGTTCAAGTAAACCATTGAGTAACTCTAGTTCGAACTCTTGTTGTAAGCTTAGTTCGGCTAATTCAGCATCGCTGGTGTGAATACAAAAACTGATACAGTATTCGCTGGAAGACTGGCTAATTAAGACTAAAGAAATTTTTTCTTGACTCATAGTGGCAAATACACGACTGGCCATGCCAACCATGCCTTTCATGCCCGGTCCTGATACATTGACCATGGTTAAATCATCAAGATTAGATATCGCTTTAACTTTTTTAGTTTGATCATCCTCGTTAGATATTAAGGTTCCTGGCGCAGCAGGATTACCGGTATTTTTAATCAAACAAGGAATATGAAATTGAGCGATGGGGCCAATCGTTTTTGGGTGTAGCACGCTAGCACCAAAATATGAAAGCTCCATCGCTTCTTGATACGACAAATAATCAAGTAATTTTGCTTCCTTTATTAGACGAGGATCTGCGTTAAACACACCATCAACATCCGTCCATATTTCACAACACTCAGCTTGAGCACAAACCGCGAGAACAGCGGCAGAGTAATCAGAACCATTGCGGCCAAGCGTTGTTACTTGTCCTTGTTTGTTAACACCGATGAAACCCGGCATTAAGGCAACTTTATTGAGATTGTTGTAATGGTTTTCGAAGTTTTCTTTTGATAAGACTAAATCAGCGACTGCATTAAGAGACGCATCGTTGGTGATTAAAAATTTTTCTGGTTCAATAACAGACGTTTTAATACTTTGTGCGTTCAACACAGATTCGAGCAAGGCAACACTTAAACGCTCACCTATGCTGATAATTATAGCGCGGATATGATCCGGGCAATAAGACAACATAGTCGCACCCTGTAGATAACGTGAAAGCTTATGCTCCCAGTTTATAAGGACTTGCTCTGCATGTAATGGGCTGAATTTTGGTAAACTGGCACCAAGATCATCAATAATGGTTATAATAGCTTTTCTGAAGTGTTCTAAATCATTCTGTAATTTTATTTCATCACTAATATTCTCTGCCATAGCCACTAAATGGTTGGTTACGCCTTGTGGGGCGGAAACAACGACGGCAACGGCAGAATCGTTACTTTTGTCAGCTATAATTTTGGCAACTTGCACAAAACGTTCTGCTGACCCTAGAGATGAACCGCCAAACTTTAATACACGCATTTTACTTCCTTTTTATTGTAAATTCTTTGCGAGCCAAAGAACTTGCAATGATTAAAACCTTAAAACAAAAAAAAGCCCGGAACCTAAGGGGTCACGGGCTTTTATTTATGTGTTTTTTACACGTCAGCCGATGACAACCATCCCATTGAGGGTGGTAGTGATAATAATAATGGTAATACGACGGACAAATGTTTTCATGGTTATAAAATGCCTGAGCAGTGTTTTACTGTCAATAGTTATTTATGAATAAAAAGTTATATTTTATTCATAAATAAGCAGTAAGAGGGTTTTATTTGGATAATAAAGCGAATATATTCAGTTTTTTAGGCTGGAATAGTCTCTTTTGCAGCGCAAACTATGTTTCTTCCAGAAGCCTTAGCGTCATATAAGGCAAGGTCTGTGCGGGATATTAAGTCTTCATAACGGGTGTCTGCTTCGGTGATGACTGCAACACCAACACTGGCGGTAACATTTATTTCGACTTCTTGAAAGTTAATGATATTTTTGCTGATCGCAACACGGATCCGCTCAGCAACATCTAAAGCGCCAACAAGATCGGTATTAGGCAGAATAATTGCAAACTCTTCACCGCCATAGCGACCGAATAAGTCACCTAAGCGCAGTAGTTCACTGATCACTTTAGCGGTTTCTATTAGTACTATGTCGCCACCTAAATGTCCGTAAGTATCATTAAGTAATTTGAAATGATCTAAATCGAACATAATAAGCGCTAAACCATGCTGATAACGACGTGCGCGCGAAAATTCTTTTTCGAGACACTCTTCCCAATGCTTGCGGTTAAAGACTTGTGTTAAGCCATCGATACGATTGGCCTGTGCAAGCTCTTCAAGTGTTTTGTTTAGCTTACTTTGGTAATGGCATACATCGGTAACATCTTCGATAAGAATACAAACGTGTTCGTTAGCCTCTTTATTTTCAAGCGGCAAAAAGGTACAGTTTTGAGCCATAAAGTGACTGTCTGTCGTCATAGGGCGGGTATGAGGCAATTCAAAAAGGTGATGTCTTTGTTCCCATGAGCAAAAAGACTGGGTTTTTAGTTGAAAGACACTTTCAATTTTTCTTTTGAACCACTTTTCTGGCAGCTCGGGAAAGACAATAAAAATATCTTGTCCGATAACATTTTCAGGCTTTTTGTTAGCATGAATTTGTAAATACCGATTCCAAAATACGATATTGTATTGACTATCTATGATGAGAATACCGGTATTTAATTTGTTGGCAATATCAGGACAAATATCATCAGCAAGCATTTAGAACTCTTCCAAAATTCTGTCAATAACTGTTTTTATATTAATAATTGCTGACTCAGGAATAAACAAAACCATATCGCAATTAAATGAATAGTCAGTAACTTGATAAGTTATTTTAACTTTTAAAGCTAAGTCCCAATTAAATGATTGTTGGGCAAGATGATCGGATATTGCACTTTGTGAACCCGCTAATAAACGCGGCGCACTGTAAGACATTTGATTATCTATTTGTTTAGCAAAAACATTTAAGAAGGTGGTGGTTAAAATAGAGCTTAAGTCGATAATTTGTTCTTCAACAGATAATTCATCAGGCTCATAGCCCAGTAAATCTGCAAGTCGATCAGAATCTTTTGGCTTGTACATAAGCAGTGCTTCACCGCGAATGCCTTCGTAACCAAAGAAGCCTTGACTTACTACCGCAGCAGAATTTTCATCACTGTTTAACGAGTTAAGCAGGCTTAGCGTACTGACTTGTTCAATACTAGGTACTTTTAAATAAACAAAGGTATTTAAGTATCGGGCAAGTTGGTCACTTGCTTGACCCATAGCAACATTAATTATTTCTTGTAAACAATCTTGCTGATCTTCATTTAAGTTGAGGTTGCTCATAAAAAACCATGATTTCTTAGGTTAGTGTTAAGGACTTCTAATTCAACTGGTTTACGTAAAAAAGCTTTGGCACCGAGTTCAAGTACTTTACTTTGCATTTCTGGTTGTATATCGGCTGATATAACAAAAATTGCCGGTGTAATGTTTTCATCTTTTAGGGTTTGGAGTACACCTAAGCCATCTAGAACAGGCATGGTGAGGTCTAGAAATAGAATGTCAAATACTTGACTGCGTAAAAGTTCAACAGCTTCTTGACCATTTTTTGCTAATTGTGCATTAGCTGATAGTTGCTCTGGTAAGCTACGTAAAACTTGTTTACGGGCCATATTAGAGTCATCACAAACAAGAACTGAAAAGCTCATGTAATGGGTAATCCTTTATTTTTTTTATTTTATGGCGTTAATCTACCTTAAATAAGCGGTACTGTTAATTAATAAAGTACAAAATGCTGATTTTTTATGCTTTTAATGACGATCTCTCTAATAATTGCACAATATAACAACAAGCTAATAATAATACGGTCAAAAATTAGTGATAATTTTGCCGTGATACTTTTATTTTTTTACCTAATTAGAAGGTGATTATTAGGTTAATTAACACGATAGACATTATTGTCGAAAGGGTATAAATCGCAATAGCTTTCCAGCTGTATGTTTTGAATTTCATCATTTATCTCTTCATCTATTGATTATAACAATGGCTAATAAATTGTCATATCCTGTGAATTTAAATTAGTATTCAAATACTAAGCGATATTCGTGCCACAATATAATGTAAGTTGAAGAAATTGTTGATAATTTTATTAGTCTAATACTGAATTGATTTTATCTTCTTTATAAAAAGATTTATTTGTTCGCTCATTTATCCCCTACGAGGATATTATGACCATTAAAGAGTCGGCCATTGTAATTGGTTTTGGTGGGATTTTAACCACGTTTTAGCTGAAGCGTAGTTAGGGTAGTTAAGCGCAACTAATTGCCAAAACTTAGTTGAATGATTCATGTGCCTAAGATGACAAAGCTCGTGAACTATTACATAATCGATAATCCATTTAGGCGTCATGGCTAATAAAGAACTGAAACTCAGTTCACTTCTACTATTACAGCTGCCCCATCTAGACTTATATAATCTGACTTTAAACGATTTGGGTAAAACACCAATTTTTTCCGCATAATGAGATAAGTTTTCATCAATATAAGCATAAGTTTGCTGCTTTAACCAAGCTTCAAGTTGTTGCTTTACATATTTATCTTGGTTCTTTATATCATCAGCTACTTTGATTTTTAATTTACTAGCGAGAGTCGCTATGATGATATCTTGATGAAGCGTTATTTCTGGAAATAGACCATAATGAATATCAAGTGTTTTAAGTTCGCCATTAATAAGCAATTGGCTATCTTTTTGATAATGATTATTTTGAGTGGCAGGTTGTGCGTTTTGCTCGGCAATTTTTCTGTGCAGCCAAAGGCTTTTTGATTTAACAATGTTCGCTATATCATCTTCAGAAACATATTTTGGCGCACGGATTATAATTTTTCCGTGCTTAACTTGTAAGCCAACCGTTTTTCTTTTAACGCTACGAATGAGCTGATATGACAACATAATTCAATATTATCTAGTGTTAAGTAAAGATAAATTCAAACCAGTACAGCGCACTTTATTTACTTGTGCTCGCTTTAGCCTTACGTGGCGCTTTTACTTTTGCTGTTGCTTCAATTTCTGGCGACGAGTCAGTGCTATTTACTGTTTCAACTGGTGCTGTAACGTTCTTTTTAGCAGCAGTCTCTGGCTTAGCTTTCTTAGCTTGCAAAGCAACAAGCACATCTTCACGATTCTTAGCTAGATAAATACAGAGTTCTTCACGCACTTTTTCATCAATATTAAAGCTGCTGGCTTCAAACATCTCGGCTAAGCTGTCAGCCATATCAAGCATTTTGTCATACTCGTCTGCTGCTTTTTTATCCATGAATGTTTCTACCTCCACACCTTGTCTAATGACGACAAATCGACTTTCAACTGCCATTTTTTTTCCCTTATAGGATCAATATTACGCTTGATGGTTTTATCATATACGATTTAAAACCGCTTATACAATCAAAATTAACTGTACAAAACAACAGTATCATACGAGGTTTTCATTAAAATACAATCATTTTATAAAACCTCGTTATTGATAAATACTGTTTTAACCGATAGTAACTATAGTAATCTTACTCTAAATTTACGACCTTTTAACTTGCCATCACTAAGTTTTTTAAAGGCTTGTTTGGCAAACTTTCGACTTACAGCTACATAAGCCCAGTTATCTGATAATTGAATTTTTCCCACTTCGCTAGCTGAAATAGTTTTATCGCCAGTTAGAGCGCCAAGGATATCGCCCGCACGTACTTTTTGCTTTTTACCGCCATCTATTTGTATTGTTGCCATTTTCGGAGAATACACCGAGGCGTTTAATACACTAGCGTCTGGCAGTAATTCGCCTTCGATAGTTCGGTCAAGGTAATCTTCTAATAAACCTATTTTGTAGCTTTCTTTTTCACTGAAAAAAGAACAAGCAATACCTGTGCTACCCGCTCGGCCTGTGCGGCCAATACGGTGTACATGAATTTCGCTATCACGAGCGATATGATAATTAAATACTGCATCTAGCGCATCAATGTCTAAACCACGCGCGGCAACATCGGTGGCGACTAAAATTGAAATACTTTTATTGGCAAAGCGAACTAATACTTCGGTACGATCTCTTTGCTCTAAATCGCCATGTAAATCTTGAACATTAAAACCGTAATTACGTAGTTCATTGACAACAATTTGTACGTCTTTTTTGGTGTTACAAAAAACGATGCTTGATTCAGGTTGATGCTTTAATAACAATAAACGGATACCGTCGATACGCTCGCTGTCATTCTCTACCTTATAAAAATGCTGTGATATGGTGCTTTCTTCGTGATTCCCCTCAACGGTTACCTTGGTCGGTGATTGCATTATTTTTTTAGCAATATCGGCAATTTCTGCCGGGTAAGTTGCACTAAATAATAAGGTTTGTCGTTGTTGAGGAATTTGGCTAATAATAAAGTCAACGGAGGCTTGGAAGCCCATTTCTAGCATACGGTCGGCTTCATCGAGCACTAGCATATTCACATCGTCTAATTTCAATGTGCCTTTACCTAAATGATCTTCAATTCTTCCTGGCGTGCCAACAATGATATGAGCGCCATGCTCTAAAGAACCGACTTGCGGGCCAAAAGGCATACCGCCACAAAGGGTCAATATTTTTATGTTATGGATGGCACGGGCCAATTTACGAATTTCTTTCGCTACTTGGTCGGCTAATTCACGTGTTGGACAAAGGATCAGTGTTTGAATACGAAAACGTTTTACGTCTAGTTTTTCTAAAACACCTAGGCCAAAGGCAGCGGTTTTACCAGAGCCTGTTTTACCTTGGGCAATAACGTCACCACCGGCAATAATAGTTGGCAAGCTTTGGGCTTGAATGTCGGTCATCTGTTGATAACCCATAGACTCTAAATTTTGAATTAACTCAGGTTTGAGTTGTAAGGTGGAAAAACTAAGCTGGCTCAACGGGAATTCCTTGGCATAAAAATAATACGTCATTTTACCTTGTTTAAATGCTTATTACTCGATAAAAAAACGAATCATATTGCCAGCACACTTTTCTGGTTGTTCAAGCGGTAACATATGGCCGGTGTCGGCAAGTGTTATTAAAGAAATCAGCGGCGATTGCGTTAAAATAGCGGTAATGCGCGTTAACTTAACCAGCGAGTCATTATCACCAATTAAGAACTGAATGGGGATGGCAAGCGTAGGAAGTTTTACTAATAAATTCTCGCGTTGGGTGGTCACTGTTAATTGATGGATAAGTGTTTCCTTACCCAACTCAATATCCATTGCTCGAATACAGTTAATGATGCCTTGATTGTTGTGTTTGCTTGCATGCAGCAGTGCAGTTATACGTTTGCTGGTGATGCCTGAGTAACCATGCAATTTAACATAAGCAATCGTGCGGCTGCGCTCTTTTAATTGAGCAGGTGGCAACAAATAAGACATATTAGAAATAAGCAGTAGTTTGTTAATTTTATTAGGATATTTCAGCGCAAAAGCCGACGCGATATATCCCCCTAAAGAAAAACCCGCTAAATTTATTCTTCCTACTGGGAATTTTTGTTCAAGCGCAGTGACTATTTTATCAATACTATTTTCCACGGGGATGGCAATGTGGATAAGCTCCACATTTTCAGGTAAGTAAGTGATGCAAGCCTGCCACAGACGTTGATCGCACATGGTACCCGGTAGGCAATATATTTTAATCGTCATATTGTGTGTTCATAACAAGCTAAAAATAGATAACGCTACTGAATAACATCATCAAATAGTTGCACGTTAACCATTTCATTAGCGGGAACGTTGCCTTGGTTTGCCGGTAAAACAATATAACAGTTGGCCGTCGACATGCTGGTTAAAATTCCTGAGCCTTGACTACCTGTACTGGTAACTATCATCTCGCCTTGGTGATTGGTTGACAATATCGCCCGTTGAAAGTCCATGCGTCCGGCGCGCTTATTTAATTGGGTGGCTGTTTTTACTTTTAATAGCGGTAACTTTTTAGCTTGGGCATGCTGTAATTTTAACAACGCGGGTACTGCCAATTGATGTGCGGTGACCAAGGCTGAAACAGGGTTGCCGGGTAAGCCAAAAAAGTAACTATTAGGTAATTTTCCAAAAGCAAAAGGCTTACCGGGTTTCATGGCTATTTTCCAAAAACCAATTTCGCCTAATTGTTCAAGTATCAACTTAGTATAATCGGCGTCACCTACAGAAACACCTCCTGAGGAAATTACAACATCGGCTTGCTGATCGGCTTGTTCAAATGCAGTGCGTATTGCTTGTTCATCGTCAGCGATAATACCAAAATTAATCACCGTAACATTCAGTTTAGTCAACATCGCAATTAATGCATGGCTATTACTTTCATAAATATCACCGTCATTAAGGACTTCGCCCGGAGATTTTAATTCATCGCCGGTTGCTAATACAGCAACAGTAATTTTACGATAGACTTCTACTATTGGTACACCTAAAGATGCCAGTACACCAATATCTATCGCCGAAAGTTTTTTACCTCGGCTAAAAACGGGTTGGTCTATTGCGATATCTTCACCGGTAAAGCGAATGTTATCGTTAAATTCTCGGTTTTCTAGGAATGTAATGCCGGTATCTTTTGCTTGGCAGTTCTCTTGCATTTCAACGGTATCACAACAACTTGGTAATTTTGCACCTGTCATTATACGAATACATTCACCGATTTTACATTCACCTTGAAAAGGCGCGCCAGCCATTGACCGGCCAATCATAGTTAATGTATCGGTCGTTTGTAAACTTGCCCATTTAAAGGCATAACCGTCCATAGCTGAATTATGATGAGGAGGAACATTTAATGGGCTCGAAATGTTGCGAGCTAGCACACGATTTAAACCTAATGCTAAAGAAACCGACTCAGTTTTATCGATCGGCGTAATCGCCGACAACATTTTTTCCATCGCTTGTTCGAAAGGTAATAATCCAGGAGCAGAACAACAATCAACCATAAGTAACTCTTCTTTTATATTTATTTTTACACGGCAAATTAGCACCGCCTGCTTGTTATTCCCATTCGCGTCTATTGCAATTTACTTAACGGCATAGGAATACGTTATTATGACGTAAATTTACTCATCAATAATACGTGTAAAGTGATGACTTTTTGATGCAAATCAAAATTACTTATCGTCTAGCCGTATTTTAATAGTGAAATAGTTTACTATACTTGTATTCATTAAATGAATTATTCGCCGAGCTTTTCTAGCTAAATCTTTTTTTAGAATGCTATTTAAGCCGTGGTTAATAGTAATTTTGCTATAACCACCAGGGTTAACAGGGAAACTTGTTAGCCTCCCTACATTTGGAAAGGTGAGATGTTAACAGACAACTTCGGTCGCAAGTTTTATTACTTGCGCCTCTCTATTACTGACGTTTGCAACTTCCGTTGCACCTATTGCTTGCCTGATGGTTATTCATGCGACCATGATCGTGATTTTCTCTCCTTTGATGAAATTAAGCGTGTTGCCAACGCTTTTGCTCAAATGGGTACAGAGAAAATCCGTATTACCGGTGGCGAACCTTCATTGCGTAAAGACTTACCTGAAATTATTGCTGCTTGTAAGCAAACGCCCGGTATTAAAAAAGTCGCGATAACCACTAATGGTTATAAATTACCTGAACATCTGCAAGGCTGGCTAGATGCTGGAATTGACGCGATTAATATCAGTATTGATAGTCTTGACCCGCGCATGTTCCATTCAATCACCGGTCATAATAAGTTACCCCATATTTTAAAAGGTATAGATATGGCGTTGGCAGATGGTCGTGCAACAATTAAAATTAATACCGTATTAATGCGCGAATACAATGGTCACGACATTAAAACCTTTCTTGATTGGCTGAAAGTGACTCCGGTGACTTTGCGCTTTATTGAATTAATGCAAACGGGTGATAACCAAGAATTTTTTGATGCACAACATGTACAAGGTGCACGTATTAAGCAAAATTTAATATTAGATGGTTGGTTACCTGTAGTTAACGATAAAGCAGCAGGCCCAGCACAAGAGTTTTATCATCCTGATTATCAAGGTAAAATCGGTTTAATTATGCCGTACAGTAAAGACTTTTGTAATACTTGTAATCGTTTGCGGGTCAGTTCATTAGGTAAATTACATTTATGCTTATTTACCGAAGAAGGTTTACCGTTAAAAGAGTATTTACAGCAAGATGATATTGAGCCATTGAAAGCACAGATTCGCGCGATGATGACCGATAAAAAAGCCACACATTTTCTGCAAGATAAACTCACCGGTGCCACCAAAAACCTTGCGATGTTGGGTGGCTAAGATGAATGCAGCTTTGTTTAATCAAGGATGTTTAGGCGTAGTGCTAGCGGGTGGGAAATCTTCTCGTATGGGTAGCAATAAAGCTTTGTTAATGCGTAATAAGACTGCAGTAAATGGCAAAGAAAATATGCTCAGTTTTAGTAAGAACTTGCTGAAAAATATTGGTATAAATAACATTGTCGTCAGTGGAAACATTGATGGGGCTGATGTTAACAGCGAAAATTTTGTTACTGACCAATTTGCAGAACTTGGCCCAATGGGGGGTATTTACAGTGTTATTAAAAAATACCAACCTAAATCATTATTGATATTACCGGTTGATTTACCTTTAATGACCAAGGAAACACTTGCGCAGTTAAAAATAAAAGGTGAGTTAGCTCAAAAAGCCTGCTTTTTTTCTGATCATTTTTTACCACTTTATTTACCTAACAATGCTTTTGTTGAGCAATTCTTTACCACGCATTTTCTCCAGTATTTGCAAGGTAATAAAGGTGGGTTAAGCGAAAAAAATAACCCTAAGAAAAATGGTCCGTCTATTCGTTCGATGTTTGCACAAGTGCCACATCAAGTTTTAGCTGTAAAGTCACCACAGTGTTTATTTAATACCAATACACCGCAAGAATGGCAACAAGCGCAGCAACGCTTTTCTGTGTGAATTTTTGCGTTTTTTATTTAACAATCAACAGAAAACTAATAAAATTTAGGAAAAATCATGAGCTCTTTACATAGCGGTAACGCTTTTATTCCCTTATCAATTGCGGTATTAACTGTTTCTGATACCCGTGATGAATCAAATGACACATCAGGGCAAGTACTTGTTGAACGCTTAACTGAAGCGGGTCATAAACTTGCCGATAAAGTGATTGTTAAAGATGATGTTTATCAACTACGCGCCATTGTTTCAAAATGGATTGCTGACGATAATGTCCAAGCGATAATTTCGACCGGCGGCACCGGATTTACTGCTCGTGATAATACTCCTGAAGCCTTAGTACCTTTATTTGATAAAAATGTCGAAGGTTTTGGTGAAGTTTTCCGGGCTATTTCGCTTGATGAAATTGGCACGTCGACAATTCAGTCGCGAGCGTTTGGCGGCATTGCTAATAGCACAGTTATTTTATGTGTGCCGGGCTCAACTAATGCCTGTCGTACTGCTTGGGATAAACTCATTAGAGAGCAACTTGATGCGAGCCATCGCCCTTGTAATTTTGTACCTCATTTAAAAATGGCAGAAGTTTGTGAGACGCGCGACTAATGACTACTTTAGCAAATAATAACCATGTTAACGCCTTAAGCCATGTCAACAAACGTGGTGAAGCAAATATGGTTGATGTTACCGATAAAGCGCTGACGTCACGGTCTGCGACGGCCGAAGGTTATATCCAAATGTCGGCACATACCTTGTCGTTAATTACCCAAGGTGATAATAAAAAGGGTGATGTATTTTCTGTCGCTCGCATTGCAGGTATTCAAGCAGCAAAAAAGTGCAGTGATTTAATTCCTCTTTGTCATCCGTTGATGTTAACTAAAGTAAATGTTGATTTCACCATTGATGAAGAACGTAGCCAAGTGCATGTGACAAGTTTATGTAAACTAACCGGACAAACGGGTGTCGAAATGGAAGCCTTAACAGCGGTTGCTGTTGCGTGTTTAACATTATTTGATATGTGTAAAGCCGCTGACCCTTTAATGGAAATTCACGGTATTCGTGTAATGACTAAGGAAGGGGGTAAATCAGGCTCTTGGCAAGCAAAAGCAGAGCAAGCTTTAGAAGATTCAAAGAATAAAGGATAAGCTATGATCAAAGTAATATTTTTTGCCGCGTTGCGAGAACAGCTCGGCTCTGCGGGTACTGAAATAAGTGCTGACCTTGCTACTACCGTCGCTGAAGTTAAAGTGGCGTTAGGTGAAAAAAATAATGATTGGCAACATTACCTCACCAATAATTCATTACTTTGTGCGGTTAATCATCAAATGGTTAATAATGATTTTTTGGTGAAAGCAGGAGACGAAGTGGCTTTCTTTCCACCCGTCACCGGAGGATAAAATAGTTAATATGGCGAGTCTCAATAATAAGTACCCAGAGATCAGTATTCAAACCGAAGACTTTGATCACGGTGTTGAAGTTAATCTGTTAGAGAATGATAATGTTGAAGATGGTGCCGTTGTTACCTTTAGCGGTCGAGTGCGCAATAATAACTTGGGTTTGAAAGTTAAAGGATTATTCCTTGAGCACTACCCTGATATGACTGAAAAGCTATTAGCTGAAATCATTGATACGGCAAAAAAACGCTGGGATATTGGCCGTGTAAAAGTCATTCACCGAATCGGCCAGTTAGCCATAGGTGAACAAATTGTTTTTGTTGGTGTAACTAGTAAACATCGTCAAGATGCATTTGCTGCTAATGAATTTATTATGGATTTTTTAAAAGTGGCCGCGCCATTTTGGAAAAAAGAACTCACTGAACTTGGTGAAACCTGGTTAGCAGCGAAAGCCAGTGATAAAGAAAAAGCACAGGCGTGGAGTAAATAGCTTTGGCATTAATGCTGGCGAGTATATCTACTCGTTTTTTATTGATAGCGCTACTTATGTTACCGATAACTTTAGTTGCGGCTAAAGACACGGCAAGTGAGAATGAAGCACCCTTGCGCATTGCCGTTGCTTCGAATTTTGCACCGACATTAAAACAGTTACTAGCTCGCTTTAATTCAAATCAAAAACAATTTTTATCACCAATTCTTATCGCGGCATCCAGTGGTACTTTATTTCTACAAATTGAACATGGCGCTACTTTTGATGTGTTTTTATCTGCTGACAGTGAACGACCACAATTATTATCAACAAGCGGCTTAGCGGTGAGTGGAAGTCTGCAAACCTATGCTTTTGGGCAGCTAGCTCTCTGGTCTGCAAAGGGTAATATTGACAGCGATCTCTTGGTAGCCCTTAATAATAATAAACATCGCCTTGCCATTGCTAACCCCAGGATTGCGCCCTACGGTAAGGCTGCTAAGCAAGTATTAGAAAATTTACAACGTTGGGATGATTATAAAGACCGATTAATTCAAGGAATTAATATTGGTCAAACGTTTCAGCAAACACGTTCGCAAGCGGTAAACTTAGGCATTGTCAGTAATAGTCAATTAGTGCTCAATAATTTTAAGGGAGTATTGATCCCCTCACATTTACATCAACCAATAAAACAGCAATTAGTTATTTTAAAGCACAGTAAAAAAATAGCTCAAGCCGAACGTTTTGTTACCTTGTTGATGAGTAAGCAAGCTCAACAGTTTATTACTGAATCAGGTTATGCATCGTCGAATGAGATCAATGCCAATGAGTAATACCCACCCAGATATGCTGGCGCTGATCACTACATTAAAAATGGCGGGCTTAACCACGGTTATTTTAATGTTAATTGGCACGCCACTCGCTTGGTATCTCGCTAAAATGCAAAGCCGTTCGAAAGTTTTTATTGAAGCATTAGTGGCTTTACCTTTAGTGCTACCACCGACAGTACTGGGATTTTATTTATTATTGTTGTTTTCTCCACAATACCTTCCAGGACAAATTTGGCAACAGGCAACCGGTCAACAACTAGCGTTTAGCTTCTCTGCTATTGTTATTGGCTCTGTTTTATACTCTTTACCCTTTGTTGTGCAACCATTACAAAAGGCATTTGAGCAATTGGGCGATGACTTATTAGAAGCAGCAGCTATGCTTGGTGCTAGCGCTTTCGATCGATTTTTTACTGTTGTTATGCCGATGACTAAAGCCAGTTTTATTACCGCAGCCAGTTTAGGCTTTGCTCATACGGTTGGTGAATTTGGTGTGGTCTTAATGATTGGTGGTAATATTCCAGGTGAAACCCGTGTGCTGTCAATTGCCTTGTTCGATCATGTTGAAGCGTTCGATTATGCACAAGCACACCTTATTTCAATAAGTTTAGTTATCTCATCGCTTGTTCTATTATCTTTAATTTATTTACTGAATCGGCCTGCTAAAAATAAACGAGTTAAATCAAAGAGGTTTAATTAATGGCTGAGCTAGCACTAAATTTCACCGTTGAGCATGACGAGTTTTCATTAACAATTGATGACAAAATATCTTTAACCGGTATCACGGGGATTTTTGGTCATTCTGGCTCTGGAAAATCAACCTTATTGAAAGTGATCGCCGGATTAGAACAACAAGCACATGGCAAGGTATTACTTGATGATGAATACTTATTTAATAGCGAGGCAAAAACGTTTGTTGCGCCACATCAACGTCGCATAGGTTTAGTTTTTCAAAATAGTCGCTTGTTTCCTCATTTAAATGTCGAAGAAAACCTACGTTTTGGGCAAAAACGACATAAGAATTGTCGGTTAAGTTTTGCAGAAATAGTTGAACTCACCCAGCTTGAAAGCTTGCTCGATAAAGCGGTTACTCAACTCTCTGGGGGCGAGCAACAGCGTGTTGCATTAGCGCGTGCGATATTAGCTGAGCCAAGATTGTTATTACTTGATGAGCCCTTGAGTGCACTTGACGATAAAAATAAAATTATCTTGTTAGCTTTACTCGACAGGGTCAAGAGACAGCTTGATTTACCAATGTTATATGTCAGCCATTCTTTAGATGAGCTTCAACAACTGGCCGATAAGCTATTGGTTATTTCTTCAGGAAAAGTGAGTCATCATGGTGATATTCACCACGTTATTCATCAACTAACCACCAATAACGAAATATTGCATCAAACCAGCTTATCATTGATGGTGAAAGAGCATTTACCCGAATACGGCTTAACAAGTTTACGTTTAGGCGAGCAACAAATATTTATTGCTTGTGACAGCCCATCAGACAAAAATAAAAAAGTGCGCTGCATTATTGCCGCTAGTGATATTAGCATTACTTTACATGAACCTATCGAAAGCTCTATTGTTAATCACTTACATGGTGAAATAACAGCAATTAGTCATATCATATCGTCTGATGGCGCTAATGCTCAAATGCTAATAACGGTTAATTGCTCAGCACAACCCTTTTTTGTCACCATTACGACTTGGTCGGCTAAGCGCTTATCGTTAATGCTGGGTCAAAGTATATTTATTCAATTTAAAGCGAATGCAGTACGTTCACTGCGTTAACTTTCTTTAGGAACTATTTAGCTGATGTTATCTCAACACGAACAACTACGTTACAGCCGTCAAATTATGCTCAATACAATAGGTGAGCAAGGGCAGTTAGCCCTGCGTGAAGCCAAAGTACTAATCGTTGGTGTTGGTGGGCTAGGTAATCCGGCCAGTTTATATTTAGCGGCCGCCGGAGTAGGAACTTTATTTATTGCCGACGGTGATAAGGTTGAGATGACCAATTTACAGCGACAGATATTATTCACTGAAAATGATATCGGTAATAATAAAGCTGATGTTGGTGCTGAAAAATTGCAACAGCATAACAGTGACATTACTATCGAGGTCGTTGATGAGATGCTTGATGAAGAATTAGCAAACTATTACATTGAACAGGTCGATGTGGTCCTTGATTGCACCGACAATATCACCACGCGTTATTTATTAAATAAAATCTGTGTTGAGCAAAAAACGCCATTAATCGTTGGGGCGGCTACGGGGTTCGACGGTCAGCAATTAGTCATTGATCCTCGAAATCCAGCAAGTGCTTGCTATCAGTGCTTATTTCCTGAAAGTGAAAAAGCGCCGACCCAAAATTGTCAAACCCTTGGTATTGTCGGTCCGGTATTAGCGATTATAGCCGGTATGCAATCGTTACAGGCCATTAAATTATTAACAGGCAACACCATACATATTAATCAGTTAAATCTCTTTGATGGTTTATCAAATCAATGGCAACAATTTACCCTAAATAAACAGGACGATTGTCCGGTTTGTCGAACGAGTTAGATAATTCATGCTCATTAACGACACTGAGTTAAATGAACTAACTCAGTGTCGCTTCATATGGCTATGAGTGTCTACTCACTTTTGATGCTTTTTTTCTTATCTTCTGCTGCGATTGTTAGTAACGTTGTGGCAATATAGGCGTTAATTTGGTCTTCAAGTACGTTTAGAGGGACGGAACCATTTTTCAAAATTTGATGATGAAATTCGCGAACATCAAAATTTTGTCCCAATTCAGCTGCTGTTTTTTTACGGAGATTTCTGATGGTTATCTCACCAATTTTGTAAGATAACGCTTGTCCAGGCCATGATATATAACGATCAATTTCTGTTTTTACATTGTGTGATGAAAGTGCGGTGTTATCGGTCATAAAGTTTATGGCACGCGCTCTTGACCAGTCCATAACATGCATGCCGGTATCAACAACAAGACGGGCTGCCCGCCACATTTCATAGGTCAGGCGACCAAAATTACTGTAGTGGTCTTGGTATATGCCGGCTTCAATACCTAACCATTCAGCATACAAGCCCCAACCTTCACCAAAAGCTGAAATATAGGCATTTCTTCGGTATGAAGGTAGGTTATCTAATTCGCCATTTAATGATATTTGCAGATGATGCCCAGGGACACCCTCATGTAAGGTTAAAGCGGGTAATACATAAAGGGGACGTTTGTCTAACGCGTAGGTATTAACCCAATAATAACCGGGCTGAGTATCATTTTGCGCCCGAATGTAGCGCCCAGTAGTATACTTAGGTGCGATGCTGTCTGGTACTGGTGCAACGCCATAAGGTGTGCGGGGTAAATGCTTAAAGAGTGCGGGTAATTTAGCATCCATTTGTTTGGCAATATACGCAGCTTCTTTAAGTAACGCTAACGGCGTTTTTGCATAAAACTGTTCATCAGTTCGTAAGAAATTGGTGAACTCAGAAAAAGTCCCTTTAAAACCAGTTTTTACAATGATCTCAGCCATTTCTTGACGAATACGTTTTACTTCACTCAAACCTAAGGTATGAATTTGCTCAGGTGTCATATCTGTTGTGGTGTAGTGCTTAACTCTATTGCGATAAAATTCATTACCGTTAGCTGTCGCCGAAACGCCAATAGTTTTACGGGCATTTGGAAAATACTCTTTGGTAAAGAATTGATAGTAGTGCTGATAAGCAGGAATAACTTTAGTTTTTAATAGCGCAATAAGCTGGCTTTTTTTATCAGAAAGCACGTCAGGTGCAATTAAATTTGACGCTGTGCTAAAAGGCTTAAGAAATTCAGAATTTTCAGCATGCTCAGGAATAAAGGCAAGTATTGATTGTTCATAGCCGATTAATACCGCTTGAGGTTGAGTGATCCCTGTCGATAATCCCTGCTGCATCCAATAAATGTTTTGATCAAAATATAGCGGAAGCGTCGATAATTTATTCAAATAGAAGTCGATATCTTTTTCTTTATTAAATGCTGTATTGTTGATAAAAAAACTTAAATTAGAGTGAAAGCCTGATTCAGCATTGAATGGCATGTAATGAGCTTTAAAATAATACTCAGCAATACTATTATCAAGTTGGGCTTTAATAATTGCATAATTAATTTTATTATCGTCTGACAGTGACGTTTGATTTATCTTTTCAAATGCTGCCGCGATAGTGAGACGTTGTTGATATTTTTTTTCCAACATTTCTGGTGATAAATCAGGCCAATAGCTTTCTTCGTTTAGTGCTGCACTTTTTTGATAAATACCTTTACTGGCACGATGATCTAACAGGGCTTTAACCGTACTATCAAATTTTTCGTTAGCGGTGGTCTGTGGCGAGTTTTTGCTATTCATGGTGAGTTGACAAGCGCTAAGTGAAACAAGAATAGCGGGCAAGACCAGAAACTTACACAAAGAAAAATTCATATTTTATTAAATTCCTACGGTTATAAACAGCTAATAAAGTAACGTAATTTTATCCAAGTAAATAGTATTGTACGACGAATTGTTCTTCTTATCCGATCAAGCAACTGACAAGTACAGCATTTGCGCGAAACTGAGTTTTCGTTATCTTAACGAAAAGCAGTTGAGTTTAGTGTATTTTTCTATAAATTGCTTTTATATGAATTTATTTTGCGTATTGGTTGTTTTAATTGGTTTTTGATTGCTCATTATTGCGGTTTTGTTAGAATTATTTATCGAAACAACGTACGAGCCGTCAATCATGTCACTTGAAAATCACTTTCTTCCTTTTAGAAATAATATCATTGGTCAATCATTAAGCCATGAAATCAATGGTAAGCAATTAGATATTGTTTATGCTGATTGGACTGCAAGTGGTCGACTTTATGCGCCAATTGAACATTATATCAGCCATACCTTAGGGCCTTTTGTCGCTAATACCCATACCGAAACTAATTTAACCGGGTGTGCGATGACGAATGCATATCACGATGCGCAAAAAATAATAAAACGCCATGTAAATGCCTGCGATAATGACGTATTAATCACGGCAGAAGCAGGAATGACCGGTGTTATTAATAAGTTTCAACGTATTCTAGGTCTACGTATTCCTGAGCGTATGCAAGAGCAAGTGAAGTTTGATGATTGTGATAAACCCGTTGTTTTCATTACCCATATGGAACACCATTCAAACCAAACTACTTGGTATGAGTGTGATATCACGTTAGAGATTATTGACCCTGACAGCCATGGTTTACCATCGCTTGAACATCTACAATTATTGTTAGAAAAGTACCAAGCTAGAAAAGTAAAAATAGGCTCGTTTTCTGCTTGTTCCAATGTCACTGGCATTAAAACCCCTTATCACTTGTTAGCAGAAAAAATGCACGAACACGGCGGCTTATGTTTTGTTGATTTTGCTTGTTCAGCTCCTTATGTTGATATTGATATGCATCCAACAAACTCCAAGCAAAGTTTAGACGCCATTTATTTCTCTCCTCATAAATTTCTTGGTGGGCCTGGCAGTTCGGGAGTGCTTATCTTCAATAAAGCGCTCTATAAAAACAGAGTACCCGATCACCCCGGAGGTGGAACAGTCACTTGGACCAACCCATGGGGAGAGCACAGCTTTTTCAATAATATTGAAATGCGTGAAGATGGCGGAACTCCTGGATTTTTACAGTGTATTCGTACTGCCTTAGCGATAAAAGTAAAGAACGCTATGGGCGTTAACAACATCACCGCCCGTGAAAAAGAAATTACTGATTATGTAATGACTGAATTAGCCAAAAATGACAACGTAGTGATGCTAGAAAAGAATGTTAAAGACCGTTTAGCTATTGTTTCTTTTTACATACCTAATGTTCATTATAATTTAGTGGTACGATTGCTCAACGATAAGTTTGGTGTTCAAACGCGTGGTGGTTGTTCATGTGCGGGCACTTATGGTCATATATTATTGAATGTTGATCATGATACGTCTAACAAAATCACTGAAAGAATTAATAGGGGTGATTATGCTGAAAAACCTGGTTGGATACGTGCGTCATTTCATCCTACGACCTCTGATAAAGAAGTCAGGTATATTGTTGAAGCGATTAATCAAGTCACTGAAAATATTGTTGAATGGGCGAAAGAATACCGTTTTAACCCTGCTACAGGAGACTTTGAACATAAAAATTCTGCGGTTGAATATCCAAGTCTCAATGACTTTAATGCCTTAGTGCTACCCGATGTTGCAAGGATAGACACTCAATGTCAGGGGGATCTAGTACAAAATCACGTGGCTGAAATTAAAACACCAGCTTCATTATTTAAGAAAATATTTGGCTAGTTACTGAATGTCATCCGAATGAGTGGTGTAATGATTATTTTTCAAAGTGAATGATCATTTCCGCAGCCACACAATGACATTCGTCTGGACATTCTGGGCATTCATAGCCTTGCTTACTGAGTTCATTCCAGCGTTCTGGATGTTCTTTAATTAACACGCCACCACATTTAGTGAAATATTTTACTGCGCTATTACCGGGGCTTTGTTTCCATAAATGACTAACACCCGCATTTGCACCTTGTTTAATTGCTGCTTGTGTTGATAATTTGAGTAGCTGACTGCCAACACCGTAACCACGATAATTCTCATCAACGGTATTACATTTGAAATAACAAACTTTTTCGCTGGGTTGTTGCCATAATTCAGGGCTGCACCAAGCGTCAATTTCCCATTGATTAATGGCGTAAGTTAAGCGAAAACCTATCAGTACGTTATCTAGATAAGCGACAAAGTTTGCATTGATTTCGCTACTATCAGCTGCTTTTAATATACCTTTTCTATACCAGACGCCCATGTTTGAGTCGTCAATATAACCAGCACCATGAACAGCCGTGCCTAAGGCAATTATTGCTGAAAAATCGCTGGGTAACATTTCACGATATAAGACTTGAGACTTTACTGAATTAAACTGTTTTTTCATTTTTTATATTTGTTTAAATAAAGTGATTTTTAGAAAATTGATCTTAGCAAATTTCCTATAAATACGGTAAAGTTTCTGTGGTTTTCTTTCTTAAAGTAGTTTTGAAAAATGTACGATCCTTTACACGATAAATCTCCTGGTTGTGGTGCCCCATACCCTAAAAGTTACTGGGCTGAAAATGCAGATGTTGAAACAAATGCCCCAGCAAGTGACGGACAAATTAATCAAGACGTAGATGTTGATGTTGCTATTATAGGCGCTGGTTATACCGGGCTTTCTTGTGCGCTACATTTAGCGCGTGAACATGGTATTAAGGCGCATGTGTTAGAGGCAAATCAAACGGCTTGGGGTTGTAGTGGGAGAAATGCTGGCTTTATTCTCAAGTCTTCAGGACGTAAGTCTTATAGCGATATGGCGCAAAAATGGGGTGAAGAAGTGATGCGCGGCATTTATGATGAAATGTGCGCTGGCGTTGAAACGGTAAAATCACTGATCGCTGAAGGTATTGACTGTGACGTACAAACGCGTGGTTTTTTAAAAGTAGCGCATAAGCCGAGCAAATTAGCTGAGCTTATTAGCCAAGCAAAACTGCAACAAAAAACCTTTGCAGGTATTAAAAATAGTGATGTGGAGATTTTAACGAGAAACGAAGTTCGTCAACAATACATGGACGATAAAAATGCTTATGGCGCGATTCGCTATCAAGACGGTTTTGGTTTAAATCCGTTGAAACTGGCCTGGGGCTATCAGCGATTAGCACGTGAAGCCGGCGCTAAAGTTCATACCAGCTCTCCAGTGTTAGATATTTTAGATGAAGGGCACCAACAAAAATTGATAACACCTCAAGGTGTTGTTACGGCTAAAAAGATTGTTATTGCTACCAACGGATATACACCTAAAGGGTTTCATTCATTAACAACCGATCGAACGTTGCCGGTACTTTCACAAATTATTGTCACCGAACCTTTGTCAGAGCAGCAGTTAGCCGATTGTAACTTTTTAACGTCGAATGTAGTGATGGATACACGAGCGCTAAAATACTATTACAGAAAGCTGCCCGACAACCGCATTCTATTTGGTGGGCGTGGCGCAATAACGGGCAAGTCTGCTGATGATCCTTATTACGCACAGCGTTTGTTGGCAGTGTTAAAAACAAGTTTTCCACCGTTAGCTAAGTTAAACTACCAGTATGCTTGGTCAGGTTGGATCTGTATGTCGCTAGACGACTTACCTCATATTTATCAAAACCCTAAGAAAAATGTTTTTTATAGCATGGGTTACTGTGGCTCTGGCGTGTCATTTTCGGTGCAAGCAGGTAAGCGGTTGGCTGAAAAAGTCGCTGAAAAAGCTATTGATCCTAAAATAGAAAACTTGCCTCTTTATAATTGTCAGTTACCAAAATTTCCGTTTGCACCATTGCGACGAGTTGGCCAATGGGGATATTTTCATTATGGAAAGATTAAAGATGAGTGGCTCTAGCCATTTTTCTTTGCAAGGTACTCAACTATAATAACGGGTAGTTAGCCAATATTTATAATCCAGTCGCTGGAAACACAAAAAGAAACCGTTATACTTTTACTTATGATGATACTTAAAAAACTACTATTTTTCTTTTACCTTTTTCCGTTCTTTATTTTAGCCGACAACCGTCTAAAGACAGACGGTAATCATCTAGGTAAAGCTAGAGTTACGCTGAAAGTCGCTATAGAGGAAATAGGTTATTCTCCCTATAATTATAAAGAAAATGGAGAAATAAAAGGTTTTACTATTGATGTTCTCGATTATATTAAAGCAAACTCAAAATATGATTTTGAGTTTGTCACTTTACCTTGGCCAAGAGCACTTTATCTCGTTGCAGAAGGTAAAGTTGATCTGATACTTACATTATTTAAAAATAAAAAGCGTGCAAAAACATATCACTTTATTGAACCCTCTTACGGTTATGAGATTAATCAATTATTTACGCTTGCCGATAATAATTTTCAATATAATGGGCGATTAAAGCAATTATTACCTTATTCAATTGGAACCAAAAGAGAGTTTTCCTATGGAAAAGCTTTTGATAGCGCTAACTATCTCACCAAATTACCAGCATTAACTGAAGAAGTATTATTAAAGCTGTTACTGACCAGGCGCATCGATATGGCTATATCTAATCCATATGTTTTTAATCAATTGATTAAAAAAAATAATGTTATCTCTAAAGTTCAGGCGATGGAGCCTTATGTTGCGAAAACGCCAGTCTACCTAGGATTAACCAAAGCTAGGGCGGATTCGAAAGAAATAAAAGAAACACTAGGACAACTCATCAAAAAATTTAAAGCAGCACCTTATTATCAAGTCCTTTTAAATAAATACCAACTCAATTTTAAATAACACACGTTAATTCGGTGAAGTGGTTTACTGGCACAGTAATGTCATGCCGCTAATATATTTCTAACTGATTTATAATGTTTATTACTCAATATTGGTGTGCAAGGGCTAGTTTTTTATAAACACTTACTAGCGCCTAACCTTATCCATACTTTTATTTTTTCTGCGTCTGACAATACTGATCGCCATAGTAATTATTTGAGTAGTTACAATTAACCACAGCTTTTTTATCTGTTGGAGTATTAAAAATTGTCTTGATGTTATTAATAATATTTTTCATCTGAGTTACCTGATTTATTTTCGATAAAACGATTGTCACCTAACATTATCATTCAGTAAATTTCATAAAATTAAATATATCATTCTATAAAATGAAACGATTATTTAAGATAATGATCACTGCACTTCTCAGTAAGTTGTGCGGTAAAAATATTTTTGAGGATAGTCAGCTCATCGGTCCTTACATAATTAGGTCTAATGATTAACGCGATTGTTCTGTGTGGCCCCGGTTCATTTAAATGAATAGCCCGAAGTTCAGATTCGTTATAAGTCAATTGATCTAAGGCCATTTGTGGTACGAGCGTTGTTCCGAGTTTACCGGCAACCATTTGGATCAGTGTATGCAAACTAGCAGAGCCAAAATCAGCACTTTGTTTTGGGTTTTGTAATTGACAAGCCGCTAGTGCATGTTCCTTGAGGCAATGGCCATCTTTTAACAACATTAGTTTTTCTGTCGCTAACTCTTCACTGGTAATTTCTTGGGTTTTCTGTGGACATTCATCCTTATGGCAGACTAAATAGAAGTCTTCTTGCCAAAAACTGAAACTCATTAAACCTTCTATAGGATAGGGTAACGCCAATATCGCTGCATCAATCGCTCCGGTTCGCACCATATCAACTAAGGTATGTGATTGTTCTTCTAGTATCTTCAATTTGAAATTTGGATATTGATGCCTAACTTCGGGCAACACCTTAGGCAAAAGGTATGGACCTATAGTTGGGATGACACCTATCGACATCGAACTAGAAAAAGGTTGATTGTCGCTTTTCGCAATTTGCAATAATTCATCTAGTTCTAGTTTTACTTGGCGAGCCTTATTAAGGATCAGCTGCCCCTTTTGAGTGACTAAGACTTGTTTGTTATTGCGCTCAAATATCATCATTCCCAACTGCTTTTCAAGCTCATTAATGGCCGTACTTAGCGCTGATTGAGAAACATTACATGCCTCTGCAGCTTTTTTAAAGTGTAAAGTCTTTTCGATAGCGAGTGCGTAATGAAGCTGTTTTATTGAAATCATATTTATAACGATAATTTATATTGAACATAGATGCCATCCTAATCGAATTTATTGAATTAGTCATCTTGTTCGCAGGTAACTTATTTTGATATTGATATTCTCGATGGATAATGTGAAACCGACATTCGCATAATCTCTTGTTTAGTTATCATAATAAATATTTTGTAATTCTGTTTTTTAGAATATTAAAATCTATTTAATCAAATTTATTTATCGTTCAACAGAATCTACTATACCCACATCGAAAGCAAACATGCTTTTAAAACAAAACCATTTAACTAAACATTTTTAAATAACAGAGGTAATACCCATGGCTCAAATAGGCAAAACTATCCCAGAATTTAAAGCGCAAGCATTTCATAACGATGAGTTTGTTGAAGTAACATCTGAGAGTACTAAAGGCAAATGGTCAATCTTTTTGTTCTACCCTGCAGATTTTACATTCGTTTGTCCAACTGAATTAGAAGACATGGCAAACCAGTATGAAGAGTTGCAAGGTCTTGGTGTTGAAGTTTACTCGGTATCAACAGATACACATTTTTCACATAAAGCATGGCACGATTCTTCAGAAGCGATTGGTAAAATTAAATTTCCGATGATTGGTGACCAAACTGGCACAATTACTCGTGGTTTTGATGTGATGATTGAAGAAGATCATATGGCACACCGCGGAACATTTTTAGTCGACCCAGATGGTGTTATTCAAGTTGCCCATATTCATGCTGGTGGTATCGGTCGAAGTGCAAAAGATATGGTGCGTAATGTAAAAGCTGCACAATATGTGCGTGAAAATGACGGTGAAGTATGTCCAGCAGCTTGGGAGCAAGGTGAAGCAACCTTAACACCAAGTTTAGACTTAGTTGGTAAAATCTAAGACAGCAGTCTCGTTATGGGTGGAAGTCATTATTCTGGTTAACCAGAATTCTTCCACCTTATTTCAACCAACAAAATGACAGCTCTTATGTCAAATTCAACAAGATAAATAATGAGGTAGCCCCATGTTAAGTGAAGATATTTTAAATGCAGTAAAAGCTTATACCCAAAATATGACCAACAAAGTATCACTAGTTTTACAGACGGGTGAACATCAAAAACGCAATGAATTAAAAGAATTTTTAACACAGTTAACATCAGTATCAGACAATCTACTACTTGTTGAACGCGATGATGGTTTACGCAGCCCTATTACGTTCTACTTAGAAATTGACGGTAACAATAATGGCATCCACTTTTCTGGTATTCCCAGTGGACATGAATTTAATTCGTTGATATTAGCTATTTTACAGTCATCTGGTACCGAACTGAAATTAGACAGCACCTTGACTAAAATGGTGCAAAAAATCAAAGAAGATTTGCACTTTGAAGTATTTATTTCCTTAAGTTGCCATAACTGTCCTGATGTTGTGCAATCGTTGAATCAGTTTGCCTTATTAAACGAAGGTATCAGCAGTGAAATGATTGATGGTGGCTTATTTAAGAACTTAATAGACGAACGTAATATTCAAGGTGTACCGAGTGTTTACCTTAATGGCGAATTATTTGCGAATGGAAAAATAGACACAGGTCAATTAGTCGATAAACTTATCGAACGTTTCCCTTATATTGTCGGTGGCGATGACAACGAGCAGTTACCGTTACAAGATATTACCGTTATAGGTGCAGGTCCTGCCGGTGTTGCTGCTGCTATTTATGCCGCTCGTAAAGGTTTGAAAGTGACTATTATTGCTGACCGTTTTGGTGGTCAGGTCAAAGATACCGTAGGTATTGAGAACTTAATTTCAGTCTCTAAAACGACCGGCACACAACTAACGGGTAATATGCAAGCGCACTTAAATGATTACGAGATCACGACAAGAGAGTTTGTACGTGTTGAAAAAATAGATAAAGGTGAGCCTGAGAGCAAAGTACCGAAAAAGCTACATCTTTCTAGCGGCGAAGTTATCGAATCTAAAACGGTAATCATTGCTACTGGGGCTAAATGGCGTGAACTTGGTATACCAGGAGAAAAAGAAAATATTGGTTCTGGTGTCGCTTATTGTCCGCATTGTGATGGCCCATTTTTCAAAGGTAAAGATGTTGCTGTGGTTGGTGGTGGTAACTCAGGAATAGAAGCGGCATTAGATTTAGCAAGTATGGTTAATCATGTTACCGTCTTCGAATTCTTACCTGGCTTGAAAGCAGATAAAATATTGGTAGAAAAAGCAGAAGCGCATAAAAAGATCACCATCATTAAAAATGTTGCTACTAAAGAAGTGATTGCTGAAGGTGGTAAAGTTGTTGCTCTGGCTTATGAAGATAGAGCAACAGGGGAGATGAAGCAACAAAGCTTGTCGGGAATATTTATCCAAATAGGCTTATTACCCAACAGTGATTTTTTACAGGGTGTTGTTGAATGTACTAAATATGGCGAAGTCATCATTGACGAAAAATGTCAGACCTCTGAGCCGGGTATATTTGCTGCTGGAGATGTTTCTACCGTGCCTTATAAGCAAATTGTTATTGCGATGGGCGAGGGTTCAAAAGCATCCTTGTCAGCATTCGATTATCTTATTAGAGAAAGTTAATCAACATCAACCACACATCTGAACTTATAGTATAGTTATTCGTTTAGATGTGTCTTATCAAAAGCCGTATAAATAAACCTTATACGGCTTTATAGTTTTTAATATTTAAAGCGACTAAATCAATTAATCGCTGCTGCGACTCGATACTGGCCCAAGCAATATGGGCAGTTAACGACAAGTTGTCGATTTCTTTTTTCATTAATGCATTAATTAACGGGTGACTCACTGTTGGCGGCTCATGTTCTAATACATCGAGCACGGCGTGAGATATGATTTTATTCTTTAATGCCTGCAGTAAATCCGTACTATTAACCAGTGCACCTCGCGCTGTGTTAATCAGTAACGCCGAGGGTTTCATAAGCGCTAAAGTTTCACTATTTATTAAGTTTATCGTCTCCTCGGTTTGTGGGCAGTGTAAGCTGATAACATCGGCTTTATTTAATACTTCAGTAAAGCTATGACGGTTTTCTCTTATTTTTATCGCATTAGGACGTTCAGCAATCATGACGTGCATATCAAAAGCTTGAGCAATTTTCGCTACCGCTTTACCTAAGTTGCCAAAACCAATGATGCCGATGGTTTTTCCTGCTAATTCTTGACTTCCTTTGCCATGAAAACAAAAAGTAGCACTGTTTTGCCAATGTCCTTGTTGAGTATTGATGTTGTGGTGTGCGGTATTACTGAAATATTCAAGCATTTGCGCAAAGACATATTGACTGACTGAGGCTTGTGAGTAACCACTGACGTTTTTAACCGCAATGTTAAGTGCTTTAGCAGCAACTAGGTCAACATTATTCATACCTGTTGCGGCAATGCACACTAATTTTAGTTGGGGTAATTGCTCGAGTATATTTTTAGATAACAACACTTTGTTGGTGATAATAATCTCAGCCGTTTTACAACGTTCAATAATTTGACTGTCAGTGGTGGTGGCATAACAGCTTAATGTACTGACCTCAGACTTTATACGGGTCAAAGAAATGCTGGCACTAAAGGTTTGTTGATCTAAAAAAACGGTTTGCATAGCGAGTAGTCAAAAAGAAATTATGTTGTTAGCTTAATAGAAATCAAGATAAAAAAAAACGGCAATCAGCGTATATTTCTGTTTACCGTTTTATCATGTGATATTTATTTTATGGCATGAGTGTTACTTAGTTTAACCAGGACGACCATCTTCTCGTGCTTTTAGCAACATTGGCCCGTAGTAAAAAGTAAAGAGTCCAAAAGCAACCAACCAGAAAAAACCACTTATATCGACAAAGAGTAAAGTTTTTTCTGGTACTAACCAAGGCCCAAATACCCGAACCATAGCCGAGAAGGTAATAGATGCAAAAGCGACTGACATCATTTTAGGTGGGGTTAATGGTCGACCAGAATGCCCTAAAGAAACACGAGAAATCATTGCTAAAATAATCCCCCCCATGCCACCAATGGTTAATAGATGCCAAACATGATTACTGGGGATTTCATCAATAATGTAGCTAAACCCTAATAAGATAAGGCCAAACCAAATAAATTTAATGGCGAAATGTAATGACCATAAAAGTGGTACGCCCAGTGTTATCCAAGGTCGCCATCTCAACCAACGAATTAACTGAAATAAACCAGCAAAAATTAAGATAATGCCAAAAAACATCGGCACAAAACCCACCAATGGATGTAACAACAACATCAGCATAGCAAGCAGTAAACTGCCATTAGCAAGTTTATCAAGTAAAGGAGCAGGGGTTGTTTTTGTGGTTTGTGTTCCATTAGCGGTGAACATTGGCACAACACGTCCAGACATAACGGACATTAAAAATACCACTAATAAAACACCGGCATAACCTGAGTAGCTCAACGAAAAACTTTGTGGGTAAAGGGTTGCTAAGTGCATTTCTCCATTGGCGATGGTAAACATCACCAATAGTGGTACAAAAAATAAATTTCGATACTGCTTTATCGCTAATATAGGTTTGGCGAGTGTATAAGCGATAGCTAATAAGAAACTTAAATCTATCAAAGCGCTTAATGTTGCCCCTAATAAGTCGGGCATTAACATGACCACTCGGCCTAATAACCATAGCAAGAATAAAGCGGCGAGGGGTTTGCCTTTAACACTGGCAATACCTGTCCAATTTTGCACTGCGGTGAGTAAAAAACCAACAATGATGGCACTGCCGAAACCAAAAATCATTTCATGAATATGCCACCAATAGCCACCACCGTAAGGTGAAAAGCTAATGGTCCCTTTATAGATTAACAACCATAAAGTAATGGCAATTAAACTAAAAACAGCGCCACCTAAAAAAAAGGGTCGGAAGCCTAAGCGAAATATTGGCAGAATTTTCTGCTCTTCATTTAAATCAGTAATTTGCATTATAGTTTGTATTTCAAATAATCAGTAAAGCCATATTAGCGTATTTATCAGAATAATCGTTGTGATAAATCAACTCTTATTATAATTGCCGCTTGATAATACAATTTAAAATTAATCTTGCAGATAAAGGGTAGAGAATATTGCTAAGGCTCAAGTTAATTTATCTATTTTTGCTCAGTGGTCATTAGTTGGCTGGTTTTTCTAATTGATACATTTCATCAGAAATATAATCAAGTTTTTCTGTTAATAATTGCTGGGCATCATAAATACCTTGATTATAATAATGATTGCCCATTTCCTTAGTAAAAAAATCAAGCAAAAAGTCAGCGTCAAACTGAGCAAGCTCTTGATCAAGTTCGCTTGCAAAATAATGCTGTAGTTTTTGAACCAGTAACTCTTTTTGTGCGGATGAAAACTTAATTTCACTCATATTATTATCTGCTCTTTTAATAAAAATTCTTGACGAGATTATAACCATAATATTTCAATCAATTCTATCTTAAGGGATTATATTTCCTGCTGAAGTAGCGCCTTTGATGTATCATAGGTATATACTTATGACCAAGCGTTAAGGTGGGTGGTTTAAGTGAAAGAGACATTGAAAAAATGGTGGCAAACTGATTGTCAATTTTGCCTTAAATACCGAAGAATGTTTATTTGGTTAATTATCATGATTGCAATAGATGCATTGTGGTTTAATCTTTTATTTTAAAAGTTGGAGTTATATATGGGATATCGTTGGACAGACTCATTAGAGTTAGCATTAGATTTAATGGAAGAGCATCCGGATGCTGATCCACTTAAATTACATTTTCCAGAATTGATGCAATGGGTGATAGCCCTCGATAATTTTGATGATGATCCTAAGCATTGTGGTGAAAGAGTGCTTGAGGCCATTCAATTAGCGTGGATTTCTGAAGTCGATTAGCGGCAGATAAATTTAAGGGTGATTTTTAGTCTTGTTTAGGTAATTGATTGTTTTATAAACCTCATCTGGCTTATACTACCGTATATATCACTACCATGAATTTTGACTATTCATCAACCATATGGTCTACATCAAAAATTATTATGACAATAAATATTAAACGTCCGTTATATATCCACTATGCTGGTCCAAGTCTTTTAGAAACCCCCCTATTAAATAAAGGTAGCGCTTTTGACGAAGAGGAGCGCACTAATTTTAACTTAATGGGCTTATTGCCGCCCCGTTATGAAACAATAGACGAGCAAGTTGAACGTGCTTTTATGCAATATAATAAGTTTCGAACCAACTTAAATAAGCATATTTATTTACGTACAATTCATGATAACAACGAAACTTTATTTTTCAGGCTCGTTCAGGCGCACTTAGCTGAGATGATGCCGATTATTTATACGCCGACAGTAGGTGATGCGTGTGAGCAATTTTCAGATATTTATCGTAGCTCGCGTGGATTATTTATTTCTTATGAAGATAGACATCACATGGATGATATTCTTCGTAATGCGACCAAAAATAAAATAAAAGTCATTGTTGTTACCGATGGCGAGCGTATTCTTGGTCTGGGTGACCAAGGCATAGGTGGAATGGGTATTCCGATCGGCAAGCTTTCACTTTATACCGCTTGTGGTGGCATTAGCCCCGCGTATACTTTACCGGTAATGCTCGATGTTGGTACCAATAACGAAAAGTTATTGAATGACCCTATGTATATGGGGCGTCGTCATAAACGTATTAATCAAGAAGAATACAACGAGTTCGTTGACATGTTTATTCAAGCAGTGAAACGTCGTTGGCCACATGTATTATTGCAATTTGAAGATTTTGCTCAACCCAATGCCACACCATTACTTAATAAGTATCGTGATGAAATTTGTTGTTTCAATGATGATATTCAAGGAACCGCCTCAGTGACTGTCGGTACTTTACTAGCAGCATGCCGCATTAAAGGGCGTAAGCTTGCTAAAGAAACCACATTATCACAGCAAAAAGTTGTCTTTGTTGGCAGTGGCTCTGCCGGTTGCGGTATTGCCGAACAAATTATTGCGCAAATGGTCAGTGAAGGTATTTCTGCAAAACAAGCACGCAGTCAAATTTTTATGGTTGACCGTTTTGGTTTATTAACCGATGGTATGGCTGATTTACGAGACTTTCAGCAAAAACTGGTGCAATCACCTCGTACAATTTCTACGTGGGCTGTTTCAGGGCGATATGCGACATTATTAGAAGTGATGAATAATGCTCAGCCAGATATTTTAATCGGCGTGTCAGGTGTGCCGGGTTTATTTACCGAACCTGTGATTAGAGCAATGAAATCACACTGTCCAATGCCGATTATTTTCCCGCTTAGTAATCCTATTAAACAAGTAGAAGCTACGCCAACACAAGTCATTAATTGGACGCAAGGCGAGGTCATTGTTGCAACCGGCAGTCCATTTAAACCCGTTGAATATCAAGGTAAAACTTTTCCTATCGTGCAATGTAATAATAGTTATATTTTTCCTGGTTTAGGTTTGGGGATTGTTTCAGCCAATATTAACCGTGTTACCGATGAAATGTTAATGGTTGCCAGCGAAACTCTTGCTAAAGCTTCACCATTAGCCAACACCGGGCTGGGTGAACTCTTACCTCCACTCACTGAAATTGCCAGTTTAAGTCGAAAAATAGCCTTTGCTGTCGCGAAAGTAGCTTTTGATCAAAACTTAGCTTTACGCATCGATGATGAAAGTTTACTCGCAAAAATAGAACAGAACTTTTGGCAACCAGAATATCGACAGTATCGTCGAAGCAGTGTGTAGTTAGTATTTTGTTACTCATATAAAAAAAGCTGACTCAATGTCAGTTTTTTTATATCTGCTTATTTTACACCTTAAAGTATGATTAAAATCGATGATGTTTTACTCAATGAGATGAAAAACGCTAAGGTCGGTATGATCGCTTTTGCTTTAGAGAGTAAAAAGCAACTTACGTTACCCATATATCTAGAAGGATTCGAGGCCGGATTCAAGACATTAAAATCAAAAAGAGTACTAAGTGAATAATATTAGTTTTTTTGTTCAAATTCGTCTATAATCGCGCCAAAATTTATACACCTATTTTATCTAAAATATATATAAGGGCTTATCATGGCTATCGAACGTACTTTTTCTATCGTAAAACCAGACGCAGTTGCTAAAAACTTCATTGGTCAAATTTATAACCGTTTTGAAACTGCTGGTTTAAAAATTGTTGCTTCTAAAATGATTCACTTAAGCCAAGAAAAAGCTGAAGGCTTTTACGCTGAACATAGCGAACGTCCTTTCTTTGGCGCTTTAGTTTCATTCATGACTTCTGGTCCAGTTATGGTTCAAGTTTTAGAAGGCGAAAACGCTGTTCTTAAAAACCGTGAAATCATGGGTGCTACTAACCCAGCTGAAGCACTTGCTGGTACTATCCGTGCTGATCTTGCTGATAGCATCGACGAAAATGCTGCTCACGGTTCTGACGCTTTAGAATCTGCTGCACGTGAAATTGCTTACTTCTTCTCAGATGACGAAATTTGCCCACGCACTCGTTAATCTGATATTAAACGTTGTTAATGGCGAAACTTCTGTAAGAAAAGTGCTCACTTACTAACGTAAGCTCCGCGCTATCCTTTTTGAATTTTCATCATTAACTTAGTTTAATCTAGAAATAAAATATTAAAGGGTTTTACTGTTTCCAGTAAAATCCTTTTGTTATTTTTAGAGTTATAATAAACCTTAAGCTTTTTAATTTACTAACCCTCTGTTTTACAAAAAGAGAAATTTAATTAAAAACGTTAAGGTTTGATATAATTTGATCTGTAAATTGTCATGTTTTGTATGAAAGCTGTACAATTGTTTTTTGTAATTTTGTTGTTTGAGAAGTAGTGAATCATGAGTGAAGTGACTGAAGTTGTAAGCCCGACCGTATCTGCGGTAAAGAAGAAAGTAAATCTATTAAACTTGGACCATCAAGGGATGCGTGAATACTTTGCTTCAATTGGCGAAAAGCCATTTCGTGCCGATCAAATGATGAAATGGATATATCATTTTGGTTACTCTGATTTTGAATTAATGACTAATTTGAACAAAAAATTACGTGAAAAATTACAACGTGAAACAGAAATTAGCGCACCAGAAATATCTGAAAAGCAAGTATCAACTGACGGCACGATAAAATATTCTTTACGCCTCGAAGGTGGTCAAGAAGTTGAAACAGTGTGGATCCCTGAAAACGATCGCGCAACATTATGTGTATCCTCGCAAGTCGGTTGTGCACTTGAATGTACGTTTTGTGCCACGGCGCAACAAGGCTTTAATCGCAATTTGTCTATGAGCGAAATTATTGGTCAAGTATGGCGTGTTGCTAATGATATTGGCGCGACACGTATCGCTGGAAAACGTCCCATTACGAATATTGTTATGATGGGAATGGGCGAGCCGCTTTTAAATATGAAAAATTTAATTCCAGCGCTTGATACTATGTTAAATGATTTAGGCTACGGCCTCTCAAAACGTCGAGTAACAGTGAGTACTTCTGGTGTAGTACCGGCGCTTGATATGTTAAAAGAAAAAATAGATTGTGCATTAGCCATTTCAATTCACGCGGGTAACAACGAGCTTCGTGATGTATTGGTCCCAATAAACAAAAAGTATCCTTTAGAAGAGTTTATTGCGGCAGCTGGACGTTATATTGATGGTTCAAAAGCTAATAAGCAGGCAACGATTGAATATGTGATGTTAGATCATGTTAATGACAGTACTGACCAAGCACATGAACTTGCTATCGCTTTGAAAGATTTACCGAGTAAAATCAATCTGATCCCGTTTAATCCTTACCCTGGGTCGCCTTATAAACGTTCAAGTAATTCACGTATTGACCGTTTTGATAAAGTATTGCAGTCATATGGTTTAACCGTTATTACTCGCCGTACCCGTGGTGATGATATTGATGCAGCTTGTGGCCAATTAGCCGGTGATGTTTTTGATAGAACAAAGCGAACAGCAATGAACTCTTCAAAAAATGACGAGTCTAAAGCCCAAGAGATTTCAGTTAAACTGGTCTAACACTTTATTCTCGAGGTATTTATACCCGTTCGACAGCATACTAGTTCAACAAGCATCTTGAAGTAGATCGGGTATAGGTATAATCTGTAATTATTACATTACGATAAGTGACATTCTGCCATATGATTAAATTTCTGCCGCGGTTATTTATAACGAGCGTTATCGCTTTGTTAATTGTCCTTTCTGGGTGTGTAACACAAAATTATGAGAACGACAGTACAATACCTGTAGTAGAAAGTGACTCAAGTAATAATGAAATGGCGATGACTCGAATTTCATTAGGTCTTGGCTATTTAAAAATGGGAAATACTAGCCAAGCGAAGTTAAATTTGGAAAAAGCAAAGCGCTTTTCACCGAACTTATCCCAAGTTTATACGGCGTTTGCTCATTATTATGATGTGGTTGGCGAATCACAGCTTGCTACCAATGCTTATGAACAGGCGTTATCAATCGATGAAAAAAATCCAGATACCTTAAATAATTATGGGGTTTTTCTTTGTCGACATGAAAAGTATGCCGACGCTGAAAAATACACTTTAAAAGCGATAGCAATCCCAACCTACTTAATGGTCTCGCAAAGTTACGAAAACCTCGCGCTTTGTCAACTAAAAGCCGGTGAATTTGTTAAGGCTGAAAAATACTTTACAAAATCTATTCAGCATAGTCCTAATCGTGCCTCAGCTTTATTACAAATGGTTCGCTTACAGTACGCTATTGGTGATTATAAATCCGCGCAACGTTATGTGAAACGTTATGAAAAAGCAACTCGTCGCTTTAGTCCTGAAGCACTTTCATTGGCTTATAAGGTTTTTGAAAAGCAGCGCAATTATCGTACAGCTAAAAATTATGCCAGTATGTTGGTAAAAATGTTCCCAACTTCTTACCAAGCTAAGCAATATATTTTAAATGCGCTTGAGCATACTGAAGCGGATGACTTAGCAAAGATTTACCAAGCATCGATATTAACAACTAGTGACGCTTTACCACCGAAACGTGTCGTTGTTTTATCACCGAACAAGCCCCAAAAAAAACGGCTAAAACAACAGGCTAAAAAAGCAACAGTTGCTAAAAGTACTAACGTAGAGACGATGAGTATCAAGGATACCCAAGAACAGTTAAAGGATGACCTTGAAGCAAAAATACATATTATTGTCAAAGGCGACAGTTTATTTAGCCTCTCAAAAAAATACAATATTCATATGAAGACACTAGAGCGCTGGAATAATATTACTCGTAGCGATATTTTAAAGCTAGGCCAAACGTTCTATGTTTATTTACCAGAGCATACTGATACTATGCCAACCAACAATGCTACTAATAAAGTTGAACAAGAGAAAACCCAATGACCCATGTTGAAACGCCTAATAATATCAAAAAGGCACAAGCTACTGCATCATCAGAACCCTTGCATAACAGTTCCGAAGACGACCTTTCTGACAATAGTAAAATCATTGGGCCGGGACAAATTCTTAGTGATGCTAGAAAAAAAGCAGGCTTAACTCAGCAAGAGGTTGCGAGTAAACTCAATTTTCGTCTTACTTTAGTTAATGAGATAGAAAGTGAGCTGTTTAATAGTAATTTGCCGGAAACTTATAATCGCGGCTATTTACGTAGCTATGCAAAATTAGTTAATGTTTCTCAAGATGATGTATTGGTAAGCTATGAACAATTAAATATAGCTAAAGCACAAGTTTCTAAACTACAAAGTTTTTCTAAAGGCACGGAAAAGTTAGCAGAAAGCAATCGTATTATGTGGATAAGCTATATCATTTTAGCCATTCTCATTGGTTCTACTATGATGTGGTGGTTGCAAAATAATAAAGAACAAGCTCAAACGCTGGCTGAAGATATTGAGATAATTACTCAAAGTGCTGACGATGTTAACGAAAATAAAACGAGTGATCTTTCGACAGTTAACATTGATAACGTGACTAAAACTATTACTGAGGCACCTTTAGCTACTGCCGTGTTAGAGCAGCAAAGTAATGATATTACACCCGCAGCGGTTAATGTAGAAAATAGTCAAGTGAGCGAAGCTGACATCATTGCAGTTGAAAATACCCCAATAGCAGAGGAAGCATTGACTGAAGTGCCTTTAACTGAAGTTACTTTTACTTTTTCTGGTGACTGTTGGGTAAATATTTCAGATTCAACAGGTGAGCGCATTGCTTGGGGTGTGAAAAAATTGGGTTACGTTATGACAATATCTGGGCAAGCACCTTTTGATGTTACCCTAGGAAGACCTGAATTAGTGGCAATAAACTTTGCCGATGAAGTCATTGATATGAGTCAGTTTAACAGTGGTAATATCGCTAAATTTACTTTGCCTGTTACCAATTAGTCATTAGCATTTTGTATAAATAACGTTTGTTGCGCTTAAGTGACAAACCACCAAAGTTGTGAATTATTATGTTTAAAGAATCTCCAATCATCCGCCGTAAATCTCGTCAAATAATGGTGGGTAATGTTCCTGTTGGTGGCGATGCACCGATAACTGTGCAGTCAATGACCAATACGTTGACGACTGATGTGGCAGCAACCGTTGCACAAATTAAAGCATTAGAAGGTGTGGGTGCTGATATTGTTCGGGTGAGCGTACCGACGATGGATGCAGCCGAAGCCTTTCGCGAAATTAAAAAACTAGTGAAAGTTCCACTGGTTGCTGATATCCATTTTGATTATCGAATCGCCTTAAAAGTTGCTGAGTATGGCGCAGATTGTTTACGTATTAATCCTGGTAATATCGGCCGCGAAGACCGAGTGCGTAGTGTTGTTGAATGTGCACGTGACTTAAATATTCCTATTCGTATTGGTGTAAATGGTGGTTCATTAGAAAAGGATATCCAAGAAAAATATACTGAACCAACGCCAGAAGCACTTTTTGAATCGGCAATGCGTCATGTTGATATTCTAGATAGGCTTAATTTCGATCAGTTTAAGGTTAGTGTTAAAGCCTCAGATGTATTTCTTGCGGTCGAATCTTACCGTTTATTAGCAAAACAGATTGATAACCCACTTCACCTTGGTATTACCGAAGCAGGTGGCTTGCGCTCTGGCTCAGTAAAGTCTTCTGTAGGTTTAGGCTTGTTATTAGCTGAAGGAATTGGCGACACGTTACGCATTTCTTTGGCAGCAGATCCCATAGAAGAAATTAAAGTCGGTTTTGATATTTTAAAGTCACTAAAATTACGTAGTCGAGGTATCAATCTTATTGCTTGTCCAAGCTGTTCTCGCCAAGAGTTTGATGTTATCGCCACCGTTAATGCGTTAGAACAACGTATTGAAGATATATTAACGCCAATGGATGTTTCTATTATTGGTTGTATTGTTAATGGTCCGGGTGAAGCGATTATTTCTGATTTGGGCTTAACGGGTAGTAGCCGAAAAAGTGGTTATTATTTAGATGGCATCCGCCAAAAAGACCGCTTTGATAATAATAACTTAGTAGACCAGCTCGAAGAGCGAATTCGTGCTAAAGCGAAACTTCTTGATGCGGCTTACAAAATAAAATTTAAAGAAATAGAGTAATAAAATAACTTTAAAAAGAGCGAAACGTTATAGCGGTGACAGTTCAGTTGAAACCTGCATTTTGAGGTATCACAGCTGTACTATTTACGTTTCGTCTCAAACTGCCTATAATGCGCGCTGCACTTAATTTTTCCCGTTTTATATAAATATCTATTTTATACAATAGATGAAAGAGAGCCTTACTTTGAGCAAAACATTACAAGCCGTCAGAGGGATGAACGACTGTTTACCCACTGAAACTCCTATTTGGCAAATGGTTGAATCAGTTTTACGCCGAGTTGCTAGTAGCTATGGTTTTGCTGAAATACGTATGCCGATTGTCGAGTCTACTGGACTTTTTAAACGATCTATTGGTGAAGTTACTGATATCGTTGAAAAAGAGATGTACACTTTTGATGACCGTAACGGTGATAGCTTAACATTGCGACCAGAAGGTACAGCATCTTGTGTGCGTGCAGGCAATCAGCATGGTTTATTATATAACCAAGAACAACGTTTATGGTACATGGGGCCGATGTTTAGGCATGAACGCCCACAAAAAGGTCGTTATCGTCAGTTCCACCAATTCGGCTTAGAAGCCTTTGGAATTGGAACACCTGACATAGACGCAGAAATTATTATGCTAACTTCTCGTCTTTGGCGGGAACTTGGCATCAATGAGTTTGTCACACTAGAGCTAAACTCGTTAGGTTCAAATGAAGAGCGTGCAAATTATCGCGATGCTTTAGTTGTTTTCTTAACAGAAAAAGAAGATCAGCTTGATGAAGACTCTAAACGCAGAATGCATACCAATCCATTACGCGTTTTAGACAGTAAAAATAAAGATGTACAAGCCGCTTTAGTGGGCGCACCAAAATTAAGTGATTATTTTGATGATGAATCTAAAGCTCACTTTGCGGGTGTTTGTCAGCGTTTAGATGCTGCGGGTATTAACTATGTGATTAATGACCGCTTAGTTCGCGGTTTAGATTATTACAATCGTACCGTATTTGAATGGGTGACTGACAGCTTAGGCGCACAAGGTACTATTTGTGCGGGTGGTCGTTATGATGGCTTAGTCGAACAACTTGGTGGCAAAGCAACACCAGCATTTGGTTTTGCCTTAGGCATTGAACGCTTGGTACTCATGTTAACGAGCTTAGAAAAAGCTAACAATATTCGTGCACAAGTTGATGTTTATGTTATTGGTTTAGGTGAGGGGGTTGATATTCAAGCCGCGCTACTCAGTGAACAATGGCGTGACCAAGTTAAAGATATTCGCATACAAAACCACTGCGGTGGTGGTAATATGAAAAAACAAATGAAACGGGCAGATAAATCGAGTGCGCAAGTAGCAATTATCATCGGTGAAGATGAACTTGCTGAGCAAAGCGTGACGATAAAATATTTGCGTGGACAACAAGAACAACAGAAGGTGTCGCTTGAACAAGTGCCAGCTTTATTAAACAGTTTAATTTAAGGTGAAGTAGTGGACGTTTATCAAACAGAAGAACAACAAGTCGAAGCCATCAAAGGTTTTTGGAAAGAAAATGGTACTGCAGTTATTGCCGGTTTAGTTTTAGGTTTTGCTGGTTTTATTGGCTTTAACGTATATAAAGATACCCAACTTGAGAATGAAGTTTTAACGTCTGATGCTTATCAAACAGTGATGGAAAGTGCTGGTGTAGACGGAAAGGCTTTTTCAGCAAGTGCAAGTAAATTTATTGCTGAAAATAAAGACTCTAGCTACGCTTCATTAACGGCGCTTGCGCTAGCAAAAGAAGCGGCTACTCATAAAGATTGGCCACAAGTTGCTATTCACTTGGCAAGTGCTATTGAAAGCTCTAGCAATCAAGGTATTAAAGCTATCGCAAGTGTTCGATTAGCGCGTGTGCAAATTCAACTTGAGCAATACACTGAAGCATTGGCAACCCTATCGGTTACACTGCCAGAGTCATTTAAAAGTGCGATTGAAGAAACTAAAGGCGATGCATATTTCAAGCAAGGTAAAGTAGAACTTGCTCGTAATGCTTATCAAGCAGCACTTGACGTTGAAGGTCAAACAAATAATGGTGCCTTACAAATGAAATTAAATGATTTAGCCCAATTATCATCGATTGCTAAATAAAGAGGCTAATCATTCATATGTTAAAAAAATTACGCTTTAATAGAAAGTTATTAGTGATAGCGCTAGTGTCCTTAGGGCTTGTCGCTTGTTCTTCAACTGACGAAGAAGATGAAGCGACTAAAGTTGCTGAATTAACAGAAATCAAACAAGCTTTTGATGCTGATGTGCTCTGGGAAACCAGTGTCGGTAATGGTGTTAGCGATTATTTTTCACGTATTAAACCTAATGTTGCTTACGGCAAACTTTACAGTGCTAGTCGTTACGGTGATGTTGTTGCTTTGGAACTAGAAAATGGTGAAGAAATTTGGTCAACAGATTTAAGTGATGTAAAAGGCGAACGCGGCTTTTTTGAACGTCGACAATCTGCTTTATTAAATGGCGGCCCGATTTTAGGTATTCAAAAAGTCTTTATTGGCAGTGAAAATGGCGAAGTATTCGCATTAGATGCTGATACAGGTAAGCTTGATTGGCAAGGAAAAGTAAAAGGCGAAGTTATTGCAGCTCCCGCTATTGATGCTGGTATTTTAGTTGTCAATACTGCTTCAGGTGTCATCAAGGCTTTTAACGCTTCGAACGGTCAAGATGAATGGCAAATCGAACAAGAAGTACCAGCATTAACGTTACGTGGTGTTAGTTCGCCAGCGATTTCTTCTGGTGGTGTGATGGTTGGTTCAGCTAATGGAACCATGAGCGTCTATATTCTTGAAACTGGTCAACAAGGTTGGACAGTAGAAGTTGGTGAAGCCGGTGGCTCGACACAATTAGAGCGAGTCATAGATGTTGACTCTGCGCCACTTATTTATGGCGATAAAGTTTATAGTATTTCTGTAAAGGGTAATTTGACCGCTATAGATTTACGTACCGGTCGGATGATTTGGGAACGTCAGTATTCGTCATATCATGATATGGCTATTAGTGGTAACAGCCTATTTTTAACTGATATTAAAGGTCATATTTATGCGGTTGACCGTTTAAACGGTTTTGAAAAGTGGAGCCAACTTGCACTGACTAATCGTGGTGTTACCGGTCCTGCTATTATTGGTGATTATATTGTTGTTGGCGACTTTGAAGGCTATCTTCATTTTATCGACCAAACAACAGGTGATATCGTTGCACGTCATGAAGTTGACAGTAGCGGTTTAAATATAGCACCCACGGTACACGAAAATATTATTTACGCACAATCACGTAATGGTGATTTGCAAGCGATAAAAATTCCATAAGTCTTTTTATCAGCTAGAATTAAACGGCTCCATTGCAGAATGCATTGGAGCCGTTGTTTGTTATTAAATAGAGTAAAAGTTTTGCATTTTGCATGACGTTGTTTACTCTACAAATGAATTTATAGAGGTAAACATGCTTCCAGTTGTTGCACTTGTCGGACGTCCTAATGTTGGCAAATCGACGTTATTTAACCGATTAACCCGAAGCCGAGATGCTCTCGTAGCAGATTATCCTGGCTTAACGCGTGACCGTCAATATGGTCAAGCGAAAGTAGAAGATCACCCATTTATTGTTATTGATACCGGCGGTATTAATGGTAATGAACAAGGTATTGACGCATTAATGGCCGAACAGTCATTAATGGCGATAGCAGAAGCCGATGCTGTTTTATTTATGGTTGATGCTCGTGATGGTTTAACATCAGCGGATATCGGTATCGCTGATTACCTTCGTAAACAAAATAAGAAAATATTTTTGGTTGCGAATAAAGTTGATGGTATTGATGCTGATTCTGCCGTTGCTGAATTTTATGAATTATCACTGGGTGATACCGTTCATAAAATTGCCGCCGCGCATGGTCGTGGTGTTACACAATTATTAACACTGGCATTAACACCTCATATAGAAGCACTTGGTGAAGCACGTGAAAATGATGAGTTTGATGGTTCACAAGAATTCTCAGCTAAAACTGATGAAGAAAAAATTGCCGAAGCACCGTTTGAAAATGATAAAATCAAACTTGCTATCATTGGTAAACCTAATGTGGGTAAGTCAACACTGACTAACCGTATCTTAGGTGAAGACCGCGTTGTTGTTTTTGATGCGCCAGGTACCACTCGCGATAGTGTCTATATCCCGATGGAACATGATGGCCGTGAATATACATTAATTGATACTGCAGGTATTCGTCGTCGTAAAAACGTGACTGATGTTGTAGAAAAGTATTCTGTTATTAAAACACTACGTGCCATAGAAGATGCCAATGTTTGTTTGTTAATTATTGATGCTCGTGAAGGTATTACCGATCAAGATTTAAGTTTACTGGGCTTTATTTTAGAAGCAGGTCGTTCTTTGGTACTTGCGGTTAATAAATGGGATGGTTTAGAAGAGCATGTTAAAGATCGTATTAAAACCGAATTAGATCGTCGTTTAGGTTTTATTGATTTTGCACGTATCCACTTTATCTCTGCTTTACACGGTACCGGTGTTGGCCATTTATATGAGTCAGTTGAAGAAGCTTTCATTTCAGCAACTAAACGTATATCTACCTCAATGGTTACCAAAATATTAGATATGGCCACGTTTGATCATCAACCACCGATGAGTCAAGGACGCCGCATTAAGCTTAAATATGCGCATGCCGGTGGTTATAATCCACCTATCATTGTTATTCATGGTAATTTAGCCAAAAAGCTTCCTGTTTCATATAAACGCTATTTAATGAATTATTACCGTAAATCATTAAAAATAATGGGTACGCCGATTAGAATTGAGTTTAGAGAAACAAGTAACCCGTTTGCTGGCAAGAAAAAGTTAACTTATACCGAGCAAAAGAAAATGGCCAGAGCTACTGAAGGTTATAAGAAAGACTAAAAACTTACGTTTTTTTTGATAATAATTTAACATTACTGAAGCCAATCATTTGATTGGCTTTTTGCTAAGTGCTACATTTAAAATACTTATTCTTAAATGTTAACATTATGGCAGCCACTCCTAAAAAAATTGCATTGGTTAACCGCTTAGACAGAAACCTTGGCTTATTGCAGTCAGGCTCAACGATTACTATCGATATAGCCACACCAGCCGGACAAAAAGCAAAGTTTCGTAGCACCTTCATTGGCTACCTCCCCAAGCATTATGTTTTAGTGCAATTTCCTGATGCAAATAAATTAGGGAATTTTTCCCAATATATTACCCAAGGTGCTGGTATTACGGTGCGAGGTTTAATTGAAGGGCATGAGGGCGCGGTGGTTGCTTTTATCAGTAATGTTAAACAAACCTTACAAATACCCTCGAGACTAATTGTTCTTGATTTTCCACGTTCTGTTAGCTTACAAAGCTTACGTTCAGCGATGCGCATTGATACCGATATTGTTGCTAAGATAAATATTGCTAAAGAATATTGGCAAGCGACCATTATAGATATTTCTGTTAATGGCTGCCAAGTATTGATCACTAACGGCGAGTCGTTAGTGATGGAAAAAAATAAATCTGTCGAATTAATTGTCGAAGACTTTCAAGGATTAGGAAATTTAAAGTTTTCTGCAGAAACCTGTAGCTACAAATCACAAGCTAATGGCCTTTGTATCGGTTTAAAGTTTGAAGAAAAAAGTAAAGCATCAGTGATAAAGTTACTTCAGCATGCCGTTATTGCTGAAAATTAAATCTTATCAATAACTTGGCTTAAAATACGACCATCACTGACTTGAATAGATATTTCATCGCCAATACTCACTTGATCTTTTGTGCGAACAATTTGCTGATGACTATTTCGACTGACACTATAACCACGGGCAATAGTCGCGAGCGGACTGACAATATGGAGCTGCTCAATAATGCTAACAAAGTGCTCAGATTTATTTTTTACGCTAACGTCTAATGCCCGTTGTAATCTGTCATCTAAGTGGCGCAAGGTACTTTGATGTTGAATGATCACTTTTGTTGGATCTACGTGTTGTAAATCGCGTACTAACTTTTCGGGTTTTTGTTTGAAACGTGCCAATTCACGTTTTATTGCTTTATCTAAACGAATATTCAATTCATCTGATTTTTGCTGATGCTGCTGAAGTTTTCTTTCTGGATGAACTTGCGTTAAGCGATGATTAAGGTTTTGTAGGTCTGAGTTTTCTTGTTTTACTTTTTGAGTAAATAACTGCTGAGCCCGCTTTGATAATTCTTGTAAGCGACTTTGTAACTCACTATTGTCTTGTGAAACCAGTTCTGCTGCCGCTGAAGGTGTTGGCGCTCTTAAATCAGCAACGAGATCACTTAATGTTGTGTCTATCTCATGACCGACAGCGCTGATAATTGGAATGCGGCTATGAAAAATAGCATTGACTACGTCTTCTTCATTAAAGCTCCATAAGTCTTCTAGAGAGCCTCCTCCACGACCAACAATTAATACTTGGCATTCTTCACGTTGATTAGCGATATCGATGGCATGAACAATGTCATTCTTAGCATGCTCGCCTTGCACAAGTGCAGGGTATATAACGATAGTAATTGCTGGATTACGTCTTTGCAAAACAGATATAATATCTTTAACTGCAGCACCCGTTGGCGAGGTAACTATGCCAACCGTGTTAATATTTTTAGGAATGGCTTGCTTGAACTGCTGAGCAAACAAACCTTGTGCATTGAGCTTACTTTTTAATTGCTCAAATTGTTGTCGCAATAAACCTTCACCCGCATCCTCCATCATTTCAATAATTAATTGAAAATCACCTCGTGGCTCATACAAAGAAACCTTGGCGCGTACTAACACTTGTTGGCCGTTGCGAGGCGTTGAACCAACCGCTAACCTTACTCGTCGATTGTTGCCCTTAAACATTGCGCAACGCACTTGCGATTTACTGTCTTTGAGTGACAAATACCAATGACCCGAGCTAGCAGCAATGAAATTTGAGATTTCACCACACAACCATACGGTATTAAGTTCACTTTCTAGCATGAACTTAACTTTTCTCGTCAGTTCACTTATCTGTAAAATGTGCTGCGTAGCCATAAAATACTTACTTTATCTAATGTTAAGGCGATTTAGTCGATATATCTGCTTTGCTTGAATATGAATGTTTCAGCAAACCTAAGCGAATCATAATCTAAGCACATATTTTTGTTAAAGGTTATTCCCTTAAATAAAATGTAACGACGCGTATTACTTATTCCGATTCCCGAAGGGAAGCTTATGAACACTTTATTTTACGTTATTGATTTCAATAATAGAATAACTATTATTTTCAATCAATATCTTGCTTAAAGGCGTTTATAATTCCCTTTGGATCTTACCTATTAAAGTGGAACCAGTAAATTATATATTCCTTTAAACTCCTCAGAGATAATTATTTCAGTTTATCGTTAAATTTAAGTTGTTCTTAAACCACAAAACGGTTAAAATTCTGCCGCAATATTCACTCCCTAACCAACCTTTTTAGAGAGATGTTGCGATGCTAAGAATTGCCCAAGAAGCACTAACTTTTGATGATGTATTACTTGTACCTGCTCATTCAGAAGTACTCCCACATACGGCCGATTTAAAAACTAAATTAACCCGTAAAATTAATTTAAATATACCTATGGTATCTGCATCTATGGATACAGTTACTGAAGCACCTTTAGCTATTACACTAGCGCAAGAAGGTGGTTTAGGTTTTATTCATAAAAACATGACCATCGCTGAGCAAGCGGCTAACGTATTAAAAGTTAAAAAATACGAAAGTGGTATTGTTTCCGATCCCGTGACCGTCAATGCTAACTTTACTATTGAAGAAGTCATGCATAAAGCTGATGATCTTGGCTTTTCAGGTTTCCCTGTTGTTGATGAAAATGGCAATCTTACCGGTATAATTACTGGCCGTGATTTACGCTTTGAAACAGACTTAACTAAGCCTGTCTCAGCGTTAATGACGACTAAAGAAAAATTAGTCACGGTTAAAGAAGGTGCCGCGCGTGAAGAAATACTTGGCTTAATGCACAGTAACCGTATTGAGAAAATTTTAGTGGTTGATGATGCCTTTAAATTAGTGGGTTTGATCACCGCTAAAGATTATCAAAAAGCTGAAAGTAAACCTAATGCTTGTAAAGATAAATTAGGTCGTTTACGAGTGGGCGCCGCTGTCGGTGTTGGCGCGGGTACTGATGAACGTATTGACGCGTTAGTTGCCGCAGGTGTTGACGTCTTATTAATTGATACTTCACATGGTCATTCCCAAGGTGTTCTTGATCGAGTAAAAGAAACCCGTCAAAAATATCCTGACTTACAAATTGTTGCTGGCAATGTGGCGACAGGGGCTGGTGCAAAAGCATTAGCCGATGTTGGCGTAGATGCGGTTAAAGTTGGTATAGGCCCAGGTTCAATATGTACTACGCGTATTGTAACTGGCGTTGGAGTACCACAATTAACGGCTATCTCAAATGCAGTAGAAGCGCTTAAAGGTACTGGCATTCCTGTTATTGCCGATGGTGGTATTCGATTCTCTGGTGATATTGCTAAAGCACTGGTTGCTGGCGCGCATTGTGTGATGGTTGGTAGTATGTTTGCTGGAACCGAAGAAGCACCTGGCGAAGTAGAACTTTATCAAGGTCGCTATTACAAATCATATCGCGGTATGGGCTCTTTAGGCGCAATGAGCCAGAAAGAAGGTTCAAGTGATCGTTATTTCCAGAAATCTGATGGCGAAGCTGACAAGTTGGTACCGGAAGGTATTGAAGGTCGTGTTGCTTATAAAGGGCCTGTTTCTGCAATTATCCACCAGCAGATGGGCGGATTACGCTCATCAATGGGTTTAACCGGCAGTAAAGATATTGAGACCATGCGAACTAAACCCGAGTTTATGAAAATTACCTCGGCAGGTATGGGTGAGTCGCATGTCCATGACGTAACCATCACCAAAGAAGCACCAAACTATCGTATGGGGTAGTAATATTGGTTGAGTTATTTAAGCTCGATTTCTGCGTTGCAAGTGCTCATTGACTATCGTCAACTCCGCGCTAGCGCCTTGAACTAGAGCTAAAATATTCTCAACTTGATGCACTGAAAATATTCTTAGTTACTTTTAGTTAACTGGAAAACAAAAGATTCTACAGGCTGAGTTATCAATAAATAACTCAGCCTGTTCATTTTATAAATCCGCTCTAAATGAATGAGCTTTAGGCAAGGCTGTTGAGTAATTAAACAAATGACTTATCTTATTATAAATAAGGTTTTATAAATGATTTTGTTTCATTACGAATACAACGCAGTATAAAGTTTAGACATAACGAGCGTTAAAGTAGGAAAACAACATGAGTAAAGACATTCATGATCACCGAATACTAATTTTAGATTTTGGTTCACAATATACTCAGCTAATTGCTCGTCGCGTACGTGAAATAGGTGTTTATTGTGAACTTTGGTCTTGGGATGTAACCGAAGAGCAAATTAAAGATTTTAACCCGACAGGTATCATTCTAGCTGGCGGCCCTGAGTCGGTCACTGCAGAAAATTCACCTCGTGCACCTGAATATGTTTATAACGCTGGCGTTCCTGTTCTAGGTATTTGCTATGGCATGCAAACAATGGCTGAACAACTTGGCGGTGGTGTTGAAAGTTCAACACACAAAGAGTTTGGTTATGCTGCGGTTGAACTTATTGCTAAATCTGCGTTATTCAACAATGTTGAAGACAGTATTGGTGCTAACGGTAATGCTTTACTTGATGTTTGGATGAGCCACGGCGACAAAGTGTCAGCTATACCAACAGGCTTTGTTACGGTTGCACAAACAGCAAGTTGTGCTTATGCAGCAATGGCAAACGAAGAAAAGCAATTCTATGGTGTGCAGTTTCACCCTGAAGTGACTCACACTAAACAAGGTTTACGCATTTTAGAAAACTTTGTTGTTGAAATTTGCCAGTGTGAAAAATTATGGACTTCATCATCAATCATTGATGATGCTATTGCAAAAATGAAAGCTCAAGTCGGCGACGACGAAGTTATCTTAGGTCTTTCAGGCGGTGTTGATTCATCAGTAGTTGCTATGTTATTACATCGAGCGATTGGCGATAAATTGACCTGTGTATTTGTTGATAATGGTTTACTTCGTTTAGATGAAGGCCAGCAAGTCATGGATATGTTTGGCGATCACTTTGGTTTAAATATTATAAAAATTGAAGCCGAAGATAGATTTTTAGACCGCTTAGCGGGTGAAAGTGAGCCAGAAGCAAAACGTAAAATTATTGGTAATGTTTTTATTGATGTTTTCGAAGAAGAGTCGAATAAGTTAGATAATGCCAAATGGTTAGCACAGGGCACTATTTACCCTGACGTCATTGAATCGGCCGCCTCAGCGACCGGTAAAGCGCATGTTATTAAATCACATCATAATGTTGGCGGCTTACCTGATTACATGAAACTAGGCTTAGTTGAACCATTACGTGAGTTATTTAAAGATGAAGTACGTAAAATAGGCTTAGAGCTTGGCTTACCGTACGATATGCTTTACCGCCATCCGTTTCCTGGCCCTGGGTTGGGTGTACGTATTCTAGGTGAAGTTAAAAAAGAATATGCTGATTTATTACGTCGTGCCGATGCTATTTTCATTGAAGAATTACACAAGCATGATTTATACACTAAAGTAAGCCAAGCGTTTACCGTATTTTTACCGGTAAAATCAGTAGGAGTTATGGGCGATGCCCGTAAATATGATTGGGTTGTATCATTACGTTGTGTTGAAACTATCGACTTTATGACAGCACGTTGGTCACATTTGCCTTATGATTTCTTAGGTTTAGTGTCTAATCGGATCATTAATGAAATTGATGGTATTTCACGTGTCGTTTATGATATTTCAGGTAAACCACCCGCGACGATTGAGTGGGAATAAACAGCACTTTTATTACTTATAAATAATAATGGCCTTAGCATTTAAATGTTAGGGCTTTTTTTTATTATTTTTTTTATAGATGGCTCTAATAAGTAAAAATAAAGTAGGTGATGATGAGAGATGTTAGAGATGAAAAGGAAATATATTTAGCCTTCAAAAGAGTTGAAGGCTAAATAAAGCATCTTAGTTTAGGTCAACTAGAAGCTATAAACGAGCGTTAACGCCGTTTGAGTATTGGTGTTCTCTTTGCCTTCTTCAACATCAGTATTATAATCAATCTTAAAACTAACTTTTAATTGTAACGTTGAAATAAGCTTAGTAGTTATTGAGCTTTCTGCTTGATAATTACTGTTTTCACCACTTTTAGTCGCATACTTAGCAACAAATCGCTGCTTAAATTTAACATGTTCGTTTAAATTACGTGTATACAAAGCTTGTGCTTGTATAATGAAAGCAGACTTGTTTTCAGTATACTCATTACCATTTTCATCTTCTAAACGTACAACGTCTTTTTTATAACCGGGTCCGATATCAGCATCAAATGTGCCTGTTTTACTTTCAAACCAACGACGACCCCAACCAGCAGAGATAGAGCTTTGAGTCTCAAATCCGCCAAAACGATTATCGTCGTGAGATACATTAGCGTATACGTAGTTAGTTTTTTTAGCGCCAATGGTATAGTTAGTTTGACCGACTATTTTCCATTGCTGATCTGTTGTTTGAGATTGTTGAACACCATCTTCATCTTCAATCTCTGCTTTACTTGCAAGCAAGTCAAAGCGAACAGTACTTCGCCATAAACCTAATTCATGATCTAAATCGAAGCCAGCTTTTATATCGGTGCTTTTATTGTCACCCGTTTTAAATAGTGCGCCTAATTCAGCAGACATACTTAATGGATCTTTTGGAGCGACTGCTTCTTCGGCAAAAGCATTAAGTGATAAGCTGCTACATAAAGCAACCATTGCTAATTTATTGTTCATTTTTGGTCTCTTGATTAACATGTACAGAAAGTTGTGGAAAAGGTATTTCGATACCAGCTTTGTCTAATTCTATTTTAATCGCTTCTAGCAAATCAAAATGCACAGGCCAATAGTCTGCTGTTTTTACCCATGGACGAACGACAAAATTCACTGAACTATCAGCTAAGGCACTAACACCAACAGTAATAGCTTGGTCTTTTAATACTAAATCATGATTACTCACAACATCTTTTAGTATTTGCTTTGTTTGTTTTAAATCTGCGCTATAACCAACACCAATGACTAAATCTATTCTTCTGGTTGCTTTAGCTGAATAATTTGTAATGGTGCCACTTGTAATGCCACCATTAGGAATAATAACTGTTTTGTTATCACCTGTTCTTAACTGTGTTGAAAATACATGAACCTCTTCAACAATACCTGCGGTACCTGAAATCTCAACAAAATCACCGGCTTTAAAAGGCTTTAATGAAATTAACAAAATACCTGAGGCAAAGTTTGATAATGAACCCTGTAATGCTAAGCCTATTGCAAGACCTGCAGCACCAACAATAGCCACTAATGAGGTGGTATTAAAACCTAAGTGAGAAATCGCAGCAATAAAGGCAACCATCACAACTAAGCCATAAATTAAGCTAGCGATAAAAGAAGTTACGGTATTATCGAATTTTTTGTGAGTAAGGATTTTTTTTGTTGCAGAACTGATCAGTTTTGCGACAAATTTACCAATCACAAAGATAGCGATCGCGATGATAAATTTAATTAGATTTTCTTGTAACATAGCCTGGTTTTCAACTAACCAATTAGTAACATTGTCCATTTTTTGTACTCCGTTTAAAAATTGTGGAGTATTATAGTGAATTTGACAACATATTTCTAATAATATTACATTTTTCTAATAATATAACGAAAAATTTACAAAAAAAGGAGCCGAAGCTCCTTAATGTTAATGGCTAGCTGATGTTATTTTATAATAGCGTTCAGTTTGCCAGCATCATATAAATCAAACATAGTATCTAATGAAATGGGTTTGATTTTATCTGCATTACCCGATGCGCCAAATGAATCATAGCGAGCTATACAAATTTCAGTCATGGCTTTAGTGGTTTCAGCTAAAAATTTACGTGGATCAAATTCGCTTGGGTTGTGTGCTAAGAAGCGACGAGTTGCCCCCGTCGATGCTAAACGTAAATCAGTATCAATATTAATTTTACGAACACCATTTTTAATGCCTTCTTGAATTTGCTCTACTGGCACGCCGTAAGTTTCAGGAATATTACCACCATATTCATTGATGATAGCAAGCCACTCTTGTGGCACTGATGATGAACCGTGCATAACTAAATGGGTATTTGGGATACGGTTATGTATCGCTTTAATACGGTCAATCGCTAAGATGTCACCTGTTGGTGGACGCGTAAACTTGTAAGCACCATGAGAAGTACCACAAGCAATCGCTAAAGCATCAACTTGAGTTTTCTTAACAAAGTCAGCGGCTTCTTCTGGGTCAGTTAACATTTGTTCTTTTGTTAATATCCCTACTGCACCAATACCGTCTTCTTCACCCGCTTCCCCTGTCTCTAATGAACCAAGACAACCTAATTCACCTTCAACAGAAACACCACAAGCATGTGCCATTTCAACGGTTCTGCGTGTTACATCAACGTTGTATTCATAGCTTGAAGGGGTTTTACCATCAGACATTAAAGAACCATCCATCATAACTGATGAAAAACCCATTTGAATTGAACGCTGACAAACACTCGGCGAAGTGCCGTGATCTTGATGCATTACCACGGGGATATGAGGGAATTCTTCAATTGCTGCAAGAATTAAATGACGAAGAAAAGGAGCGCCAGCATACTTACGAGCACCTGCAGAACCTTGTAAAATAACCGGGCTATTGGTTTTGTCTGCAGCGATCATTATTGCTCTAACTTGCTCTAAGTTGTTAACGTTAAAAGCGGGAATACCGTATCCGTATTCTGCAGCGTGATCTAACATTTGGCGCATAGAAATTAAAGCCATTGAATTACTCCTAAGTGTTTAAGATGTCATATATTATTTGCCCAATCTCAAAAAAAACAAGTTTCATTGTGAAATTTAAGCTTTCGTTACGTAAGTATATCAGATAAGAAATTGACATGGCAAAAGAAAAAATAATGCCATTAATGGTTTTTATCTGTTTATTTATAACGGTTTTAAATAATGTTCTATAATTACTATCAAGAAGGTCGATAAACTCGATTTATAGCGAATATTTGTGCTTTTGTTTTGTAAGTTTACAACGAAAGAGTGAAATGTAATGAAAGCGCCGTTGATGGTTTTTATGAAGTTTTTTAGAAATAATAAAGAAAGCTAAAAAAAACCGCCTTTTATAAAATAAAGAGCGGTTTGACGTTGATGATTTAATTAACGTGTTTTACGTTTTAGCGCGTTCTTCTAAGATAGCGACAGCGGGTAACACTTTCCCTTCTAAAAATTCTAAGAAAGCACCACCACCGGTTGAAATATAGGAGATTTTATCGGCTATATCATATTTATCAACAGCAGCTAAGGTATCGCCACCACCAGCAATTGAAAATGCTGAGCTTTCGGCAATTGCTTTTGCAATAGTTTCTGTACCACTACCGAATTGATCAAATTCAAAAACGCCAACAGGTCCATTCCAAACAATAGTGCCAGCATTTTTAATTATTTCTACGAGTGCCTGCGCTGAATCTGGTCCGATATCAAAAATCATATCTTCATCGCTAACATCGTTAACTGACTTTAACGTTGCGACAGCCGTTTCTGAAAACTCTGTACCAGTAATAACATCTGTTGGCACTGGAATATCGCCATCATTTGCTCTTGCCTGCTGCGTTAAACGGTTAGCTTCATCAAGTAAATCGGCTTCGTATAATGATTTACCCACATTATGTCCGCTTGCTGCTATAAAAGTATTTGCAATGCCGCCGCCAACCACTAATTGGTCAACAATTTTCGCTAATGACTCTAACACGGTTAATTTTGTAGAAACTTTAGAACCACCAACGATCGCCACTAATGGGCGTGCAGGATTGTCTAGTGCTTTACCAAGTGCTGCTAATTCACCGGACAATAGTGGACCCGCACAAGCAATAGGTGCAAACTTTGCTACGCCGTGTGTACTAGCTTGCGCGCGGTGCGCAGTACCAAAGGCATCCATGACAAATACATCACATAATGCAGCTAATTTTTTTGATAAAATATCATCATTATTTTTTTCGCCGACATTAAAGCGAATGTTTTCAAAAACAACTAATTCACCTACTTTTGCATCAACGCCATCTAAGTAATCTTTTGCTAGATGCACGGGGACATTTAATGCGGCAGCTAAATAGTCAACGACAGGTTTTAATGAAAATTCTTCGTTGTACTCACCTTCAGTTGGACGACCAAGGTGAGACATTATCATCACTTTTGCGCCCGCTTCTAAAGCAAGTTTAAGGGTAGGTAAAGCCGCTCTTAATCGAGCATCAGAGGTTATTTTTCCGTCTTTAAGAGGTACATTGAGATCTTCTCGGATCAAAACTCTTTGATTGGCTAGCGCCAAGTCGGTCATTTTAATTACTGACATTTGCTGTTTCCTATTCGATAAATTTTAAAGTTATGGGTGTTTTTTACTGTTATTATTTTTTAAGCTGAATATCTTTTGCCATGGTTTTTGCCGTATCTATCATACGATTTGCAAAGCCCCACTCGTTATCACACCAGACCAGCATTTTTACTAAACGCTTGTGGCTAACACGCGTTTGGTTGCCGTCAACAATACAAGAATGTGGGTCATGATTAAAATCTACAGAAACCAGTGGTTCTTCTGTGTAGCCTAAAATTCCTTGTAGTCCATTATTTTGTGCACGAATAATGGCTTGGTTAATCGCGTTAATATCAACATCTGTCGACAAGGTTAGGCTTAAATCCATCGCGGTAACATTAATCGTTGGTACTCGCACGGCAATCGCTTCGAAGCGTCCAGCAAATTTAGGCAGTATTCTTTCAATACCTGCTGCTAACTTGGTGTCAACCGGGATGATAGATTGGCTTGCTGCTCTACTAAGACGAAGATCTGGATGGTAAGCGTCGATAACTTGTTGATCATGCATAGAGGAATGAATAGTGGTAATACTGCCACTTTCAACGCCAAAAGCTTCATCAATGACTTTTATGACAGGCACAACGCAATTCGTGGTGCATGAGCCGTTCGAGACTATTTTATCTTTTTCACTGAGTTGTTGATGATTAATACCATAAATAATGGTGGCATCAACGTCTTGTTCACCAGGGTAAGAGTAAAGTACTTTACTGGCTCCTTGGCTCAAGTGAATATTTCCATCGTGTTGATTGGCAAATTTACCGGTGCAATCAAGAACGATATCTATGTTATGTTTTTTCCATGGCATGTCTTCGAGGGACTTTTCATGGCTAAGTTGTATGACATCGCCAGCGATAACTAACTGATTGTCAGCTAACTCAACTGAAAAAGGGAAACGACCATGGGTGGTGTCATATTTTAATAAATGCGCAATACCTTTAGGCTCGGCAAGCTCATTAATTGCGACAAGCTTTAAATATTGGTTATCAGCATTCTCATAGAGGGCACGAGCAACACTTCGACCAATTCGGCCAAAGCCATTAATAGCAATGTTTACAGACATAAGTTTATCGGCATAGGTTGATGGTATTAATTTAGGGTGTTGATAAAAGTCAAAGTCCTTCAAACGAGTATACATTTCGCTTGAAGGCTTTAACTTATAGGCTTTAGTTAATGATTAAAGCTTGTTTACAGTCTTAACAACATTTGCCACGGTGAAACCAAAATGTTCAAGTAACACTTTACCTGGTGCAGATTCACCAAAAGTTGTCATACCGACAACAGCGCCAGAAAAACCAACATACTTGTACCAAAAATCAGTGTGAGCAGCTTCGATAGCGACACGTTTTATCACAGATGAAGGTAATACTGATTCTTTGTATTCGCTTGATTGCACATCAAAAGTATTGGTTGACGGCATAGAAACTACACGTACTTTTTTACCATCAGCGGTTAATTGTTTTGCAGAATCAAGGGCTAATGATACTTCAGAACCCGTTGCAATGAGTATAACGTCAGCAGTACCCTCACAGTCTTGCAATACATAAGCGCCTTTGGCGATGTTTGTTACTTGTAAATTGTTACGCGCTACTGCCGGTAAACCTTGGCGAGAAAATATTAATGACGTAGGGCCATTTTTACGTTCAATCGCTGATTTCCAAGCAACAACAGATTCTGTTGCATCACATGGGCGCCAAGTATCCATATTCGGGGTAGTACGTAAATTCGTTAACTGTTCGATTGGCTGATGTGTTGGACCATCTTCACCTTGACCAATAGAATCGTGAGTGTAAACAAATATATTTTGAATACCCATTAAAGCCGACATACGAACTGCGTTACGCGCATACTCCATAAACATCATGAACGTTGCACCGTAATTAATGAAACCACCGTGCAATGAAACGCCATTCATAATGCCGCTCATACCAAATTCACGTACGCCGTAATAAATGTAGTTACCGGCAGCGTCTTTTTCAATACCTTTAGAGCCTGACCATAACGTTAAGTTAGAACCCGCTAAATCAGCAGAACCACCCAATAACTCAGGTAATATAGCGCCAAAAGCTTCAATAGTATTTTGTGAGGCTTTACGCGAAGCAATATTTTCGCCTTTATCTTGGCAAGCTTGCACTAAGGCATTGGCTTTTTCTTCGAAATCGCTCGGTAAATCACCTTTAATAACTCGACGCTCGTATTCGGCAGCAAGTGCTGGGTGAGCTTGTTGGTATGCTGAAAATTGGTCATTCCAAGAAACTTGGCTCGATTGGCCTTTTTCTTTTTGATCCCATTCAGCATAAACATCGCTTGGAATTTCAAAAGGGGCATGTGGCCAGTTTAACGCTTTACGTGTCGCTGCAATCTCATCATCACCTAATGGTGCGCCATGACAATCATGTGTGCCTTCTTTATTCGGTGAACCAAAACCAATAATTGTTTTACAACAAATCATTGATGGTTTATCCGTTACTGCTTTAGCTGCAGTAATTGCCGCCGCTATAGCTGCTGAGTCGTGACCGTCAACGCTTATTACGTGCCAGCCATAAGCTTCAAAACGAGCAGGTGTATCATCTGTAAACCAACCTTCAACTTTACCATCAATTGAAATACCGTTGTCATCCCAAAAAGCGACTAATTTACCTAATCCTAAAGTGCCGGCTAATGAACATACTTCGTGAGAAATACCTTCCATCAAACAACCATCACCTAAGAAACAATAAGTAAAGTGATCAACGATGTCGTGACCTGGACGGTTAAATTGTGCAGCAAGTGTTCTTTCAGCAATGGCCATACCAACTGCATTAGAAATACCAGCACCTAATGGTCCTGTCGTTGTTTCTACACCTGGGGTGTAACCGTATTCTGGGTGGCCTGGTGTTTTAGAATGTAATTGACGGAAATTCTTTAATTCTTCAATCGGTAATTCATAACCGGTTAAATGTAATAAAGAATATATAAGCATTGAGCCATGACCGTTCGACAAAACAAAACGATCGCGGTCGGTCCAATTTGGATCTGTTGGATTATGTTTTAGAAAATCGCGCCATAGTACTTCGGCAATATCTGCCATGCCCATTGGGGCTCCAGGGTGTCCGGATTTCGCTTTCTGTACGGCATCCATACTTAAAGCTCTAATTGCATTGGCCAGTTCTTGACGAGACGGCATATTGACTCCAAATCTTTATTATATTTATACTTAAAATGAACTAAGTATATGAGGGGTGAAAGTGCCACCATTTTCACCTAGACCACCACTAAACTGCAAACGATATTATGCAAATAAGTGTTTTTTTTGGTATTACTTAGACCAAATGGCTAAAAAGACCATTAATATAACATTCTCTCACTGGTCGATTGTTTATAATTTATCTGTTTTATTAATTTTAAATGGTTGAATTACCAATGTTAATCGTATAGATTGGTTGAGTTTTGTACAGATGTCAAAATAACAACTATAAAACCTGACACAGGAACATTTATGAACAGGTCATCTTCACGAGGATTTAAGCTGACAACAGTGATTTTTGCGGTAATCGTATTGGCTGTTTCAGCGGCATTGAGTAATATCTCAATCGTAGGTGACAAGGAAGTTACAATAGAAAAATCTACCAGTGAGTAGTCGTTGGTAATAAATTATATGAATTTTAAAGGCCTCGTTTACGGGGCTTTTTTATCTCTACGCTGCATTAGTGCATTCTGCACGTTATTTTTTTACGAAAAATTATAGACCCTCATCCATGGAGGCAATAGTACGGTGCTGTGACCGTATTGATGCAGGAAGTAGAGTAAAGCCGTAGCGGTTACCGAGGTGGCAAGGAGTGTATATGTTCCGAATCAACCAGCGATCAAGCTAGTTCTTTCTGTAGCCATTTAAGTGCTTGCTGGCGACCGAGCTCTAAACCATTAAACTGCTTAACGTTTAACTTATCATTACTACGTTTATTGATAATATCTTCAGTGTTAGCAACACCTTCTTTAGAATAGTTGATTGAGGCTATTGATTTCATATGAATTAGAGAACCCATCGTTAACTGCGCCTCAAGTGAATAGGTGTAAGGATAAATTTTATTGACGATAACACCAAAATCAGTTTTAAAAAAAGCACAAAAAAAAGTTTCAATTTCTTCCATCATTTCAATTGAGATATAAACGCCTTTATCAAAAATCACTTCGGCAATATTTTCATTTAAAAGGTTTATTTGAACAAAACTTAATCTGTGTTTTTCCATTTGGGGACTCATAGTGAAATGTATTTGATGAAGCAACAATTGTAGTCTGTTTTTGGAATTACTAGTAGGCTGATCTACGGATAAATTTATCGAGGGGCTAGTTAATAATAAAATATCGGGTTTTAGGTTAATAGCTGATGTTTAACGATAAAATTACTTATTGGACATGGACTATTAAAAGTGGGGCGCAATCCTATGATGTTATCTATAAAGTAGATTATGTGATGGCATATAATACAGAGTATTCCCTATATTATATGCTTTATAGGTTCTTATGTGCTTGCTATAGAGGCCGATTACGAGCTTTGGCTAATAATTAAAGATGCTGTTTTTCAGGTTTTTCTTTAATCATTTCTCTTTTAAAAGATCTATAAATGGTATTTTTAACTAAAGAAAAATTAACAAAACAGGTGAATATTTCATTTAGTGCCAGGTTAATTTTTATTAACCAAGAGCTATTTCTTTGATTGTGACTTTATTATAGCAATGATAAGTGTGAGGGCTGTTATAAGCGGGTTACTTAGCGGTAAAAGGCTAGTTGTCTGTTTTTAAATTATCACTTAGTTTAGTGATTATGGTGTCCCTGAGAGACGTCGTGCAGGGCGAGTAAGTTATTGTTAGTTATTGGTTTTAAGTTTTGTTTTTATTGGTAGTGTTACTTTGGGTGTTACTATAATCAAAAGTCATTAATAAAGCCATTTCCAAACATAGCCTTCATTTGAACATCTACCATAGGCCAATATTTCTTTTCTAACTCAGTTATCTTATTTCTTTTTTGTTCAAATGTTTTCCACCTCATCCATTTAGGCTTAGGCCAATAATAAATATTTTCAAACATATTGTTTACGTCAGGCCAGTCAAAACCCCATAGCTCTTTTCTTAGCTTTCTAATGCGCCTCATTAACCGCTCGTTTGGTCTTTCACTTTGGCTGGCGTAATGTAAGCCGATACATTGCCGACAACCATAGGCGTATTTAATAGCGTAAAGGCTTTGCCGTTGCTTTTGGCAATATGGGCAAGTGATATATAGTTTATTGCTGGCGCTTCGCTTATCTATTATCAGGGCTATCTTGTGAGGCTTATCGTTTATAGTGAATGTCATCAAACGAACACCACATTCCAGTGCTGTTAATTTAAATTTTTGATGGGCATTACTAAGAAAGTCAGCATTAAGCGAGTAGTTACCGAATGGCACAGTTAATAAGTTTTTAAATGTCTTAGCAGATATACGATGATACTCGCCAGTATAAGCCCTTGTTTGTGTTCTACCGTAATGATGACCTTTAGGCATTGTTAATCACTCCGAAAAATTATAGTAAAAGTATATTAATCTTCGCCTGTTTCTCTACGAGCAGTCATAACCCCAACTTGTTTAAGAGGGGCACATACAAAAGGCATAAGCTTTGTTAAAAAGTTTAACCTTTGAATAGGGTCTTTAATCTCAGCAAGCGTGGCTGGTAGGTTGGTTAGTTCACTTTGTATGGCTTGGTTGATTAAATGCCTTATATCGCCAGCCATGTATTTATTGGTAGGTGTTTTGTTAGCTGCTGTCATATTAAAACCTCTATTGTAATGATAAGTTTACATTGTATCACTTTTATCTAGTACGAAAAATAGGCTTAACTTACTACTTTTCTTAGGTCTTTTACTTTTACCAATAAAAAACAGAGTAAAAATTGATGATTTAACTGTCTTTCTTGGTAATTGAATCTCATTGATAGGTTGTTGTTTAATTCGCGTGATTAGGCAGGAATGTGTTTGTTAAATTAATGTAATAAGTACAGTTGGTTGCGGACTAAAGAGTGTCGCACTATTTTACAGTTCCATAATTAATATATTGCTGTTTTTTCTATCACTCTGAAATAAAAGACTTTATTGAGAGTGGTGTATTTATTGCATTATTATCAATAACTATAATAATACTTTCTATCTCAATGAATGTATTCCAAAGGAAAATAAAATGAATGTAAAAATGTTAAAAGCAGCATTTGCTGGTTTGGTTTTGTCTGTTAGTGGTGTTGCTAATGCTGGTTTGATAACTGAAACACAGATACAAACGATAAACTTTCAAGACTTTACATTTAACTTTAATGTGAACGATTGGGTACAAGGATCTGGAAGTACCCTTTTATTAGAGATCCAAGGGGATTTTACTTCAGGTACTAGCTCTGAGAATTTTGAGTTATTAGTTGAAGGGATTAATTATGGAACTCGGAGTCGAAATAACTCAGACTCTTTTGTTTCTTATAGTAGCAATACAGCGCTACTAACAAACCTATTCTCTTTTAATATTGCTAATACTAATTCGTTTTTGGTAAATGACATTTTTTCTTTTAATGTGAATTTTGACTCTGGAGTACATGTATCATATGGGAATGATGGCACAGGTAGTAGTAATTCCCCTTATGTGAAGGCAACTTATACTTATAATTCTGTAGCAGTTCCAGAGCCGTCTACTCTTGCCATCTTCGCATTAGGTCTTATGGGCTTAGCATCACGTAGATTCAAAAAACAGTAATTTAGTCTGTTTTATACTCTTACATTGAAGTAATGAGTTGAACATAAAGCACCATTGATTGGTGCTTTTTTATTGCCTGTCATTTAGCTTAATCCTACTTGTACAATAATTCTTCGTTTGCTCTGGCTTGTATCCTTTTCCCCTAGCTTTAGCTAAATAAGATATACGCCAGATAGCGTCCTGTATCGACTCGTAATCATTTCTTTTAACATTGTAATAGCAGTTATCAGGAAAGTATTCAGAGCCGTCTAGTTGCCGCCATAGCTCTTTTACTTTGTTTGTTACTTCATAGGGGAAATTAACTTTGTGACCGTCAATTATTAGCGCGTAGTGATAATGTTGCTTCTTGGCTGTTTCTAGCTCTCTACACCACATAAACCCAACACGCTTAAGGCTGTACTTACGTTTAAGCCATTTATGTAATCTACGATTGAATGCCGTAATAATGCTGTTGTTTTCAGTATATTCATAAACGCTCAAATGAAGGCTGGTTATGAAATATACCTGTAATCAGAAATGTAAAATAATTGAACTCACTGTAAAAAACATTCTCACTTAACAGTAATGCTACTCCTTTAGCGTTATGTTTTTTAGTGTTTATATAATATGTTACGCGTTTCCTAGTGATAGATAAGCGCGGTTATTAGGTTAATAGTTTACGGATGAACATAACTAATCGTTAAAAACAAAAAAACACCAATCATTACAATTGATGTTTTTATAGAATAAAAATTTAAATCAATATTAAGATTTGTTCTTAAATCTACGTGAGGCTAAACCCATTAAGCCTAATGCGAAAATGGCTAGAGTAGAGGGCTCTGGAACATCTACTGTATATGTTGCCCATGCTCCCAAATACCTGTGCCCGTCGAAATCACCTCTGTCATCTAATATCCACTGCTGACCATCTGATCTAATAAATGCCTGACCACCCGGACCAGTAGGAGTGCTGTCATCGTAATAACCCCATAAGAAGTCATTCCACTTTGTGCCAGCTATACTGAAATAAGTAGATGTAGCCACACCATTCAAATTACCGAACAACTCTACTATTTGTGCTTTAGTTGCTAGAGTTGCGCCCATAGTATTTGCTTGAGAAAACATACTACTGATATTACCCGAAGAAAACTTATTAATGTCTACCCAATATAGTTCTGTTTCAGTGTCGTAAAAGCCATCATTGCTGCCTAAAAAATCAGCTTGAATTAGTGTTGCGTTAACCATACAGCTTACTGTTAATAACAAACCAGCGAGTGTACTAATTAAAAGTTTTAATTTCATATTATTTCCTGAGGTATACCTTGCCATTAATTTGATTAGGTAAGTTTTATTATTTGTATTAGATATTAAAGACTAAGCAATAAACGAACCAGTAGTTTTATTTATCTTTATATCATTGTCTTAGGTTGATTGGTTGATTATTTCAAAGTCACACTGTAAAAGAATCCGACATAGTCACATTATTAAATTAATGATTCTTTATACGGCTTGTACCATAGTTCTTTGTTTGCTCAGGTTTATAGCCTTTACCTCTAGCTTTAGCCAAGTAGGATATACGCCAGATAGCGTCCTGTATCGACTCGTAATCATCTCTTTTAATATTGTAATAGCAGTTGTCAGGAAAGTATTCAGAGCCGTCTAATTGCCGCCATAGCTCTTTTACTTTGTTTGTTATCTCATAGGGGAAATTAACCTTGTGACCGTCAATTATTAGCGCGTAGTGATAATGTTGCTTCTTGGCTGTTTCTATTTCTCTACACCACATAAAGCCGATACGTTTAAAACTGTATTTTCGTTTCAGCCATTTATGTAATCTGCGGTTAAAGGTCGTCATTTTATCGTTATTTTCTGCGTATTCATAAACTCTTAGGTCAAACCGTATAATGTGTATTTTGCTGTGGTGACTTAACATCGCATCAATCTGGTTAATCATTGCTTTAATGGAGTGCGCAATTAACCCACTTCCTTTTGAGTTTACCCACCAAGTTTGACCGTTTACTGTTATTGCTTTGTCTTTGGTTATGTATGCCATTAGATAGTTTATTAACTAAGATAACGCTAAAGGATATTATTAATTACCTAGCTCAATGTTAGTTATTACTTACCTGATTAATACCTGTAGTTATATAGCCTTGTTCGCAAAGCACTAAAAATATAGGGGTAAGAAACCTATGAATAGTGGTTAGTAACAATCAACATATACAGGGTGGTACTTGACAGGTTTGTAACTACTAACTATTGAAAAGCTGTTAACTTGGTTATACTCTAGTTGTTGGCTAGTGGTAGGTCGCTAAACTTATTCCACTAGCCAGTTTAAATGAAAGCCTACTTTGTTAATTCACTGTAGGTTTTTTACTTTCTATTCGTTGTTCATATTCTTTATCAGCTTCGGCTTTTTCTTGCTTGGCTTGTTTAAGCCGTTTAACTGCGTTTTTAGTGCCATAATATGAGCGGTCTTTATATCGTTTTCTGGCTATGGTTCGAGCATCTTTATCTTCTTCCCAGTCACAAGAAAAATGACGTTGATCAAGCCAGTAAAACGCTTGTTTCTTGCCTTCGTATTCGCTTTGTTCAGAGTGAATAAGCCAGTGCTGATAATCTCCACTCATAAGTTGTTGTAGATTAGCCCTAAATCCTCCACCTAATTGATTACATAAATAATCTCTAGCGTGTTTGTTACCGTCAGATAGAATTAAAAGTAAATTATAAGCTGGGCTATTTGTTACAGGTAATACGCCATCAGGAGCAGTAAATATTAAATTATTCATGTTGCCCCCTATGCCGCTTTGCGTTGTTTGATTAGCTCAGAAACGAGCAGTTTGATTTGCTCGGGTGTTTGTTCTTCAATACGAGCTTGGATGATGGCTTCTACCTCATGCTTGAGATAAGCAACGGCACGGTCACCGATCGAGATAGGGGGGCAAAACAATCCAGCTTTTTCGTCGAGTTGTAATGCGGATTTTGATCTAGCTGTTTGTGATAAAACAGAAGGTCTGCGGATTAATTGGTAAAACTTATTAATAGTCATTTTTAGTCACCTGAGGTAGTTGTTGAACGATTCAGGTCTATTAAAAGCTATTTTATTGTTGGTAATTAAACGTACTACCAAGGTTTATTTAGCAGCATATGCTTTTCTAATTGTTTGCTGATTAATTTTAACTCCAAATTCTTTACTCGCGTACTCTGACGTTTTACTCCATTTTTCACCTTTACCTAAAGATCTAGTATCATCGTCATTTCTATCTAAAGATTCAAAGTATTTAAAACATAAATCATATTGTTCATTTGATAGTTTAATGTTTTCTCCGATCATTTTTTCTTGACGTGACTGTCCTAAAGCTAGAGTAGGTTCTAAGGTAGAAAACGTAAATTTACTAAACGCATCGACTAATATTAAAGCGTGCGCCATACCCTTTTTGTAGTCACTATTTTTAAGGTGATGTTTACAAGTCAGAATTTCTTCAAGGCACTTTCCTGCTTGGTACGCACCTATTACGTGAGAATAATTTCTAATCAAGTGAAAAGGTAAAGCACTAATTACTGGCTTTTTAGTACCCTCTGTAGGTAATTCATTTTTTTCTAGGAATTTTAATATTCTCCTTTCAATGTCTGCTATAAGTTTAACGGGGTCAAAAGCGTCATTTTGTAATCTCATCATTTCTTCGGTAAAACAGCCTTGATCTATTACCGTACTTGTTCGTTGTAAAATAGATTCTTTTTTATAACCACTTCCAAATGTATTTCTACTAATAGTAGTTTTTCCATCAGTTGATTTAGTAACTTTAATTTTCCTTTTATCCATTATTTATTACCTTCAAATTGGTAAACGTTTTATTAAAATTTATTTTCCCAGTCTGAGCCTGTTCTATATGTTCAGACCACCAAGCCATCATTACTCGTCTACGCTCTAAATATTCAGCATGGTTATAAGCGCGTCTAACTTCGTTTTTATCAACGTGTGCTAATGCCGATTCAATAACATCAGCATCAAAACCTTGTTCGTTTAATGTGGTGCTGGCGAGAGAACGTAAACCATGCGCCACTAATTTGTTCTTATAGCCAATACGCTTTAATGCCATGTTTGCTGACTCGCGGTTAGCGTGGCCTTTAAGGTTTCTATCGGCAGGGAATATGTATTCATTGTCGGCACTAACAGGCTTAATACGTTCTAATATTGCTAGGGTTTGTGGCGTTAAAGGTACAACGTGTGGCTTGTTCATTTTCATTACATCGCCAGGAATTCGCCAGCATGCGTTTTCAACATCAATATCAGCCCACTTTGCTGTAGCGGCTTCGTTTGAACGCACCATGGTATGAAGCTGCCATTCAATTAATAAGCGCGTTACTAGCCTTAATGTTGAATAGCTCAGGTCAGCCATTAGCTTTGGTAATTCTTCAGGCTTTATTGTGGGGTAATGTTGTTTCTTTGGTGCTTCAAACGCTTTTAAAATACCCGTTAATGGATTGCTTTCTATTAAGCCAACATTAGCGGAGTAGGTCATTATTTCATTTAGGCGCTGGCAAAGTCTTTTAATAACAAACAGGCTGCCTTTATTAGCGATTGGCTTCATCGCATCAATAACAATAACAGGCGTTAAAGCGGTAACAGGGTGCTTACCCAGTTTTGGGAATATATGATTGTTAAGCGAGTTCCATGTGTCGTTAGCGGTATTTTGGGCAATGGTTTTCTTCTTTAATTCAAACCAATCTTCAGCAACCTTTAAGAGAGTATTGTTTAACTCTGCTTTTTTGCCTTCGGTAACTTCTTCTTTATGGGTTTTAGGGTCAATATCTTTAGCTAATAACTTTCTCGCATTAGTGCGCTTTTCTCTAGCATCAGCTAGTGACACATCAGGATAATTGCCAAAACTAATATTTGCCCGTTTTTTGGTAAAAGGGCGGGAATAGTTAAAGATCCATAATTTAGAGCCTTGAGGTTTAACTCTAAGCGCTAAACCGTCACCGTCAGCAAGGTTGTATTCTTTGCTTTTAGGCTTGGCTTTGTTTACTTCTGTATTGGTTAAAGACTTAGTTGTTTTTGCCATAATTGTAACACTGGAAACTCAAAGTAAGGGCTGGTGTTACAATGAGTGTTACAATAAAACGTGATTATTACAAGTTCTCTTTAAGCGTTAATAACCGCTAAGTGCTCTGAGTTTATTGTTTTTAATAGGTTTTATGAGGTTTGTTGAACGTTATAAATAGTGATTTTGGTGTCCCTGAGACGATTCGAACGTCCGACCTAGCGCTTAGGAGGCGCTTGCTCTATCCAACTGAGCTACAAGGACATTATAACGCAAAAAGCGTTGTTAATTTATCTTAAAAGTTGTTGTTGTTCTAGTTTTATTTTCTCTGTATGTGGATGAAAAATAATTAATTAGAAATAACGGTTTATCATTCGCTTTAAATCGTTTTATACTGCAACTGAAGTTGATTAAACTATGGCTAAAACTATAAATAAGAGGTTGAATTTGTTAAAAAAACGTTACAAACAAGTTGCCTTGGTTTTTTGGTCTCTGTTAAGCGCTTTGTTGATAACTACGCAAACATTTGCAGATAATGGCACAACCAATCGTGACTTTATCTTTTTTGTTGAACGCGTTGAAAAATTACAAAATACCAATGTTACCGATGCACTTGCACTGTTAGATTCTTATCAAACCAACATCAATGCGTTAACGGTTGGGAACCAGGTAAAGTATTACCAAGTACTGTCAGAAGTTTATATTGAAGCCTCTCAATATAAATCGGCGTTTAGCGCCGCATCGCAAGGGTTAAAAATAGCACAACATTTAACTAGTCCTACAATATTGATTTCACAACTTTCATACTTACGTGGCTTTTCTTTAGAAAGTTTAGGTGATGCTAGTGGCGCGGTTGAGAATTATTTGAATGGCTTAGAAGTTGCCGAATCCTTAGATGCTAAAAAATTTATTGCCGATGGCTTTATCAACTTAGGTGCTATTTATTACCTAACTGAACAATATGAAAAGTCGTTGACTATGCTCAATAACGCGCTGGTTATTGCCAATACTCTAGATAATGAAGAACTTAAAGGTTCCGTTAACAGCGAGTTGGGTATTTTATACTCTTATATGTATAACCCTAAAAAATCGATAAAATTTTACCAAGCGTCTTACGAACATTATAAAAAAGCGGGTATGGCACTCTATGCGTTAAATAGTTTACAAAATATTGCAGTGAACTACATGGATCAAAGCCGATATGAACAAGCTATTGAGCTATTTGAAGAAGTCATAGCCAGTGCTAATAAATTTAGTAACAATGAAGTTATAAGTGGAGCTTATACTCGTTTGTCTATGTCGCACGCTAAGAAGAAAGATCCTGATTTAGATGTTGCTTATCAATATATTACCCTTGCTGAACAATACCTAAAAGGTGTACAGCAACATAATGCCTTATTATTTTTTAACGTTAATAAGGCGTACGTACTTGAAGCCATGGAACGATATGATGAGGCGCTTGAAAACTTAGCTGTCGCTGAAAAAATATTAGCAAAAAATAGTCAAACAAAAAATACTTTTTCAAATTATCACTTGATGTATTTGCAGTCTGAAATTTATTATAAAACACAAAGATATCAGCAAGCTTATGAAAAACAATCTCAATTTTTAACGCGTTTATTTAAAGATCAAGAAAACATAAACATGGAACAAATTGAAGAGTTACGATTAAGTTTTGAAAGCAAACAAGCAGACTTAAAAAACAAAATACTTGAACAGGAGAAGTCTGTACAAATAATAGAACTTAACGATGTGACCTACTACGAAGAAAATTTACATTTGTTGATTATTTTTGTCGGTACGGTGCTTGTCATACTCGCTTGGTTTTTGCTTAAAATGTTACAAAGTCAACAACATCTTGTTCGAATTAGCCAAGTTGATGATTTAACAGGTGTTGCTAACCGCCGGCGTTTAATCGAATTGGGTGAGCAAATGTTTACGCGAGCAGAAGAAGAACAGGCACCTTTTAGTATATTAATGCTCGATGTTGATAATTTCAAAGCGATAAATGATAGCTTTGGTCATAATACCGGTGACAAAATACTCAAAGATATTGCTGACTTGGCTAACCATATTATGCGTCAAAGTGATTGTTTTGGCCGTTTCGGTGGCGAGGAATTTATTGCTTTATTAGCGAACACTTCACCCGAAAATGCTTATGATTTGGCTGAGAGATTACGCTTGAGTATTCAAAATAAAGTTTGGTCATATAAAAAGCTCACTGGGGTTACGGTCAGTATTGGTATATCTTCTTACCAAAAAGGAAGTACTACAAGTTTTGCTCAACTGATAAAAGACGCGGATATTAATATGTATCAAGCAAAAAATTTAGGTAGAAATAAGGTGTGTTTTTAATGAAACATTACTCTTTTTCTAATATATCACTGTGTGTCTTATTGAGCTTCTACTTGGCAAGTGCAGCATTTTCTCCAGTAGCGCAAGCTTATTCAGTTGGCGAAGCGTTAGCCGCAGAAGAGAATAAGAGTGACAATGCGCCTGCTGAGCCTGAAAATATTTTGAACAATAAAGAGCCGTTACCAATTAATGCTCGTATTTTGTCTTTGCTATCACTGGTTCAACAAAACGATCAAAAAGATGCTGTGCAAGTTACCGGTGTTTTATTACAACTAGAAGAAATCAACTCAACTTTTAACGCCGCAGAACAGTATTTAATATTTTTGATACACGCTTTAATCGAGCACCATGCACAACAGGATAAACAGGCTATTGCTTGGCTTGAGAAAACATTAATCTTACGAGATGAAATCCCTGAAAAGCAGCTTTATTTACCTGAATTCTCTGAAGTGAATCTGATTTTTGCTCGCTCATTTTCTGCTTTGGGTGACTTTAAGCAAGCGTTCGATTATAAGAAAAAATATATAAGAAATGGTTACCAATACTTTGATGGAACCCGAGCTGATAAAATTAAAGATCTTAATAAAACCTATGCAACGGATGAAAAAATTAAGCAAAATGAATTACTAGCCAATCAAAATAAAATTAAACGTTTAAAAATTATTGCTGCAGAGAATAAAAAGTTTGCTCAACAACGTAATATTTTAATACTAGTTGTCACTGTTATTGTTTTCTTTGTACTTCTGTTGAGACAAATAAAAGTCAGAAAAAAATTAAAATATTTAGCAAAAGTAGATAGTCTAACTAACTTATATAATCGACGTACTTTGTTTGAAAAAGGCGCTGAAGCAGTCGCCACAGCGGTCAATGAAAAACAGAGTTTAAGTGTCATTCTATTAGATATAGATCACTTCAAAAATATAAATGATACTTACGGTCATGATATTGGTGATGAAGTTATTAAAATAATTGCCGAACTAGGCAGTGAAACTATGCGCTCTCGCGATCTTTTTGCTCGATTAGGTGGTGAAGAGTTTGCCGGTATATTACCAGAGGTAGGCTGTGCTGAAGCTAAGGCAATAGCCGAGCGTTTACGTGAGAAAGTGGCAAGTAAAGACTGGTCTGAATTTAATATTAATGAACAAGTATCGGTATGTATTGGCGTTGCTTGTTTAGAGCAAGTCGAGTTAAATTTTGATGACTTACTTAATGCAGCTGACATAGCGATGTATTATGCTAAAGCTAACGGACGCAACCGCGTCTGTCAGTTTAATGATGAAGGCCAAAATAATAACGACTAATTTACAGATTTTGATAAAGAAGTGTTTTCCTGCCTTGTCTCCCTATTGTCATTCAAAATGTACTCTCAAAGGCGCATCTTGATTGGCAACAGCTATATAATCATATAAGCTAGAGTCTAGCTAAATGTAATCTAAAAATAATAACCAAAGTCACGGGTAGGGCTACTCCCTAACAGGTTGACAATTCAGGAATTAATTCATGTCAGACGCGCTTAATTTTAGCCTCGAAGGTATTGAACAGCGACCACTTCGACAATTTACCGAAGAGTCTTATTTAAACTATTCGATGTACGTGATCATGGATCGAGCTTTACCACATATTGGTGATGGCTTGAAGCCAGTTCAAAGACGTATTGTCTATGCGATGTCTGAATTAGGTTTGTCTGCCAACGCAAAATATAAAAAATCAGCGCGTACTGTTGGTGATGTGTTGGGTAAATTTCACCCACATGGCGACTCTGCTTGCTATGAAGCTATGGTATTAATGGCTCAGCCATTTTCATATCGATATCCGCTGGTTGACGGGCAAGGAAACTGGGGCGCGCCAGACGATCCGAAATCTTTCGCTGCTATGCGTTATACCGAATCACGTTTATCACGTTTTAGCGAAATATTACTCGCCGAATTAGGTCAAGGCACCGTTGATTGGACACCAAACTTTGACGGTACCATGAATGAACCTAAAACCTTGCCTGCTCGTTTACCTCATATACTCTTAAATGGTATTACCGGCATCGCTGTTGGTATGGCTACCGATATTCCACCCCATAACGTTCGTGAAGTGGCTAATGCATGTGTGCATTTAATTGAACAACCTAAAGCAGAAATTAGTGATTTACTTGAGTATGTCAAAGGTCCTGATTACCCTACCGATGCTGAAATAATTACACCTAAAGCCGATATTGAAAAAATATATAGAACCGGTAAAGGTAGTATTAAGATGCGCGCCATCTTTGAGGTTGTGCAGGGTGATATTGTTATTACAGCTTTACCTCATCAAGCTTCTGGCGGCAAAATACTTGAACAAATTGCTGGGCAAATGAATGCGAAAAAACTACCTATGGTGGTTGATTTGCGTGACGAGTCTGATCATGAGAATCCAACCCGTTTAGTGGTGATCCCTCGTTCTAATCGAGTTGATATAGAACAATTAATGAATCACTTGTTTGCCAGTACCGATTTAGAAAAAAGTTATCGTGTTAATCTAAACATGATTGGCTTGAATAATAAACCTGCAGTAAAAGACTTGCGGGTTATTTTATCAGAATGGCTGGTATATCGTCGCGAAACTGTGCGTCGTCGCTTGCAGTATCGTCTCGACAAAGTGTTAGCTCGTTTACATTTATTAGACGGTTTATTGATCGCCTATTTAAATATTGATGAAGTTATCGAAATTATTCGAAATTTTGATAAACCCAAAGAAGAACTGATTTCTCGTTTTGATTTATCAGAACGTCAAGCAGAATCAATTTTAGAAATTAAGCTTCGCCAACTTGCTAAACTTGAAGAAATTAAAATAAGAGCAGAGCAAGCAGAGCTTAATATAGAACGTGAATATCTTGAAAAAATATTAAACTCAACAGCGCGAATGAATACGCTAATGAAAAAAGAAATTCAAGAAGCGGCTGAAAAATATGGTGATGACCGTCGTTCTGTTCTTATTGAGCGCAGCGAAGCAAAAGCACTATCTGAAAAAGATTTAGTCCCCAGTGAAGCCGTTACCGTTGTCGTTTCTCACAAGGGTTGGGCGCGTTGTGCCAAAGGTCATGATATTGAACCAGAAGCGCTGAGTTATAAATCAGGCGACAGCTACTTATGTTCTTCAAAAGGGCGCAGCAATAATCCTGTGGTCTTTATTGACTCAACGGGGCGTGCTTACACCACCGACGCTCATACATTGCCAACGGCAAGAAGCCAAGGTGAGCCGTTAAGTGGCCGTTTTAGCCTATCGACAGGAGAAACGTTTGTCACGAGTTTAATGGCAAGTGATGAAAGTAAATATTTACTCAGCAGTGATGCTGGCTATGGTTTTGTTGGTAAATTTTCTGACATGATCAGCCGCAATAAGAATGGTAAAGCATTATTAAGCGTGCCAGCAAATGCCAAAGTGAATACACCATTGCCAATTGCTAATATTGATAATATGTTAGTGCTTGCCATTACGTCTGAAGGTCGAATGCTGGTATTTCCAGTTAAAGACTTACCGATACTTAGTAAAGGTAAAGGTAACAAAATTATTAATATTTCTGCAGCAAGAGCGAAAAGCCGTGAAGAATTTGTTTCGATACTAAACGTTATTTCAGCAGAAAGTTCGGTAACATTGCACGCGGGTAAACGTAAGTTAACCTTAAAAGCCAGCGATGTTGAACACTATCGTGGTGAGCGTGGTCGCCGTGGCAATAAGTTACCAAGAGGTCTACAACGCGTTGACCGTGTCGAAGTGGGTATGATCGCCGAAGAAATTAACATGGAAGACGTGGTAATTCCAACAGCCAATGATGAGATATAAGTAACCGTAACTTTTAATCACTATTTACTTCATCATTTATTAAAAACTCAGGTAAAATAACATTATTATTTTACCTGAGTTTTTTATCTTTATGTCACAGCCTTTTACCTACTCAACAACCTACGAACTAGACAAAGCCCATTTTCAAGAATGTTTTAGCGAATCTGTTGTCATCGTTACTTCAATAAGTGCCTATAAAAAATCAATTGCCTTATCCGTTGCTGGAATGTTGTTAGTACTGTTTACCGAAATGAATCCCTATGCAGCTTGGTTTGTTTTTGCTTTAGGTATTCTTGAAGCCGTCAGTACCTATTATCAAAAACCGTGGTGGGTGATGCGACAAATGCTCAGTAAAGCCGCCAAAGGTAATGTTGATTTAACGATTGATGAACAGGGCATTGTGAGTAAATCATTTTACGCTAGCTTGACATTATTGTGGTCAGACGTGCAATTAATACAAAACACCCAGCTAGGTTGGTTAATAAGACACGCTCAGGGGCGTAGTTACATTTCTAATAAAAATTTATCGGCAGCAGCGATAACATTCCTTACCGATAAACAGGCTCAGCAAAGTAAGCGTTAATATTCAGTGAATTTTTTTCGCTTAAATAACCCTAAATTTATTTTAATATTCATTTCGATTTGGTTTGGCATGCTAGTAATGTCTCCTATAGCTATCGAAGACATTCGTGAGTATGGGGTCTTTAGTTTTATTGGCTTACTTGGCGGTATTTTTGCCAATTCAACGGGAGCAGGTGGCGGGGTTGTCTTTATCCCATTGTTTAATCAACTCAACTTTACTGAACAACAATCTATAGCGACCAGCTTTGCTATTCAATGTTTTGGTATGACTGCCGGCGCTTTTACTTGGTGGTTTCATTACCATAGTGAAAAAACACAATTACGTTTATGGCAAGGGTTTAAACGTATTATCAGTGTGACCACAATAAGCTCAATTATCGGTATTTGGTTTGTTTATGGTAATCAACTTAGCTCACCCACTTCTTTGCATCACAGCTTTAGCTGGTTCTCTTTAGTGCTTGGCCTATTTATAATTGGCACTATCTTCTTTATTAAGCCACATCGCGAGCGTAGCCAACTCTACCTTTTTGATTGGCTCGCTTTAACCACCATAGGACTATTTGGTGGTGCGCTTACCGCTTGGCTATCGGTAGGTGTTGGTGAGTTATTGGCTATTTATTTAATTCTTCGACGTTTTGACATTAGTATGGCGGTGGCCGCAGCCGTGATTGTTTCAGCTTTTACTGTTTGGTCCGCCATCTGGCAGCATACCTTGATTCAATTTGAAGTTTATTGGCAAGTGGTGCTATTTGCAGGCCCAGGTGCCTTGCTTGGCGGTATTTTTGCTAAGACCTTAGTGACGCACCTCTCAGCAACTAAGTTGAAATTATTTTTTGCTTTTTGGTTGTTAATAATAGGACTCATTGGTATCAAGTAAGTAGTCGCTAACCGCTCATCTTTTCTTCGAAATTAGCTAAAAAATTAATTGTATTACATATTCTGGGGCAAGGATCCACAAAACCCCACAAATTCATCAACTTTGCTCAAAGCCTTAATTTTATTGGCGTTCGGCCAGATCATTTATACCAATCTTTGCTTGACATGACTTCACTTTTCTCACTAAACTGTATCAATGTGGGAATAAGTGGGAATTAGTGGATCTTAAAGGATTACTAAAATAATAAAGCAGGATTATGTTTAGAGGCACAAGCGCAATTACGCTCGACAGTAAAAATAGAATCACGGTACCGACCAAGTACCGCGAAGAGCTATTTGCCGATTGCCAAGGAAAAATGGTTTGTACCGTTGATATTCAACATCCCTGCCTACTACTTTACCCGCTTCCTGAATGGGAAGAAATAGAATTAAAATTGTGTAGTTTATCGAGTATGAACCCACAAGAACGATTGTTACAGCAAGTACTTTTAGGCAATGCTTCTGATTGTGAAATTGATAAGAGTGGTCGCTTATTGATTAATGGTCCGTTGCGTTTACATGCCAATTTAGAAAAAGGTGTGATGCTGGTAGGACAATTAAAGAAATTTGAAATTTGGAGTGAAAATGCCTGGCAAGCGCAAATGCAAAAAGGCATTAGCCAAATTCAGTCGGGTGAAATTGAACTGACTGACCGCTTGTTAGACTTATCACTGTAAATAGCAAAAATAAGACTAAAAATAGTTAATAACCCGATACCGAATTGATCACTTGGTATTCAGTAACATGGTGTTACCCAAAATGAAATTAGATAATTCACATATCTCGGTATTGCTTGACGAAGCAGTGACCGGACTCGCAATCAACCCCGATGGTACCTATATCGACTGTACGTTTGGTCGAGGCGGGCACTCAGCCCTTATACTTTCTCAACTCTCTGAAAATGGTCGGCTTATTGCCATTGACCGAGATCTTACGGCAATTAAAGCAGCAGAAAAATTTGCTGACGATGCTCGATTCACTATTGAGCACGAAGGCTTTGCCGACTTACAAAACATTGCTGAAAAGCATCAATTACTTGGTAAAGTTGACGGTATTCTCCTTGACCTTGGCGTGTCTTCGCCACAGCTTGATGAAGCCGAACGTGGCTTTAGCTTTATGAATGATGGCCCATTAGACATGCGTATGGATACTTCGCGTGGACAAACCGCAGCAGAATGGATTGCTGTGGCTGATGTTGAAGATATTACTTGGGTACTACGTACTTTTGGTGAAGAAAAACACGCTTGGCGAATTGCTAACGCCATTGTTGATACACGTGAAGAAACCCCTTATACCCGTACTAGTCAGTTAGCCAAAATCATTCAAACGACAGCACCACAACGCGAAATTAAAAAGCACCCAGCGACACGAAGCTTTCAAGCGATCCGTATTTACATTAATAGTGAGTTAGAGCAAATTGAAAAAGTACTTGCGGCATCATTATCAGTACTTGCTGAAAATGGTCGTTTAGTGGTTATTAGCTTCCATTCATTAGAAGACCGTCTTGTTAAGCAGTTTATGAAAAAACACTCGCAAGGCAAAAAAGTGCCTCGTGGTTTACCGATCAGTGAAGCAGAATTGAATAAAGGTAAAAAATTAGAACTTGTTGGTCGAAGACTAAAACCCAGTGAAAGTGAAGTTGAAGAAAATAAACGTTCACGAAGTTCAGTCATGCGGGTTGCAATGAGATTACCGCTTTAATGCGGCTGATATAGTTATGGCAAACTCAAAAATGGCATTGCCATTAGAAGTTTGGTACGACATTCAGCGACATATATTTATATATCTGTTGTTAGTTATGGTGGTTATTTCGGCATTTTCGGTGATTTACTTCACCCATTTAAATCGTCAAACCACCAGTGGTTTAGAAATATTATTAACAGAAAGAGATGAGTTAGATATTGAGTGGCGTAATTTATTGTTAGAGCAAAATAGCCTAGCTGAGCACAGTACGATAGAAAGCAAAGCTAGAAAATTATTACAGATGAAAAGACCGAATATAAATTCGGAAATTATCATTCAACAACAATGAGCAAGTTAGTGAAGAAACAAGTAGATAAACAGCAAATTTCGGTGGCATGGCGTTTTTACGTTGTGGTCGGCCTAATAGTGTTTGTTTATGCAGGTTTGTTGGCTCGCAGTGCATATATTCAAATCATTGAACCCGACATGTTGAAAAAACAGGGAGATATGCGCTCATTACGTACCGCTGCTCATACAGTACAACGTGGTTCAATTGTCGATCGTAACGGCCGTGAACTGGCGATCAGTGTCCCGGTTGAAACCGTGTGGGCAGATCCTAAAATTATCATGGACAACAATGCGCTAGCAATGAAAGAGCATTGGCAAGCACTTGCCGATGTTTTAGGGCGTAATGTTAACAAACTAACTTCACGTATTGTTAAAAACCCAACTAAACGTTTTGTTTATGTTGAACGTAAAGTATCGCCAGCAATGGCTAAATACATTAAAGAATTAAAAATACCGGGTATTCATTTACGAAAAGAATCAAAACGCTTTTATCCGTCAGGAGAAATAAGCGCTCATGTTGTTGGCTTTACCAATGTAGATGACAAAGGTATCGAGGGTGTTGAACGCGTTTACGATCAATTACTGACGGGAACTGACGGCGAAAAACAATACCGTAAAGATGCTAAGGGCCGTAAAATAGAAATACTGTCTGAGCAAGAATCTACTCAGCCCAAAGATATCGTTTTGAGTATTGATCAGCGTATTCAAGCCATCGCTTATAAAGAATTAAAAGGTGCGGTAAAAGCATTTAAAGCGACATCAGGCTCAGTCGTTGTTACTAATGTTCATACAGGCGAAATTTTAGCGCTGGTAAATAGCCCATCTTATAATCCTAATAATCGTCGAAACACAGCGATCCATCGTTTTCGAAATCGAGCGATCACCGATTTTTATGAACCGGGTTCAACCTTAAAACCTTTAACTGCATTAACCGCCTTAGAGTTTGGTTCAGTAAAAGCCGACAGCATCATTGATACCAGTCCAGGTTGGATGCGTTTAGGTGGCCGCAGAGTTGGCGACCCAATTAACCGTGGTAAATTAAGTATTACTGATATTTTGGTGCATTCATCAAATATGGGCACGACAAAATTAGCACTTTCAGTACCGAAAGAATTTTTACTGAATAAATTTTTTGATGCTGGCTTTGGCGAAGAAACCGGTGTTGGCTTAGTTGGCGAAAGTTCAGGTATTATGCATGATCGCCAACGTTGGTCGAAATTTGAATTAGCGACCTTATCTTGGGGGCATGGTGTTGCGGCAACCCCGCTTCAACTAGCACGTTTTTATTCAACCTTAGCTAATGGCGGCATTAAAAAGCCGCTCACTATTATCAAAAAAGATACCTTGGATACTATTCCACTTCGAGATGTACGGATTTTTTCAGAGCAATCGAGTGAACAAGTTGTTGGCATGTTAGAAAATGTGGTTAATGAGCATACCCCAAATGCTAAGGTAGAAGGTTACCGTGTTGGTGGCAAAACGGGCACTGCAATTAAAGCTTTCGCTGGTGGCTATGGCAATGAATACGTTGGCTTGTTTGCTGGCATGGCACCAATTTCTGATCCTGAGATTGTGGTTGTTGTTGTTATCAATGAACCTGGCGGCGATTTATACCATGGTGGCGAAGTTGCTGCCCCTGTCTTTTCAAGAGTAATGAAAGGCGCATTGCGGGTATTAAATATTGCCCCAGATGCAAAGCGTGTTGCTGATATAAGACCTGTGGTCAGTGAAGACAAGCCAACAATGAAAGTAAAACAGGAGCATGCCGATGCCTAAGTTTACTTTTTCATTGAGCCAAGCACAATTATTTGACGTTTTTAAACGGTTTAATTTACCGTTACCCGCATTGGCTGAACGGGCTTATTTCCCAATGAATTGTGGAGATTTGGTTAATGATACCCGTAAATTAAAAGCGGGCGATGTCTTTTGTGCGATTATCGGCCATCAGCAAAATGGTAATGATTATATTAACCAAGCCGTATCATTAGAGTGTGGGTTAATCATTGCTGAATGCAGCCATGCCAGCCAACATGGTGAAATTGTTTATTTAACGACAGAAAATTCAGATAAAAAAATAGCACAAGTCTATTTCTATCAACTCAATGAAAAGTTATTTTCATTTGCTAAGGGGTATTATCAAAGTCCACAAGATAATATGACGATTATAGGTATTACTGGCACCAATGGTAAAACCAGCACCAGTCAAATAATCTCAAAATTATTAGCGAGTTGCCAACAAAGAACAGCGGTTATAGGCACCAATGGCGCTGGACAAATTGAATCGCTACAAACCGTTGAAAACACGACACCGGCAGCAACACAGTTGCATCAGTTAATGGCTGAGTTCTCTGCAGATCATTGTAAAAATGTTGCTATGGAAATATCTTCTCATGCACTTGAACAGCGGCGTGTTATAGCAAATTTACTTGATATTGCCGTGTTCACCAATTTGACACGCGATCATCTTGATTATCATAAAACCATGACAAACTATGCTGACGCCAAATATCAAATTTTTAGTCATGATGCCAAACAAATAGCCATTATTAATGGTGATGACCAGCAAGGTAAACAATGGTTAGCGCATTGGCCAAATAAGCAAAGTCTTATTGTTTATGGTAAATCGGCCGCAGTTACTCAATTTTCAGCTTATGCCCAAGCCAGTGAGATGAAAACCCATGCTAATGGTGTTCAATTCATCTTGAATACCCATCTTGGTCAACAAGAAATTGACAGCGTGCTAATGGGCGATTTCAATATTGAAAATTTATTAGCGGGTATTGCTGTATTGATGAGTAAAAATATTTCATTACATGATATCGCGTTAGCGGTTAAAGCATTAACACCGATTGTTGGCCGCATGGAAACATTTAAAGCTAATAATAAAGCAACCACTATTGTTGACTATGCACATACTCCCGATGCATTAGTCAGTGCACTGCATGCTTGTCGCCACCATTGTAAAGGTGAGTTATGGGTGGTGTTTGGTTGTGGAGGAGACAGAGACAAAGGTAAGCGACCACTAATGGCGCTAGCAGCCGAGAATGGTGCTGATCATCTGGTGTTTACCACAGATAATCCAAGAACAGAAAAAGCTGAAGATATCGTTGCCGATATGCTCGCGGGGTGTCTTTTTCCTGAAAAAATTACCGTTTTACTTGACCGCGAAGCCGCGATCAAAGCTACCTTGGCAAAAGCAAAGGCTGATGACATGGTTTTACTTGCGGGTAAAGGCCATGAAGACTACATCATAGTAGCTAATGAAAAAATTAATTATAACGAACGTGAATTGGTTAAAGCCATTTATGACGTTTATCAACAACAAAGTAACACTGCAGGAGCAATCTCATGATCCCATTATGCTTAGCTGAAATTGCTTTAGCCGTTGATGGTAAGCTCGTTGGAGAAAACATCACTATTGATAGCATTAATACCGATAGTCGAGCATTAGCAAAGGGTGAATTATTTCTTGCGCTCAAGGGGCCAAATTTTGATGCACACCGTTTTTTGAATCAGGTGATTGAATTAGGTTGTGCAGCCGTGATTGTTCAAGATGATTGCCAACTGAGTATTCCTCAAATTATTGTTGAAGATACGCATAAAGCCTTAGGCAAGATAGCTGCTTATGTGAAAGAAAAAGTTGCCCCTAAAACGGTTGCTATTACCGGAAGTAGTGGTAAAACCACAGTAAAAGAAATGGTAGCGGCAATTTTATCACGCTTGGGCAAGGTATTAGCAACAAAAGGGAATTTTAATAACGATATTGGTGTGCCACTCACCTTATTGCGCCTTGAGTCACAGCACGAATTTGCTGTGGTTGAGTTGGGTGCAAATCATATGGGTGAAATAGCTTACACCTCAGCATTAGTGAAGCCTGATGTTGCTATTATTAATAATATTGCCGCGGCTCATTTAGAGGGATTTGGCGATTTATGCGGTGTGGCACGTGCAAAAGGTGAAATTTTTGAAGGCCTAAGCAGTGGCGGCATTGCTCTATATAACCAAGATTGTAAATTTGCCAATAAATGGCAATGGCGTTTGGTTGACAAAAAAGTAAGAACGTTCTCATGTGAACAAGCTGCTGACTGTTTCTCAAGTGATGTAATACTTGATGATACAGGTTGTGCTGGCTTTAAGCTTAATACTCACTCTGGCAATACGTTCATTGAATTAACGGTGCCGGGGAAACACAATGTTTGTAATGCGGTTGCTGCAGCTGCGATTGCTTTAGAATTTGGTGCTAGCCTTGACGATATTCGTTTAGGCTTGGCTGAAATGTCACCGGTGAAAGGCCGATTAAATTTACATCAGTTAACACCCACGTTTAAATTAATTGATGATACTTACAACGCAAATGTTGAATCAATAAAAGCGGCTAGCGATTTATTGGCTAGCTACTCAGGTCGACGCATCCTTATCCTTGGTGATATGGGTGAATTGGGCGCACAAGCTCGAGGTTATCATCATGAAGTTGGCGATTATGCTAAACAATGCAAAATTGATGATTTACTGACGCTGGGCGTGCTGAGTCAAAGTTCAGCTGATGCTTTTAATGGCCAACATTTTAGTGACAGAGTGTCGTTAATGCGTTGTTTAACTTCTTTATTGGAAAATGAGCAGCAAGCGATCTCTATCTTAGTCAAAGGATCACGTAGTGCGCGTATGGAAAATGTAGTGCAAGATATTATTAACTGGCGTAAAAATTTAGAACTCTCTTCGTCAACTTCAGAACATAAATCATCGGAGATAAGTTCATGCTAGTTTGGCTAAGTGAATATTTAACACAGTATTACAGTTTTTTTAATGTTTTTTCTTATCTAACATTTCGCGCCATTGTAAGTACATTAACCGCGTTAACTATATCTTTGTACTTTGGTCCTAAGCTGATCCGTTTCTTGCAAAATATGCAAGTGGGTCAGGTTGTTCGCGATGATGGCCCCGAAAGCCATTTGGTGAAAACCGGCACGCCGACTATGGGTGGGCTGTTAATTTTAGCCGCTATTGTGGTCAGTGTTTTACTCTGGGCCGATTTAAGTAACACCTATGTTTGGGTCGTACTTTTTGTTATCACCAGTTTTGGCCTAATAGGCTTTGTTGATGATTATCGAAAAGTTATTCGCAAAGACCCTAATGGTTTAATTGCGCGTTGGAAATACTTTTGGCAAACCGTTGCGGGTTTAGCGACCGCCTTGTTTTTATATTCTCTTGCTCAAAGTCCCGAAGAAACAAGTTTACTTATTCCGTTCGTTAAAGACGTATTACCTCAACTGGGTATTTTTTACGTTGGTATGACCTACTTTGTGATTGTTGGGACCAGTAACGCAGTTAATTTAACTGATGGTTTAGATGGCTTAGCAATAGTGCCAACGATAATGGTCGCCGGCGCTTTTGCTATTTTTGCCTACATGACAGGACACGCAAACTTCTCTGAATATTTAAATATTCCCCACATTGCGATGGCGAGTGAGTTAGTGGTTGTTTGTACGGCTATTGTTGGCGCAGGTTTGGGATTTCTCTGGTTTAACACTTACCCTGCACAAGTATTTATGGGCGATGTTGGTTCTTTAGCACTTGGTGCAGCCTTGGGTGTTATCGCGGTTTTAGTTCGACAAGAATTAGTGTTGTTCATTATGGGCGGTGTTTTTGTTATGGAAACGGTGTCAGTTATTTTACAAGTTGGCTCTTATAAATTACGTGGCCAACGTATTTTCCGTATGGCGCCTATTCACCATCATTACGAATTAAAAGGCTGGCCTGAGCCAAGAGTTATTGTCCGTTTTTGGATTATCTCATTAGTACTGGTATTGATTGGTTTAGCGACATTAAAACTACGCTAACAATGATTGATTAATAAATCGTTTAATAAAAAATAGTATTTAAAGTAGGTATAAAGCATAAAATGACGCAAAAAATTTCACAAGCTCCGCTAGCGATAGCGCAGCTAACAACCCAAAAAATTGTTGTCCTCGGTGCAGGGTTAACAGGGTTGTCTTGTGTGCGTTATTTAGCAAAAAATGGCTTAACTTGCTCGGTAAATGACAGTCGTGATAATGCCATTAATATTGACGTTTTTAAGCAAGAGTTTCCACATACAGCGTTAACGTTAGGTGGCTGGGATAAAACACTGATCGCTTCAGCCGATGTTTTACTGGTCAGCCCAGGTGTAGATACCAGTATTGCTGACATTGCTAAGCAGATAAGCAAAAATTGTATTGTTGCTGGAGACGTTGAGCTTTATTGTCAAAATAATAACACCGCTATTCTTGCTGTTACCGGTTCAAATGGTAAATCAACGGTGGTGTCTTTATTGGCTTTTCTCGGACAAAGGCTGGGTAAAAAAGTTGAACTAGGCGGTAATATTGGAGTACCGGTACTAGAACAATCGCAAAAATCACTCGACTGCTTAGTCTTAGAACTTTCTAGTTTTCAATTAGAAACATTACGCAGTATGAAGGCGATTGCTGCAACTGTTTTAAATGTGAGCGATGATCATTTAGATCGTCATAAAACCTTAGAAAACTATGCCGCGATTAAACGAGGTATTTATCAACAGTGTCAAACGGCTATTACTAATCGTGATGATGTTAATACTCAACTTGTTGGTAAGGCGCAAAAGTCACTTTCGTTTGGTAGCGATGTTGCACTCGACGGTCATTTTGGCATGTCGGTGATTGATGGACAAAGACAATTAATGTTTGGCTCAAAGCCGCTTATTGGTGTTAATCAACTACCTATTGCCGGTTTACACAATGCCTTGAACTGTTTAGCGGTATTGGCACTAGGTCATAGTGCTGGTTGGCCACTTGACGAGATGTTAGTACATTTAGTTGAATTTAAAGGCTTGGAACATCGTTGTCAGCTGATATCAACGTATAAAAATGTGCAATGGATTAACGACTCTAAAGCAACCAATGTTGGCGCAACCCTAGCAGCGATTGAAGGCTTAGCCGCTATGATGTCAGTAGATAACAACTTATATGTTATTGCGGGTGGCGATGGCAAAGGAGCAGACTTTTCCCCATTAACTAACGTTTTTTCTAAAGATGTTAGCCATGTTTTTACCTTAGGTAAAGACGGCGATGAAGTGGCTGCTGTCGCTAATAAAGCAAAGATAAAAAATAGTAAAGTTACCCGTATTGAACAAGCGATTAATATCCTTGGCAATATCGTTAAATCAGGTGATGTAGTGTTACTTTCACCGGCTTGTGCCAGCATTGATATGTTCAAGAACTTTGCTGAACGTGGCGAAGTCTTTGTCAATGCGGTTAACAAGTTGAGCGGAGAAAATAAAACACCAAGCTTGCCAGAGGAGAACTCATGACAACATCAGTTCTCTCTAAACTCGATAATATAAAACTACCCATGTGGTTATCGGCAGAGCAAGGTGCTAGCAGCGCTACATTTGATCGTACGTACTTATTACTCGCTATTAGTATGTATATGATTGGTCTCATTATGGTCGCCAGTTCGTCTATGCCTGTAGCAGAAAGATTGTTCAATGACCCGTTTCATTTTGTCGAGCGTCACTTTATTTATATTTGTATAAGTTTGTTGGTGGCCGTTGTCACGATGAGCGTACCGATGAGTCTTTGGCAAAAACATAGTGGGCATTTACTGCTATTGGGGATTTTGCTGTTAGTTGTGGTGTTAGTGATTGGCCGAACGGTTAATGGTTCGACACGGTGGATTGTTGTGGGTCCAATAACGTTACAAGCGGCAGAGCCTGCGAAATTGTTTTTCTTTTGTTATTTATCGTCTTATCTTGTTCGACGTCGTGATGAAGTGATGGAAAACGTTAAAGGGTTTGCTAAACCACTCGTTGTCTTTACTGTACTTGGTGGTTTGTTATTAATGCAACCAGATTTAGGTACCATTGTTGTGATGTTTGTGACCACTTTTGGTCTGTTATTTTTAGCTGGCGCTAAACTTTGGCAATTTGCTTGTGTATCTGGCGTTGGCATTAGTTTATTATCCGCGCTCGCTTATTTTTCTCCTTATCGTTGGGCGCGAGTTACCGGCTTTTTAGACCCTTGGGAAGATCCCTTTGGCAGTGGTTATCAATTAACACAATCATTGATGGCATATGGCCGTGGTGAGATTTTTGGACAAGGGTTAGGAAATAGTATTCAAAAGCTAGAATATTTACCCGAAGCGCATACCGATTTTGTTATGGCGGTTGTTGCAGAAGAACTTGGCTTTATTGGTATAAGCGTGATCTTAATGCTGAGTATGTTTTTAGTGCTCAAGGCACTGTTACTTGGCAGAGCCGCTTTACAAAAAGAAAAATATTTCGAAGGCTTTTTTGCTTACGCTATTGGTATTTGGATAAGCTTTCAAGCTGCGGTCAATGTTGGTGCTAGTGCAGGTGTAGTGCCCACTAAAGGGTTAACGATGCCGTTATTAAGTTATGGCGGTAGCTCGATGATCATTATGACCATGGCGGTGTTTATCTTGATGAGAATAGATCATGAGATACGTTTGCAAAGTATTCAGGCGACCACTAAGAAAAAATCAAAGAAAAACAAAATAAAAAAAAGTAATGCAATGAATAAAATAGTAGTAAAACCCAAAACTAAAGATGATAAGGAGGGTGAACAATATGACTGGATTTGAAAATACAACTAGCAAAAAAGCACCCACTTTATTAGTGATGGCTGGTGGCACAGGTGGTCATATTTTCCCAGGTATAGCTGTGGCAGAAATGCTCAAAGCTCAAGGCTGGAAGATACATTGGCTTGGCACTGAAAAACGTATGGAAGCAAAAATTGTTCCTGAGCATGGGTTTGATATTTCATTTATCAATATTGCCGGTGTACGTAATAAAAGCTTGTTAGAGCGTGTTAAAATACCGTTTCAATTATTACAGTCGGTTTTACAATCAATTGCGATATTACGCAAAGTAAAACCCGATGTTGTCTTAGGCATGGGCGGTTATGCAAGTGCTCCTGGTGGCTTTGCTGCTTGGTTAATGCGGATCCCTTTAGTTTTACATGAACAAAATGCGGTTGCTGGCATGACAAACCGTTATTTAGCGAAAATTGCCACTAAAGTGTTGAGTGCATTCCCAAACGCTTTTACCGCTAATATTGACTTTCAGGTGGTTGGAAACCCGTTGCGTAAAGAAATAACCGCGTTAACGCCAGTGATCCCCGAGAATCCAAGTAGTAGTAAAAAAGTACTAGTGGTTGGTGGAAGTCTTGGCGCTAAAATTTTGAATGAAACCGTGCCACAAGCGCTAAAACAAATACAACTGCAAAATATTGACGTTTGGCATCAAACGGGTCGTGATAATCAAACAGCAGTACTGGCCAGCTATAAAAAGTTTGGCTTGTCAGAAGATAAAGTTAAAGTGACTGAATTTATTGAAGATATGGCGGCCGCTTATCAATGGGCAGACATTGTTGTTTGCCGAGCAGGTGCCTTAACCGTTTCAGAACTCGCTATGGCAGCCAAACCTGCTATTTTTGTGCCTTTACCTCATGCCGTTGATGACCATCAAACCAAAAATGCGATGTATTTAGTTTCACGTGGTGCTGCAAAATTATTACCACAAAAAGAATTTAACGGTACGACTTTAGCGCAAATGCTTAACAGCCTTTTTATTTCCGACAGCGTCGTAAGGTCGATGGTGAAAGCGGCGCACGATGCTGCTCACGTTGATGCAACTCTCCGTGTTGCTAATACTTGCGCGGAGTTAGTTAACTAATGAGTAAGAAAATGAGAAACAAGATAGCCAATAACACTGCACCTATTAAATTACCAGAAATGCGCCGGGTAAAAAGCATTCACTTTGTCGGTATTGGCGGTGCAGGTATGGGGGGTATTGCCGAAGTATTGTTAAATGAAGGCTACCAAATTACTGGCTCTGATATTGGCGAAAATCAAGTTGTTACTCGCTTAATGGCGTTAGGTGCAAATATTACTATAGGTCATGCGGCAGATAACATTGTTGGTGCGAGTGTTATTGTTGTTTCAACGGCAATTAAAGCAGATAACCCTGAATTGGTGAATGCGCAAACGTTACGTATTCCTGTGGTACGTCGTGCTGAAATGTTAGCTGAATTAATGCGTTTTCGCCATGGTGTTGCGATTGCGGGGACTCATGGCAAAACAACAACGACCAGTTTGATTGCAAGTATTTTTGCTGAAGGTGACCTAGACCCAACATTTGTGATTGGTGGTTTATTAAATAGCGCTGGCACCAATGCGCGTTTGGGTAAAAGTCGTTACCTTATTGCAGAAGCCGATGAGAGTGACGCGTCATTCTTGCATCTGCAGCCTATGGTTTCAGTGATCACTAATATCGACGAAGATCACATGGAGACTTACCAAGGTGATTTTGAAAAACTTAAAGATACCTACATCGAATTTTTACATAACTTACCGTTTTATGGTTTAGCGGTTGTTTGTATTGATAACGATGTTGTGCGTGAACTCATTCCAAGAATGGCTCGTCAAGTGATCACCTATGGTTTTAGTGAAGATGCTGATGTACGAGCGACAAACTTTCAACAAAATGGTGGCGTTAGTCATTTTACCGTACAGCGTGAAGGTTTTGCTGATATCAATATGTCAGTAAACTTACCCGGTGAACATAATGTGCTGAACGCCTTGGCGAGTATCGCTGTTGCAACTGATGAAGGCGTTGACGACGCGGCCATTGTCAGTGCTCTAGAAAAATTTGCGGGTATCGGTAGACGTTTTGAACAATTGGCTAATTTAGCGACAGAAAAAGGTGAGATGATCTTAGTCGATGATTATGGACATCACCCTCGTGAAGTTAAAGCAACAATTAAAGCGATGAGAAATGGCTGGCCTGAAAAACGCTTAGTGATGATTTTTGAGCCACACCGTTATTCTCGTACACGCGATTTATACGAAGACTTTGTTGAAGTGTTATCTGAAGTCGATTGCTTATTTTTACTCGATGTTTATGCGGCGGGCGAAGCGCCTATTAACAGTGCTGACAGTAAAAGCCTAGCGCGAAGTATTCGCCAGCGTGGTCAAATTGAACCTATCTATGTTAGTAGCGCTGAAATATTAGCAGAATTGTTGCAAGCGCAATTACAAGACGGCGATATGGTTATTACACAAGGCGCAGGTACTATTGGCGTTATAGCTCGTGAAATTATGATAAACCCATTACTAAATGTTGACCTTAAAGGGGCTAAAAAGTGAAAGCACTGAAAGACCAAAGGTTAGCTGTTTTATATGGCGGCGACTCAGCAGAACGAGAAGTATCACTTAATTCTGGAAAAGCGATTACCAAGGGTCTGCAACAAGCTGGTTTTGACGTTGAACTCATCGACACTCGAGGATTTTGTTTAGCTGACTTAACTAAACGAAATATCGATCGTGTTTTTATCGCTTTGCATGGTCGAGGCGGTGAAGATGGTTGTGTGCAGGGGGCTTTACAATATATGGGCATCCCCTATACCGGTTCTGATGTCTTAGGATCTGCGTTGTCCATGGACAAAATTCGTAGCAAGCAAGTGTTTCAAGCACAAGGATTACCGACTGCGCCTTTTGCTATTGTCGAAAAAGAGGCTTACCAAGAAACTCAAGCAGAAAAAATACTGGCGACACTCGGTGGTATGGTCATGGTTAAGCCAGCGAATGAAGGCTCAAGTATTGGTATGGCCAAAGCCAAAACAGCCAATGAATTACACCAAGCATTAACGACTGCCTTTGAATATGATGACCAAATTTTAGTAGAAGCATGGATTAATGGTCCTGAATATACGGTGGCTATTTTAGGCGAAGAAGCGTTACCCGCCATTCATATGGAAACGCCTCGTGAGTTCTATGACTACGAAGCTAAATATCAATCAACGACAACACAATATCATTGTCCTGCTGGTTTGAGTGATGAAGATGAACAAGCGCTTAAAGCATTAGCGCTTAAAGCTTTTAAAGCAACTGGTGCAAAAGGATGGGGGCGCGTAGATGTTATGCGTAACAATGAAAATAAATGGCAGCTACTGGAAGTCAATACTGTTCCAGGTATGACTGAAACGTCATTGGTACCTAAAGCAGCAAAGGTACACGGCTTAAGTTTTAGTGAGCTGGTAACAAAAATAGTCGCCATTAGTACAGGACAATTAGCAGATAAATAATGACAATAACTAGTAGAAATCAACCGTCATTGTCACCATTAATGACGGAGCAACAAGAAAAATTACACTGGTCTTTTTGGCTCGGTGTGACTTTTTTTGTGCTGGTGATTGTTACTATTATTTCATTCAGTTGGTTTTTAAATAATAAAATGTCATCTGAAGAGTCAATGCCTGTTACGTCGATTGTTATTGGCGGTGAAATGCCGTTTACCAATAGACAAGATATAGAAAATGCGATTGAAGATGTTAACTTAGGAAACTTTTTTAATGTTGATGTCAATCACGTACAACAGAAAGTGGCTGAATTGCCTTGGGTATACTCGGTATCGGTACGAAAAAAGTGGCCGAATGAACTGAAAATTTATGTTGTTGATCAAACGCCGATTGCTTTATGGAATGGTGACTTTTTAATTAATCAATACGGTAAAGCATTTCAGGCGGACACTGCACGTTTACAGTCTGCATTACCGGCATTTTTTGGTCCTGAAGGCAGTGAAGATCTTGCCTTAAGTAACTTTGTTAATTTAAGTAAGTTGCTGAAGTTTAGCGAGTTGTCAATTGATGAGTTGTTACTTACCGAACGTCATTCTTGGCAGTTAACGCTTAAGAACGGCATAACGCTTAATTTAGGTAGAGAAAACAAAATTGAGCGTGTACAAAGATTTATGGATGTCTACCCGCAAATAATGAAAACAAAAGAAGAAAATCAGCAAGTGGATTATGTTGATTTACGTTATGACACTGGACTCGCTGTTGGTTGGAAAACCGCAGAGAATAAACAAAGAGCTTAACTTTAATGTCAAAAGTAAACGAAAGAAACTTGGTAGTAGGTTTAGACATAGGAACGTCGAAAATATCTGTTGCTGTTGGTGAAATAACACCGGACAATCAATTAAGTATTGTTGGTGTTGGAAATCAACCTGCACGAGGTATGGATAAAGGTGGCGTTAATGATTTGAATTTGGTTATTCAATCAATTCAGCGTGCTATCAACGAAGCTGAATTAATGGCCGATTGCCAAATTAGCTCGGTTTACTTAGGTATTTCAGGTAAGCATATTAGTTGTCAAAATGAAAATGGCATGGTGCCAATCAATGACAAAGAAGTCATTCAAGAAGATGTTGATAACGTAATACATACCGCGCGTTCAGTACCGATTTCCGCGGAACGACGCATGTTACATGTATTACCACAAGAATTTAGTATTGACTGCCAAGATGGGATAAAAAGCCCGATTGGTATGTCAGGTGTCCGAATGGAGGCCAAAGTTCATATTGTTACTTGTGCTAACGACATGGCTAAAAATATTGTTAAATGTGTTGAGCGCTGTGAAGTAAAAGCCGATCAACTTATTTTTTCAGCATTAGCATCTAGTTATGCTGTGCTGACAGATGATGAGAAAGAACTCGGTATTTGTGTGGTAGACATGGGCGCAGGTACGATGGATATTGCGGTATTTGCTGGCGGTGCTTTAAGACACACTGCGGTTATACCTGTGGCCGGTAATCAGGTCACCAGTGATATTGCGAAAATTTTTAGAACGCCGTTAAGCCACGCAGAAGACATTAAAGTGCAATATGCTTGTGCGCTTCGACAAATGGTGAGTATGGAAGAGAACATTGAAGTACCGAGTGTTGGCGGTCGTCCTGCACGCTCAATGTCTCGTCACACTTTAGCGGAAGTTGTTGAGCCACGTTACCAAGAGCTTTTTGAACTTATTCAAGAAGCAGTTCGCGAAGCGGGCTTAGAAGATCAAATTGCCGCAGGTTATGTGTTAACCGGTGGTACAGCGAAAATGGAAGGTGTTGTTGAGTTTGCTGAAGAAGTTTTTCAAATGCCTGTACGTGTCGCTAAGCCAAAAGGTATGAGTGGTTTAAAAGAGTATGTTGATGATTCAACTTACTCAACGGTTGTTGGTTTATTACATTACGGTATGCAAGCCAATGAACAACAAAGTATAGAGAGTAAGAAAAGTGAAGGTATTGCTAGTATTACTTCGCGTATCTTAGCTTGGTTTAAAGGTGAGTTTTAACCCTCATTAAGAGCCTTGTTATAAGAAGAGTAAATAAATTTTTATAATCTGCCTCAATCATGGTGGATAAGTAAAAAGTAAGAGTTAAATCGCGTTTTGGTGGAACAAAACATAAAAATCGGAGAGAGTAAAAATGTTTGAATTAATGGAAGATCATAACGAAGAAGCAGTAATCAAAGTCATTGGTGTTGGTGGCGGTGGCGGTAATGCAGTTGAGCACATGGTTTGTCAAACCATTGAAGGTGTTGAATTTATTACGGCAAATACCGATTCACAAGCATTACGTAATTCAGCAGCCAATGTTACTTTACAACTTGGTGCAGATGTTACTAAAGGCTTAGGTGCCGGCGCTAACCCTGAAATAGGTCGTCGCAGCGCTGAAGAAGACAGAGAAACGATTAGAGAAACGCTACAAGGGGCTGATATGATCTTTATCGCCGCAGGTATGGGTGGTGGTACAGGTACGGGTGCTGCTCCAGTTGTTGCTGAAATTGCAAAAGAAATGGGCATATTAACGGTTGCTGTTGTTACCAAACCCTTCCCATTTGAAGGCAAGAAACGCATGAACTATGCAGATCAAGGTATTGAGTTATTATCAAAAAGTGTCGACTCATTAATTACTATACCTAATGAAAAATTATTAAAAGTTTTAGGCCCAGGTACGTCGTTACTTGACGCTTTTAAAGCCGCAAATAATGTATTGTTAGGTGCTGTGCAGGGTATTGCAGAGCTAATTACTCGTCCAGGTTTGATTAACGTCGATTTCGCCGATGTGCGTACCGTTATGTCAGAAATGGGCACAGCAATGATGGGTTCTGGTATTGCATCGGGTCCTGATCGTGCAGAAGAAGCTGCAGAAGCGGCAATTTCGAGTCCATTACTTGAAGATGTTGACCTAGCCGGTGCTCGCGGTATTTTGGTAAACATTACTGCTGGCATGGATATTAGTATCGATGAATTTGAAACAGTGGGTAATGCAGTAAAGGCCTTTGCTTCTGAAAATGCAACGGTTGTTGTTGGTGCGGTTATCGACCCTGAAATGACTAATGAATTACGTGTAACTGTAGTTGCAACCGGTATTGGTGCTGATCGCAAGCCAGATATAACACTAGTAAATCCAGCTCCTACTGTTGCACCTATTGCCGTTGGCCAAGAATTTATTGCTAGCCCACAGGCAGAAGTAAATACAGCGCCTATAACAATGCAAGACAGCAATGCTCAAGTACAAACTGCAGCAGATATCGAGAACTATTTAGATATCCCGGCATTTTTACGTAAACAAGCTGACTAATTTGAACGGTTAATTTTGTCATCAGAGAATAAAAATAGTGTATATAATCGCTAATATTATTCGAATTAATATGTGACTAGGATACAGCTGGTTGAACAGTTGTGTGTAAAATAATGTGAAGCTAAAAGCTGATATTTTGATTTTGTTATGTTTTTCTGCTATATTGTGCGCCCGTCGAAAGAGGACGGTGCATTTCAAGGTTAGTAAAAGCTTAATAAGGCATTTATGATTAAACAACGTACATTAAAAGACAGTGTAACCGCCGTTGGTGTTGGTTTACACAAAGGTGAAAAGGTGCAGTTGACTCTCCGTCCTGCGCCAGCCAATACTGGTATTGTTTTTCGCCGCATAGATTTAGATCCGATTGTTGAAATTTCAGCAACGCCTGAAGCTGTGGGCGAGACAACTTTGTGTACGTGCTTAGTCAATGAACAAGGTGTGAAGATTTCCACCGTCGAGCACTTGTTATCAGCTGCCGCAGGTTTAGGTATTGACAACTTAATTGTTGAAATAGATTCTCCTGAAATCCCGATTATGGACGGTAGCGCATTGCCGTTCGTTTATTTAATACAGTCGGTTGGCATCAAAACATTAGCAGCAGCAAAACGTTTTATTCGCATAAAGAAAACTGTTCGTGTTGAAGAAGGTGACAAATGGGCAGAATTAAAGCCTTACCATGGTTTTAAAATTAATTTTGCTATTGAATTTGAACATCCTGTTATTTCTAAAACATGTCAGACGATGAGCATGGACTTATCTAGCTGTTCTTTTATTAAAGAAATTAGTCGAGCACGTACTTTTGGCTTTATGAGTGATATCGAATTTCTTCGCTCTCACGATTTAGCTTTAGGTGGCAGTTTAGAAAATGCCATTGTACTTGACGAATACCGCATGCTTAATAAAGATGAATTACGCTATGACGATGAATTTGTTAAACACAAAATACTCGATGCGATTGGCGACTTGTATATGTGTGGTCACAGTATTTTAGGTGAGTTAAATGCCTTTAAATCTGGACATGGCTTAAATAATATCTTGTTAAGAGAAGTCTTTAAGCAAAAAGAAAGTTGGGAATGGGTGACTTACGAAGATGAAACACCGTCTCCTATCCAATATCAAGAAGTAACGGCTGCCGCATTTTAATTAAGATACTGCTAATGTTACTCAATAAAAAAACCAGTCAAATGACTGGTTTTTTATTTTAAGATAAAGGGTATAAATCATATCTAGGCAAAATTATCATATGGCGTTTTTGTCAGCGTGTTTTGCCAATTTTTCTAATTTTTTACGTAAACTCTCAGGCGCGTTTTTAGCAATAGCCAATAATTGGTTAGCGGTGTTTTGTGAGATATGTAATGGCTCCGCGGGTTTTTCTTCAGATTGATAAACGACTTTATTGCGATAAGGCGATACCTTAATTTCAATTTGATCAAAAGCCTTGTCGGTAGCAATGGCCAGTTCACGGCAAATATTCATCCGTTCAAACTGTAGTCTTTGGCTCCAAACAGCAGATGTGACTTCAATTACTAAAGAATTTTGCTTAAAATTGGCAATATGCCAGACATCTGCTGGCAGGTCAGGGCAAGTTTGGCGTACAATGTCAGACAAGATAGTTAAAGAGTTGGTTTTTGCTGCTATTTGTGCCAAAGTGCCTTTCGATGATTGAAAGAGCTCTGACATATCTGAAGGTTTTCTTGTTTTGCGTGCCATTAACCACTCTACTTTGGAATAGTATTTAAGTAATTATGAGTTTAACACTACTATATCGTGGAAAGAACGTTAGATTTTCAATGACGCTGAATAAGTTGCATTGGTTGTCTGCGATCACTGTATTTGCGCTAATATCAGGCTTTGTTGTTCATTTGATTTTTTCTGCTGATGACGTGCCACAAGCTGTACCCTATGCTTTGAATTCACCCGCTAAGATAGATCCTCAGCAATTAACTGAACCACAATTAACCGCACTAACGATGAAACTCGCTGAGTTGCAAAGCCAAGTGTTACGACTGAATGCTTTAGGTGACCGTTTAGCAAGTGAAGCATCAATTCCAGAAAATGAATTTAATTTTCAACAATTACCGCCATCAGGTGGTCCTATGCTGCAGAGTGAAAACCATTATAAAAAGCCACTGGCAGAGTTGTTAACTGAAATATCAACACTAGAAGAAAGTTTGCACCACGAAGAAAATCAACTGACTACGCTTGAATCTTTGACTTTGGGTCACCATATAGAAAGTAGCAGCTATTTGTCTGGTCGACCAATGATTGGTGGTTGGCTCTCTTCATATTACGGTGTACGAAAAGACCCATTTAGTGGTAAAGCAGCGATACATAAAGGTGTAGACTTCGCAGGTAAAGAAGGTGCTGCGATAATTGCAACGGCTTCAGGTGTTGTTTCTTGGGCAAGTGACCGGTACGGCTACGGGCAACTTATCGAGATTAATCACGGTAGGGGATTAAAAACTCGTTATGGTCATAATAAAAATTTACTCGTTAAAGTAGGAGATGTGGTTAGCAAAGGACAAATTATTGCACGTATGGGTAGCACGGGGCGCTCGACTGGACCTCATGTTCATTACGAAATTTTACGCAATAATGCACAAATAGATCCAATTAAGTTCGTATATAGAAAAGCAAAATAAAAACAATTTATGTGACCCTTGTTGGTCACGTTATTTTCAGCGGAAGTATTTCTTCTAATATCAATATGGTTTAACAAGATGTTTGTAAAGTTAATGACGAAAATGTTTGGTAGTCGTAATGATCGATTAATTAAACAAATGAATAAAGAAGTTTTAAAAATAAACGCCTTAGAGCCCGTTATGGAAGCTCTTTCTGACGAAGAACTAAAAGCAAAAACCGCAGAATTTAAAGAGCGTTTAGCCAAAGAAGAATCTCTATCAAGTATCCTACCAGAAGCATTTGCTGTTGTACGTGAAGCCAGTAAACGTGTCTTTGGTATGCGCCACTTTGATGTACAAATGATCGGCGGCATGGTCTTAAACGATGGTAAAATTGCGGAGATGCGCACTGGTGAAGGTAAAACGTTAACCGCGACACTTCCTTCTTACCTCAACGCATTAACAGGTAAGGGGGTTCACGTTATAACGGTGAATGATTACCTAGCAACACGTGATGCTGACTGGTGTCGACCATTATTTGATTTTCTAGATATGACGGTAGGTTGTAATATTGCCGGATTAGCATCAGCTGAGAAGCAAGCGGCTTATAATTCAGATATTACCTATGGTACTAACAACGAATTTGGTTTTGATTACTTACGTGACAATATGGCCTTTTCGCCAGAAGAGCGTACGCAAAAGCCATTGAATTTTGCTGTTATTGATGAAGTCGATTCAATTTTAATCGATGAAGCTAGAACTCCTTTGATTATTTCGGGTCAAGCCGAAGATAGCTCTGAACTTTATCGTCAAATTAACCTTGTTGTGCCGACGTTGGTACTACAAAACGAAGAAGACAAAGATAAAGATACCGGTCAATCTAAAGATTTTGTTGAAGGTGATTTCACCATTGATGAAAAGTCTAAGCAAATCTATCTAACAGAGCATGGCCAAATAAGAATTGAAGAAATCATGAATGAGAAAGGTCTCATTCAAGACGGCGATTCTTTGTTTTCAGCAACCAATATTACCTTATTGCATCATGTTATGGCGGCATTACGTGCCCATAAGCTTTTCCAAAAAGATGTCGATTATATTGTTAAAGATGACGAAATCGTTATTGTTGATGAACATACCGGTCGTACGATGGAAGGCCGTCGTTGGTCAGAAGGGTTACATCAAGCCGTTGAAGCAAAAGAAGGGGTGAATATTCAAAACGAAAATCAAACCTTAGCTTCGATAACGTTCCAGAATTTTTTCCGTATCTACGAAAAATTATCAGGAATGACAGGTACTGCTGACACAGAAGCATTTGAGTTTAATCATATTTATGGTTTAGAAACCGTAGTTATTCCAACCAATCAACCGATGATCCGTAAAGATCTTGCTGATCTGATCTATTTAACCGCTGATGAAAAGTTTGAAGCGATTTTAGAAGATATTAAAGATTGTGTTGAACGCGGACAACCTGTGCTTGTTGGTACGATTAGTATAGAAACCTCTGAGTTCTTATCTGACTTCTTAAAGAAAGCAAAAATTAAGCACAAAGTATTGAATGCTAAGTTTCACCAGCAAGAAGCAGAAATTGTTGCAGATGCGGGTAAAGTTGGCGCAGTAACTATCGCAACCAACATGGCAGGTCGTGGTACCGATATCGTCTTAGGCGGAAACTTTGATGCGATTGTTGCTAAATTAAAAGACCAAAGCAAAGAAAGCATCGCTAAAGCGAAAGAAGAATGGATAATACAGCACAATAAAGTCTTAGAATTAGGTGGCTTACACATAGTTGCCACTGAACGCCATGAGTCTCGTCGTATTGATAATCAATTACGCGGCCGTTCAGGACGTCAAGGTGATGCAGGTTCAACTCGCTTCTACTTATCGATGGAAGATGCACTGATGCGAATTTTTGCTTCAGAACGTATTTCAAACATGATGCGCAAGTTAGGCATGGAACACGGCGAAGCCATTGAACATCCATGGGTCACTCGCAGCATCGAGAATGCTCAGCGTAAAGTTGAAGGTCGTAACTTCGATATTCGTAAACAACTTCTTGAGTTCGATGATGTTTCTAATGATCAACGCCAAGTTATTTATGAACAACGTAACGAGTTAATGGACGAAGCTGATATTGCTGATGTTATTAAAAATATTCGTACAGATGTAGTAACTGGTATTATAAATCAGCATATTCCTCAGCAATCTATGGAAGAAATGTGGGATATCTCTGGTTTAGAAGAGCGCTTTAAGGGCGAGCTATCTTTAGAGTTCCCTATTGCAAAGTGGCTTGAAGAAGATACTAAATTGCATGAAGAAACTTTACGCGAAAAATTATTAGCAGAAGTTGAAGCTAACTATACCGAGAAAGAAGAGCAAGCTGGTGCCGATGTTATTCGTCAATTTGAAAAAGCTGTTATGTTACAAAGCTTAGATTCTCATTGGAAAGAACATTTAGCAGCGATGGATCATTTACGTCAAGGTATACATTTACGTGGCTATGCTCAGAAAAACCCTAAGCAAGAGTTTAAGCGTGAATCTTTTGAGTTATTTGGTGAATTACTTGAGACCCTGAAATATGACGTTATCAGTATTCTTAGCAAAGTTAAAATTCGCGCTGAATCTGATGTTGAAGCCGTTGAAGAGCAACATCGTAAAGCTGAAGATATTCCAAAAGAATATACCCACGAATCTGCTAGCAGTACAGAGACAAAGCCAGAAATACAACGAGTAGGTCGTAATGAAGCTTGTCCATGTGGTTCAGGTAAGAAATATAAGCAATGTCATGGTAAATTAACCTAATCGTTATTTATTAATATGTATGAAAAAAACGCCAGTTATTGACTGGCGTTTTTTATATGCGCAATGCTAATGACGATTATAATTGCAGTGTTCAGTTATAATTTTTGTTACAGACGAATCATCATTAACTAAATTCATTCGGACAATGTCGTTTTCACAGACATGGCAATGCATGGTTATGTAAAATTATGCGTAGGGTATGATTAGACGCTTTGTTGTTTAAGCTAGGTTCCTCTTCTGCGTTAATAACGAAATCATTGATTAATTTAAAGCTTTAGGAAAGAGTTATGCAAAAAGTAGTACATGTAGCGGTCGGTGTTATCATGCGAGAAGAGCAGTACTTTCTTACCAAGCGCCTCGCTAATGCGCATCAAGGCGGGAAATGGGAGTTTCCTGGTGGTAAGGTGGAAAAAGATGAAACAGTTGCTCAGGCTTTGCACAGAGAGCTTCAAGAGGAAGTAGCAATAGATGTTCTGTCTTGCTACCCACTCATTAAAGTTAGCCATGATTATGGCGATAAAAAGGTGCTATTAGACGTTTATGTGGTTGATAACTTCCAACATGAACCTATTGCCCAAGAAGGGCAGCAATCAGCTTGGTTCACATTAGCGCAATTAAGCCAATGTGACTTTCCCGCCGCTAATGTTGCGATTGTTGAAAAACTGCTGATGAACAAATAATACTATTCTGGTTCAACAAAAAACTTATTACTTTGTAAAAACTCACCTTCAAGTGCGTCAAGCATCTCTTCGGTTAACTGAATATCACCTTGTAATGGCTGGCTGATTTTATGTCCTTCATCAGCCCATTCACCAATATCAATTAACTGGCAACGTTTGCAGCAAAAAGGGCGAAACTGACTCTCTGGTTGCCAAATAACTTCTTTTTGACACGTTGGACAAGATACTTTTAAGGTCATAGTTGGTGCTTGTAATTAAATACTTAGTGGTAGGATTATACCCTTCCTACTCCAAGATGAAACCTGCATATTGAATGGATAAAGGGTATTTGTGAAATTAATTAAGCCAATGCTAACAGCGAGCTAATTGAAATGAAGTGGCCTTATTTGAATACTTACGTCCGGTTTCATCACAAAGAGACATAAAGCGAATAGAATAACGCAGACGATTACCACTTACCGTTGGGTAATAAGGTGATTTTTGGTCGACTTTAATACGAAGTAATAAAATACCTTCACCATTATCTTGGTAAAAACCACTCTCGGTATCTATCTGTTTGAATTCAGCCCGTTGGCGAATAAACTTTAATATCATATCTAAAGCGCTTTTAACTTGTTCAAGAAGGGCAAGCCAGCCTTGGACATCTTTAGCAAGAATCTCACTGTCTTGATGTAACCAAAACTGTAATTGTGGTAAATCGAAACTTGAGCTGCCACCCTGCATGGCAAAGCGTTGTTTTAAGGTCGCCAGAAACTTGTCGTGTTTGAGTTGTGCCCACACAGGAGTATTTGGTTTTAATTGACAAATAAGCTCGACAGTTTGTTGGAGATTTTCAGCTAAGATACTGTCATCTATTTCAGGCGCTTGTGACCATATCACTAAATTTTGTTCTAGTTTTTCAAGATCTTTAATTAAGTCACCGCGAACATCATTTCGTTCTAAGGTATCAATAATGGCAAATAAGGCGTTAAAGAAAACTTGATGGCTGACTGAAATTTTACGCTGCAGACAATCTTGTGCCTGAGCAAATAAATGTTCAAGTTTAAGGTAGTTACGGATCCGTTCGTTAAGCGGATGTTCATATAAAATTTTAGTCATTAACCTAATGTCATCAATAAAGCTGAGTGTTTAGCTTTCCATACTAACGACACCCAACAGAAATGGCGAATTTTTTTGCTAAAAATAGTAAAATTTGTACAATTTTACTAACTCGTTGCTAAATTTCGATATTTTTGGTCTAGCTTAATGACACTCGCTTTTATCAGGCTCAAGTCAGAACTGGAGTTATCAATAATATCATCGGCATGTTTTAAGCGATCTTCTCTTGATATTTGACTGGCAATAATACGCTTTATTTCATCTGATGAGCTAGGATCACGCAATACCGCACGCTTAACTTGTGCTGATTCACTGATATCAATTACTAAAATACGTGCAACTAAACTCTGTAAGTTGTTCTCGATAAGTAAAGGTGCGACAAGCAAGCAATATGGTGACTGACTTTGCTGGATCTCTTCGAGCATGGTTTGTCTTATTAACGGGTGAAGTAAGTTATTAAGCCATTGTTTATCTGATTCATTACTGAATATTTGACTGCGTAATAAGGCCCGATTAAGGGTGCCGTCTGGCATAATAAACGTCTTGCCAAAATGCTGAGATATTTGCAGTAATGCGCCGCTGTTAGGTGCGACAACTTTTCTTGCCGCGATGTCTGCATCAATAATATCGATGCCTAAGTCGGCAAAAAAATTAGCAACGGTTGTTTTGCCACAACCAATACCGCCGGTTAAACCAATAATGATCTTTTTTGCTATAGTCATTTTCATTCGGCTAAAGCACTTGGACTAAATACCAAGACCATATATTTTCACCCCATAAAAATGTGATCCAACCTGCGATCGCAAGATAAGGGCCAAAAGGAATCGCCTGATCTTTTTGATGATTTTTAAAAAGCATTAAACTAATGCCGATAATGGCACCGACTACTGATGCCATTAAAATAAGTAAGGGTAATAATTGCCAACCTAGCCAAGCACCAAAGAGTGCAAACAGCTTAAAATCACCAAAGCCCATGCCTTCTTTGCCTGTCGCTAATTTGAACAGCCAAAAAACGGTAAAAAGGCTAGTGTAGCCGGCAATAGCGCCGATAACAGCATCTTCTAAAGGCACAATTCCATTTGATAGATTTACGATTAAGCCTAACCACATTAATGGCAGAACAATTTGGTCGGGGAGCAGCATATGATCAAAGTCGATCATCGTTAAGGCAATTAGGCCCCACGTCAATATTAAGGCGTAACAAGTGATCACAGTGACACCAAAATGTTGAGCAATAACTAAACTCAATAAAGCGGTACTTAATTCAACTAATGGATAACGCGCAGAAATTTTATTTTTACATTGGCTACATTTTCCTTGCAACACTAACCAGCTAACCACAGGAATGTTTTCATAAAAACGTATGCTATGTTGGCAATGTGGACAGGTAGAATCGGGCGTTGATAAAGTAAGGGGTTCTACTTGCTTTGTCGATGATGGCTTGAGCTCATCGGCAAGAAATTCTCGACACTCTTGATACCAACCTTGTTCTAACATTTTTGGTAAACGATAAATAACTACGTTTAAAAAGCTACCTATCATTAACGAGAAAACAAAAACAAAGCCATAAAAAAACAGCGAGTTACTTTCTAACAGATGAATAAATTCAGACAAGATAAAACCTTTTATTATTTATTAATTAACTATGGTGAAAACTAGGTGATAAAAATATTAGCGCACGATTTAGCGTGCGACACTAAACAATTTTACCTATTTCGAAAATAGGTAAGTACATAGCGATAATTAACCCGCCAATCACTACACCGAGTACTGCCATTATCATCGGCTCTAATAAACTGGTCAGTGAGTCTACCGCGTCATCAACTTGTTGCTCATATATTGTTGCAACTTTGGCAAGCATATCATCCACAGCGCCTGATTCTTCACCAATCGCAACCATTTGTATAACCATATCAGGGAAGATATTACAGTTACGCATTGCTAAATTCATCTGCATACCCGATGACACTTCGGCGCGAATTTCAAGGATCGCTATACGAAAAACCGCATTACCAGACGCACCCGCAGCCGACTCTAATGCGTCAGGTAAGGGGACTCCGGCGGCAAAGGTGGTAGATAAAGTTCTTGCGTAGCGGGCAACGGCTGCCTTTTCGAGTAAGGCACCAATAACCGGAATTTTTAATATTATTCTATCAACTCGGTCTCTAAAACTTTGGCTGTTAAGATGAGCTTTTTTAAAAAAGAAACTGGCAATAAATAGCCCCGCTAACCCTAAATACCAATAAGCTTGCATAAATTCTGATATGGCAATAACAAATAAAGTAAACGCAGGTAGCTCAGCGCCAAAGCTGGCAAAAATTTCTTGAAATACCGGCACGACAAAAATTAATAATATTGAGGTAACAATCAGTGCTATCACTAATACAGAGATAGGATATGTCATCGCTTTTTTAATTTTAGACTTTAATGCTTCGGCTTTTTCTTTATAAGTAGCAATACGATCATAAATGGTCTCAAGTGCGCCCGATTGCTCGCCAGAACTGACTAAATCACAATATAAGTCATCAAAGTATTGAGGATGGTCGCGTAAACATTCTGATAAAGGAATACCCGATTGCAGTTTATTACTTATATCACCTAACAATCTTTGCATATTGCCATTGCTATGACCTTTACCAATCATTTCAACGGTCTGTACTAAGGGGACACCAGCGCCAAGCATGGTCGCTATTTGCCGTGTTATAATGGCCATATCTGCAGGTATTATTTTTTTATCATTGGCATTACCAAAAATAGACTTGGCTTTCTTTTTTACTTTCCCCGGGGTAATGCCTTGTTTGCGCAGCTGAGATTTTAGTTCTAGCATGCTGGTCGCGGGTAGCTCACCATTAACTTTTTTACCTTTACGGTTTACCCCTTGCCAAACAAACGTATCAAGAGCTTTAGCTTGCGGTAATTTTCTTTTTTTAGCCCCTGAAGTTGCCATATAGTCTTTACCTGTAAAGTTAAAATATTAATCATTATTAATACTAGTCAATATCACTAAAAATGAAAAGTGGGTGGTTTATTGTTATGCAGAAGTTACACGGTTTATTTCCGCCAAACTTGTTACCCCTTGATGGGCTTTTTCTAAACCCGATTGGCGTAAATTATTGTAACCTTCTTTTTGACACTGCTGAGCGATATCCATAGAATTACCGCCTTCCATAATAATAGAAGACATTTTATCACTGATTTTTATCACTTCATAAACACCAACACGACCTTTATAGCCGCCCGTACATTGATCGCAACCTACGGGTTTAAATAATTTTATTTCGCTAAGTTGTTCAGGGGTAAAACCTTGTTTTTCTAGTTCAGGTCTAGGTATAACATCCTCAACTTTACAGCGATTGCATAAGCGTCTTGCTAATCGCTGAGCAATAATAATACTGACTGAACTGGCAACGTTATATGAAGGAACGCCCATATTTAATAATCGAGTCAGGGTTTCTGAGGCTGAGTTTGTGTGCAATGTGGACAACACTAAGTGACCCGTTTGCGCGGCTTTAATCGCTATTTCTGCAGTTTCAAGATCACGAATTTCCCCTACCATTACAATATCGGGATCTTGTCGAAGAAAAGAGCGCAGCGCATTAGGAAAGGTTAAGCCGGCACGCACATTAATTTGTACTTGATTAACGCCGTCTAAATTTATTTCTACCGGATCTTCTGCTGTTGATATGTTACGTTCTTCGGTGTTAAGAATATTTAACCCGGTGTAAAGAGATACTGTTTTACCCGAGCCGGTCGGTCCCGTGACTAATATCATACCTTGTGGTTGTGCTAAAGCGTCCATGTAAATTTGCTTTTGCGCCGGCTCATAGCCGAGCATTTCAATACCTAACATCGCACTTGAAGAGTCAAGTATACGCATTACCACTTTTTCGCCCCACATCGTCGGTAGCGTTGAAACACGAAAATCAATTGATTTTTTCTTGGACAAGGCTAATTTTATCCGTCCATCTTGGGGAACTCGCCGTTCAGCGATATCGAGCTTTGACATGACTTTTAAACGTGCCGCCATACGAGAGGCAAGTGATACGGGCGGCTTTGCCATCTCAGTTAAAATGCCATCAACACGAAAGCGTATACGGTAAGATTTTTCGTAAGGTTCAAAGTGTAAATCTGAAGCCCCTTTGCGAATAGCATCGAGTAATATCTTATTGATATAAACAACAATCGGTGCATCTTCTTTATCACCGGTAGCGCTATCATCTTCTTGACGCTCCTCTTGAACGTCAATACCGGCAAGTTCTGCAGCATCAATATCGGTAATATCTAAAGCATCACTTTCTTCTTCGAGAATTTTATCAATAAAGACTTGTAAGTTTTGATCATTGGTTAACACTAATTCGGTAGGAAACCCGGTGTTAAATTGAATATCTTCTAACGCATCTAGATTGGTTGGGTCAGACATCGCGACAAATAACACTTTGCCACGTAAAAATAAGGGCAGTGCATTATGTTTACGGATCAATTTTTCGTTGCGAATGCCATCGGGGATCATTGTACTATCGAAAGCGTTAAGGTCGATTAACGGAAAGCCAAAATTACGAGAGAGTATGGTGGCGATACTATCCGCGTTTAAATTTTTATCTTCAATAAGAAATCGTACAAAAGGTTTTGTTTGTTTAAGAAAGTCAGCACTGATCGATTCGACCATATTTTCGGCGACAACGTCATGCTTTAAAAGTGTAGCTAACACACTTGATTGTCCGTGATGTCCTTTCATGTAAACCTTTTAGTCGTAAGGAAAATGTTAACTATAATTATATGTTAACCCGTTTTAAGTTGAGTAAAAAGAAGTGTTGATAAAGTTTAGGTAAAAAAAAAGCTCCAGAGGAGCTTTTAAATTTTATTTAATGCTATTAACAAAGAGCATTACAGTTATCAGTCCAAACAATTTTTCCGTTAGCGTATACTGCCGTCAAAGTATAATCACCGCCAATTGGATTGACAACGGTCAATACACCATTTGCATTATCTGTAACAACCCAGGCAATTGATGTTACATTGGTCGCTGCAACTGCAGCATCGTCTGCAGGAACACCATTACTTCCAGCGGCACAGTTTGTTAAGCCACCTTGTACTTGAGAGCAAACTTCAACAGCTGTTTTTACTGAACTACCAGCTAAAACAACTTCAGTGTATTTCGCTTTTTCAGTATATTGTTGATAAGCAGGTAGTGCAACTGCGGCTAAAATACCGATGATCGCAACAACGATCATTAATTCAATAAGGGTAAAACCCTTTGCTTTGTTTAAAGATTTATTTCTTAAAGATTTAACATTGTTCATAATAGGTATTTCCATACATAATTACGGGGGCTGAATTCATCTTGCGACAAAAATCAGGAAATGTAAAATTTTGTGACACTTTTTTTATCATTTTTTTGATATTAGTTAAAAAAATATCAATAAGTAACATTTATTTAACTAATTGTGACACGCTAAAATGTTAAACAAAGCGCATAGAAAGGTCAATAGCATTGATGTTTTTAGTTAATGCGCCCACTGAAATAAAATCGACACCTGCTTTTGCATAGCTTTTTAGTGATTCTATGGTCATATTGCCAGAAACTTCTAATTTGGTTTTACCTTGTGAAATTTCAGCGGTTGCTATAACCGCTTGCTCAATCATTTCATGACTAAAGTTATCAAGCATAATAATATCGCTGCCAGCCTTTAATGCTTGAGTGAGTTCTTCGATATTTTCAACTTCAACTTCAACCGTTTTATTTGGATGGTTTTTTCGAGCCGTTTGAATCGACTTCTCGATACCACCACAGGCGGCAATATGATTTTCTTTAATTAAAAAAGCATCAAATAAACCAATACGATGATTAACACCGCCGCCACATGTTACCGCATATTTTTGCGCGCTACGTAAGCCAGGCACTGTTTTTCGGGTATCAAGTAACTTAGTGTTACTCGCCGATAATTCTTTAACATAGCGACTGGTTAATGTTGCGGTTCCTGAAAGGGATTGTAAAAAATTTAAAGCACATCGTTCGCCAGTAAGAAGAACACGTGCGTTTCCAGATAATTCAAATAAAGTGCTATTGGCTTTGACACTTTCGCCGTCGTTAACAAACCAAGTAATATCCGTTTTTGTCTTATGTATCACATCGAGCTGGGCAAAAACTTCGTTAACCCAAGCCACACCACAAATAATACAATCTTCACGGGTAATGATATTAGCAACCGCTATATTTTCCAGTGGAATTAACTCAGCTGTAATATCTTGGCTATTTTTTAATGCGTCGGCGTTATCAACACCTAAATCTTCACATAATGCCCAAGTTACTGTTTTTTTAATATCGTGTTGTAGTTGCACAGAAAGCATTGAATTTTATTCTCTTGTTGGTAAATAATTAAGTGAGTTTTTAGTGGGGCGTTTATCGCCAGTAAATCACAGCAGGTAGATCATTGCTCGCGTAAAATAAGTTTCTTACCTATCTGGCTGAATTCTACCCTTTTTAATGCACTCATGCCCAATAGAATTTCATTAGACTGCATGCTGGGATTGATGTGGGCGCTAACATCATACAAATAAATATTACCAATACTGAGCTGTTGTAATTCAGTTTGATAAACGGTGGTAGTGCCATTGGCCGTATTAACGAGTGACGGTCTGTTTCCCTTGAGCTGCAATTGCTCTGCTATATGAGCGGGAATCGACACTTGTGTTGCTCCAGTGTCGAGTAAAAAAACCACGGGCATCTCATTTATTTTACCATGTACTACATAATGACCTTGGCGGTTTTGTTGTAATGTTACTTCCGCTTTACCCTGTGTATTTAAACTCATCTGTGGATCTTTGTTAGGATCCCATTGCTTATCAAGTACATCTTGAAAAAAAAACACCATTAACGCCAACGCAATTAACCACGCTAACCAAATAAATATTTTTCCCATTTTGTTTGTCGAATCAAATTCAGTCATACTCTGTTCACAAATCTTGAAATTAAATATTAACGCTATTGTATGACGAAAGACTTAAAAAATAAATTGCCCACCAAGCAAAATAATAATATGCCTATTATCAGTGGCTGGCTTGTGAATGAAGAACAACAAAAATCACCACATTTTAGTGTGCGAGATAAAAATGATACGGTTCATTTATTGGTGGTACATAATATCTCATTACCGCCAAATCAATTTGGTGGTGGCTATATTACTGATTTTTTCTTAGGAAAGTTAGATAGCAAAGCACATAGCTATTTTGAAGAGATTGCCCAGCTAAAAGTTTCTGCTCATTGTCTGATAACCAGAGTAGGGCATATTATTCAATACGTTTCATTTGATGATAAAGCTTGGCATGCTGGTGTATCCTCCTATCAGGGGCTTGATAAATGTAATGATTTTTCTATTGGTATTGAGCTTGAAGGCGCTGATGATATTCCTTATGAAACGGCGCAATATCATACTTTGGCGCAATTAACCCAAGCATTGCAGCAATGTTATCCCGACATAAAAAGTAATATAGCCGGGCATAGTGATATTGCGCCAGGGAGAAAGACAGATCCGGGTGATGCTTTTAATTGGCAACATTTTCATGATTGTTTAAAGTCTAGTTAATTCAATAGCAAAGGGTATATACTCGTTACCAATGAAAATGCAGATATCAGAGTGTTTGAATGGCCACGGCGATATACTCATTTTACAAGTGGATAATAAATTAGGAAAACTATATGAGTCTTATTAGCTTACTTATTGCCTTGGCGGCAGAGCGTTACTTGTCGACGACAGCGTGGCAATTTCAAACCTATTTTCATGCTTATGTTGATCTATTTAAACGCACTAAATTAATGCATTTAGCCAAACCGTCAATTGTCTCACAGCTTATCTTTATTGCCATCCCCGTTGTTGTTTGTGACTTATTGCTCGAGCTTGTTGATGATGGCTTACTCTATTTAATCTTTTCAACCTTGATTTTGATTGTTTGTTTTGGTTGTACGAAAACGCGGCAGAGCTACAAAGCTTATTTATTGTCGGCTTTTCGAGGCGAACCGACAACATGCGAATTGCATCATAGCCAACTGCAACAAGATACTTGCAGCGCACCAATGAGTTTTGGTCAATTATTGGTATGGTTAAATTACCGATATTTTATTGCCATTATGATTTTATTCGTTGTCTTTGGACCCGCTGGTGCATTATTTTATCGTCTACTAGTTACCATGAATGAATGTCCTGAAGTGCTTGCAGAAGAATGTTCAGACAAGCAAGAAAAAGCTAACGCTGAGGTTGATGAAGCCGATGTTGAAGTAAATAATGAGGCTAAAACAACAGATTCTATGGAAAAAAATGAATCTCAGTTATTGAAAAATATGCTCTTTTGGGTCGACTGGTTGCCAGTACGCATGGTTGCTTTTGGTTATATGCTGGTAGGACACTTCTCAAAAGCCATGCCGGTATGGTTAGAAAATTTATTTGATATCAACAAACAGCCCAACCAAATATTGATTAGCGTTGCGCAAAAATCTGAAGACTTTATGGTTGACCCTGATGACTGTACTGCGGAACCTTGTTTATTAGTGAGGTTGGCAAAGCGGACTCTGTTGTTATGTCTAGCTGTTATAGCGGTATTAATATTAACAGGTATCCTTAACTAATCTCTTCTTTATACTTTTTGGATGGCACCTCGTGACATCCTTTTTCAAGTACTGAATCGAGTCAACCACATAGTGATATTTTTGCATAAGCGTTAGTATCACTATTAATTTGAATGTGTTCAATCACCAGTAAAATATTACCCTGCCTTTTTAAAGCGCGTCTTTCTTTTTGATTTTCGCTTAAAAGGCACTTTGGGTAATTGCTCAAAAGACTGTTGCCCCAAGCCTACCTTTAATCCTGCAGTTGGCATACTTGTCCTTTGACTCTGCTAAAACTCGTAATTCACCGATAAACGTACTGTTCTTGGTGTTTGCCAACTAGTTGGTAAACCGTAACTCGCGCTCTTTAATGGCGAAGTTACCGCTATGGTATTATCTTCATCGTCCCACATTTCATCCACTTGGGTAACACTGGCTGAATTTAACAGGTTGAATACTTCGACACGTAAATTAACAGTAGAGTCGTCTAAGTCAAACTGATAGCTAGCAGACACATCAAGGGTCATCACACTGTCGGTCCGACCTTTTGAGCCGCGGGGTACTAATTGTCCTTGGGCGTAAAACGATTCAGCGTCATAGGCTTGTGCACTTTCATCCGTTGGGTGATAACCAAATGCGTTGACTGGACGGCCCGTTTGATAACTGAAATTAGCCGCTAAGCTTATTTGTTCAGTGATTTGATACGCCCCGTATATTTTGACTTGATGACGGCGGTCGTTGGGTAAATCACCGTAGGAGCCATCCATTAGACCCGGCAGGTCATATTGTGTCGTTATCCCAGTATTGATGCCAGTGTTGTCTTGGCGGTTGTCTGAGCGAACTAAGCCTTCATAATTACCTTTTGACTTCGACCAAGTATACGTGGCATTTAACATCCACAGACCGTCCCATGCATGTTCAACTGAAAAACTCATCGCCGTATATGTGCGCTCGGGCTTTGCGTGGCCTAAGTCGGCGGCTGGAATCGTATATTCTTGATATTGGAGTGGCCCTTCATAGTCTGGGTTCGCTTTGATGGTCACATCTTGTCCTGGGTTGGCCAATACATAGTAACGAGAACCTGAGCACCGTGTACAACTGGCATTAAATTCTCGCTCAAGATAACGATTAAAGCTCGCGTCTACGTTTATATCTTCAACCGCCATAGCTAAATTACGGTAAGTACCTTCAATAGTCAGCAGCCAGTTGTCCGTGACGGGTATTTGAAAACCAATATTGACGTTGTCAGACGTCATTGGTTTTAAATCTTTATCGGTAATGTCGTAGTTTTCAGGAGGAGACCCATTATTATAATGGTCAAAGTAATAGATTGGAGTGCCGCTAATATTGGGGATTTGTAAAATCGGATCGGCGAAGCCATCAAAGGCATAATAATCTTGCCTGTAGGTTTCATTCCCTGCGAGTCGCAAGTTTGCATTCATTGGAATAGGTGAGTAAAAGCGACCGGCATTTAGCCAAAGTCGCGTTCGGCCATCTGCTGATAAGTCATAAGTTAGGCCCAAACGTGGCGCCCAATGGTTATCCATGGTTGAGAAGTTTTCTCCGACTCCATCAGCATTTTTGAAGGAGTCGCTGCGCAACCCAAAGTTTACTGTTAACAGGTCGGTGGCTTGCCATTTGTCTTCAAGGTAGTAGGCGATATTTTCCGACTCATAGCTACCGCCCGATTCATATTGGCGGTGACGGACCTGCCTGAATTGGGGGTTGTCGGGATCGGTATAATCGTCGACGTAAAGTAAGTAATAAGCGCCACCCGAGTTGATGGTACGCTGGTTTGCCGTTAATTTCTCGGCGTCGAGTCCAAAACTTAACTCGTGACTACCGAGCGTCCAATTAATATCAACACGAATAGTCTGGCGTTCATCGTCTCCTTCATCAATTAGAAAATTAAGAAATTGGCCCTGTTTAACAAACTTTCCAGCACTTTCATAAAGGTAATACACCACAGGGTTGTCATCCAGTTCATTTTTACTGGTACGTTCAGCTTCATGGACACCGTACTGCACGCTTAACGCTAAATCATCGGTGATAATCGAGGTATATTTTAGCGTCCAATTTGTGCCTCCCGTGTAGTCAACCCCATTGCGCGACTCTATCGTGTCGCCATGGGGGCTGACGATTTGGGTGGCGTTATTACTGCTATCGGAAAACAGCGTGAATTCGAGTAGATTGTTATCGGTAATATAGCCGTTGAGCTTCATTCCCCAATACGGATCTTCTTCCGTGACTTGATATCGGGCTTTATTATTCGGCCCCGGATTAATAGGATCGCTCGCAAAATTACTATACTCCACTTTTCTAGGGTTGAATAAAACATAGAAAAATAGCTGATCTTCAATCAATGCACCCGACGCCCAAAGATTAGTGTCGATATTTGAGTATTCACTGGCCCGATTGTCAATAAAATATGAGCCATCCGCTAACGTAACTGATGGGGACGACTCTCGAAGAAAATCAGGTTCATAATTCAGGTTTATACCCGCCTTAAACTCGTTACTCCCCGATTTTGTTTGAGCATTGATCATGCCGCCGTGATAACGGCCGTATTGAGCGGAATAACCATCGGTTATAACCTCGACAGACTCGAACATATCAAAAGGTACAGTCGAAAAACCGGTATTATTTCTAACATTGGTGATATTAAGGCCATTGACATAAAACACATTTTCAGCAACAGAGGCGCCATTAATAGCGGGTAAATTTCCAAACGCGGTGTCGCCTTTTACGGTACCTGGTGTGAGCATTATCACGTCGGTGAGTGAACGACCTATTGGAATTTTATTGTTGACCAAGTTATTTGTTGATTGGTCTGATGCATCGACTACCTTATTACTAGAACCGTCTTTTGTGACCGAAGAGGGAGCCTGTTTTGCATGTTTGTTGATCATTTTGCTGGCGATGATATTATTTGCGAATGCAGAACTATGACAGACTATTGTAAAGGCCATTGTAACGGCCACCGTAACTAGGTTTTTATTAAACTCTTTCACTTACGATCCCTATAATTTGAGCTTATTTGTCTTTGATTTGTACTTACTTACGGAGCTTGAGAAAGTACTAAGACTATTATTATTAAC
>NZ_JACGVR010000061.1:0-3222 GCF_014077325.1 Colwellia sp. BRX8-5
AGTAAAACTACTTGGGTGTTGTATGGTTAAGCCTCACGGGCAATTAGTATCAGTTAGCTCAAGACCTCGCAGTCCTTACACACCTGACCTATCAACGTTGTAGTCTCCAACGACCCTTTAGGGAGCTTAAAGCTCCAGTGAGAACTCATCTCAAAGCCTGCTTCCCGCTTAGATGCTTTCAGCGGTTATCAGTTCCGAACGTAGCTACCGGGCAATGCTATTGGCATAACAACCCGAACACCAGCGGTTCGTCCACTCCGGTCCTCTCGTACTAGGAGCAGCCCTCTTCAATTCTCAAACGCCCACGGCAGATAGGGACCGAACTGTCTCACGACGTTCTAAACCCAGCTCGCGTACCACTTTAAATGGCGAACAGCCATACCCTTGGGACCGACTTCAGCCCCAGGATGTGATGAGCCGACATCGAGGTGCCAAACACCGCCGTCGATATGAACTCTTGGGCGGTATCAGCCTGTTATCCCCGGAGTACCTTTTATCCGTTGAGCGATGGCCCTTCCATACAGAACCACCGGATCACTATGACCTACTTTCGTACCTGCTCGACGTGTCTGTCTCGCAGTTAAGCTGGCTTATGCCATTGCACTAACCGTATGATGTCCGACCATACTTAGCCAACCTTCGTGCTCCTCCGTTACTCTTTGGGAGGAGACCGCCCCAGTCAAACTACCCACCAGACAGTGTCCCCAAGCCCGATAAGGGCCCTAGGTTAGAACATCACGCATACAAGGGTGGTATTTCAAGGTAGACTCCACTTCATCTGGCGACAAAGTTTCATAGTCTCCCACCTATCCTACACATGTAGGAGCAATGTTCACTGTCAAGCTATAGTAAAGGTTCACGGGGTCTTTCCGTCTAGCCGCGGGTATACGGCATCTTAACCGCAAATTCAATTTCACTGAGTCTCGGGTGGAGACAGTGTGGCCATGATTACGCCATTCGTGCAGGTCGGAACTTACCCGACAAGGAATTTCGCTACCTTAGGACCGTTATAGTTACGGCCGCCGTTTACCGGGGCTTCGATCATCAGCTTCGCTTGCGCTAACCGAATCAATTAACCTTCCGGCACCGGGCAGGCGTCACACCGTATACGTCATCTTTCGATTTTGCACAGTGCTGTGTTTTTAATAAACAGTTCCAGCCACCTGGTTACTTCGACTACTCTTAGCTTACACCGCAAGGGTTTAACCGAGAGTAGCGTACCTTCTCCCGAAGTTACGGTACTATTTTGCCTAGTTCCTTCACCCGAGTTCTCTCAAGCGCCTTAGTATTCTCTACCTAACCACCTGTGTCGGTTTGGGGTACGGTTCCTATATATCTGAAGCTTAGAAGCTTTTCCTGGAAGCATGGCATCAACAGCTTCAACTCCGTAGAGTCTCGTCTCGTATCTCAGTGTTGAATGAAGACCCGGATTTACCTAAGTCAACCACCTACGTACTTTCACACGGACTACCAACGCCGTGCCTGTTTAGCCTACTCCGTCCCTCCTTCGCAATATATAGAAGTACAGAAATATTAATCTGTTTCCCATCGACTACGCGTTTCCGCCTCGCCTTAGGGGCCGACTTACCCTGCCCTGATTAACATGGGACAGGAAACCTTGGTCTTTCGGCGGGGGAGTTTTTCACTCCCCTTATCGTTACTCATGTCAGCATTCGCACTTCTGATACCTCCAGCAAGCTTTACAACTCACCTTCAACGGCTTACAGAACGCTCCCCTACCACTCATAATAAATTATGAATCCGCAGCTTCGGTGACTAGTTTAGCCCCGTTACATCTTCCGCGCAGACCGACTCGACTAGTGAGCTATTACGCTTTCTTTAAAGGATGGCTGCTTCTAAGCCAACCTCCTAGCTGTCTATGCCTTTCCACATCGTTTCCCACTTAACTAGTACTTTGGGACCTTAGCTGGCGGTCTGGGTTGTTTCCCTCTTCACAACGGACGTTAGCACCCGCAGTGTGTCTCCCGCATATCACTCATTGGTATTCGGAGTTTGCAAAGGGTTGGTAAGTCGGGATGACCCCCTAGCCTTAACAGTGCTCTACCCCCAATGGTGTTCGTGCGAGGCTCTACCTAAATAGATTTCGGGGAGAACCAGCTATCTCCCGGCTTGATTAGCCTTTCACTCCGACCCACAAGTCATCACCGCATTTTTCAACATACGTGTGTTCGGTCCTCCAGTTGATGTTACTCAACCTTCAACCTGCCCATGGGTAGATCGCCGGGTTTCGGGTCTATACCCTGCAACTAAACGCGCAGTTAACACTCGCTTTCGCTACGGCTCCCCTAATCGGTTAACCTTGCTACAGAATATAAGTCGCTGACCCATTATACAAAAGGTACGCAGTCACCGGACTAAATCCGGCTTCCACTGCTTGTACGTATGCGGTTTCAGGTTCTATTTCACTCCCCTCACAGGGGTTCTTTTCGCCTTTCCCTCACGGTACTGGTTCACTATCGGTCAGTTAGTAGTATTTAGCCTTGGAGGATGGTCCCCCCATATTCAGACAAAGTTTCACGTGCTCCGTCCTACTCGATTTCACTCAAAGGTTGCTTTTGTGTACGGGACTATCACCCTGTATCGTTGTACTTTCCAGTACATTCCACTAGCGCCCAATAAGCTTAAGGGCTGATTCGCGTTCGCTCGCCGCTACTAACGAAATCTCGGTTGATTTCTTTTCCTCAGGGTACTTAGATGTTTCAGTTCTCCTGGTTCGCTTCATTAAGCTATGTATTCACTTAATGATACTGACTTATGTCAGTGGGTTTCCCCATTCGGAAATCATTGGCTATAACGGTTTTTATCACCTCACCAATGCTTATCGCAGATTAACACGTCCTTCATCGCCTCTAACTGCCAAGGCATCCACCACATACGCTTAGTCACTTAACCATACAACCCTAAGTAGTCTTTCGACACGAAGTACACCGTGGAGACTAATCCACAGCAATTGTAAAGTCTGACATTTTCACGCACAAATAAATGTGTCTTGAATAAGATGTTCACTCTGAGTAAGAGTAAACAAATGTTGATTAACAGCTTTCGCTATTAATCGCTTTTGTAGATATTTATAAAATGTGCAAATCACAGCGCGACACCGTTCATTGCTTTATAAATATCTTATTTATATCAGCTTTCCAGATTGTTAAAGAACTCATTCTTAACGCGCATTCGGTTAAAAACGTGGTTTAAAAAACCAAA
>NZ_JACGVR010000043.1:0-29423 GCF_014077325.1 Colwellia sp. BRX8-5
ATAGCCCATTGCAAATTGCAAAACCATCTTTTTACCTTTCTAGCAAAAACCAAAAAAAACCATAAAATACAACGAGTAAAATAAAGATTATCAGTTGGTACGTTAAGTGCAGTAACGGTGTAGAGAGTTTAAATCGTTATGGAGAATTCAATGTCGTTTCACCCAGCTAAAAGTTACAAAATAATGCCAGCGCTTATCGCGCTCATTGGAATTTTAGTTTTACAGGGGTGTGCTAAACACTCATCAGTAGATATTGATAAGTCTGCACTTAGATTTTATGGCACGCCAGCTGACAATGGTGATGACTTTATTCATGAGCAAGCACCTAAAACGCTATTTTCAGATGGATTAAATTGCAGTCAGTTTCAAGATATGGGCGCAGCCCTAAATTATAGAACAGACAAACCATTAAATTTACATTCATCAAACATGAAAGCTTCAGCAGAGAATGACCCTATTCTTGCGCAAGGTTTATTATTAAGTCCCGGGGATTTAGTTGAAGTACTTATTGAAGATGGTGAAGGTTTTAATGGTCGTTATATTGTTGATAACGCGGGATATGTAAAACTACCTATTATAGGTGTTATTTCAGCAGGTGGTGCGACAACCAATAAGTTAGAAACCAAAATTGAATTAGCCTTAATTAGAGCAGAAATATTTCAACCCGCCAGTGCTAGCGTGACCATACACGTATTAAATTGGTCATCAATTGAGGTGTCTGTTGCCGGTGCGGTTTTTCAGCCTGGTACGGTATTAATTAATAAGAAACCAAATGGTATTCAAAATGCAGAACATTTAGATGCATTTGGTGATTATTCAACAACGCGATTATTGTCTGAAGCGATCAGAGCAGCTTCAGGTATTCGACCTGATGCAAAATTAGATCAAATAATTTTACTCCGTAAAGGCTGGCAGGTTCAAATAGATATGACAGGAATGCTCTCTGGAGAATTAGTTAAGGATTATCCATTAGTGGCAGGTGACCGCGTTATCGTACCCAGTACCGGTTGTTTTCAAGGACACTTAGTTAGACCTAGTTTAATTACGCCTAAGGGATTTCGTGTTTTTATGTCTAATCTCATTGATTCAGCCGGAGATAATGCGAGTGCAGCCGTGGGGCGATATTCAACTAGCCTGCCTTATGGTACACGCTTATTACAAGCGGCGGTTTCTGCTAATTGTGTCGGTGGTAAAGATTGGACCAATGCGCCACGTCGAGTAGTTCTTGCGAGTAAAAATCCAATTACCGGTGAAACACAAGTTATTGAGCGCTCGGTAGAAGCGTTAATGACGACACCGAATCAAGGCAATATTAACCCTTACTTAATGCCTAATGATGCTGTTGCCTGTTACGACTCAGATATTACTAACTTTCGTGATATCGCCAAGACAGTTGTCGACATCCTGCTTCCTATTAAATTGTTATAAGTGAATTATGAAATATCCTATTGTAACGTTAACGTCATTTGGCCTATTCAGAGCAAGAACATACTCAGTGTTAAAACGCCCTTATTTAGTGGTTGGTTTAGCTTGTTATTTAGTTGTTGCACTGATTATTATGCTTTATTTGAATAAGGCTCCGTCATTTACCAGTGATATGGAAATGGTCTTACCTGGAACCGGTAGCAGTAACAGTGTATCACTGGATAATGTCGGCCAAGTCGTTTCACAAACAAATACCCCTTTTTCTGGTGGTGGCTTTAACCCACGTGTTAATTATAAAGAGATGCTATCAAGCCGAGGTGTTAGGGGGCGTGCTGCTAAGAAACTAAATATTTCGCTTGATGAACTTGGTCAACCAAGAATTAAGCTCACCGAGCAAACCTCTATTATTTCATTGGCGATGAGTGCTGGTAGCTCAAAATTAGCACAAGAAAAAACCTTTGCCATCTATGAATCTTTACAAGACGAGTTGAGTAATCTTCGCGCCGATGAAGTGTTACGACGAGACCGGAGTATTAACCATGTTCTTGACCAGTACCGGGAAAGAATGAATATAACCCGTAATGCTATTGTTGATTTTCAACAGCGATCCATTGTGGTTTCAACCGATCAAATGAACCAATTGGTTAAAACCTTATCTGGTGTTAAAGAAAAACGACTTTATGTCAAAGCTGAAACAAGGCAATTACAAGAATATATTTATCAATTAAGCGAAGAGCTTGGGGTTTCACCCAAATTAGCAGGACAAGCATTCGCCCTGCAATCAGACGTTGAATTTAGAGCTTATATTACCGAATTAAAGGAAAGTATTACTCAACTCACCGAATACAGCTCTCGATGGGGGGTTAATCACCCAAAAGTGAAAGCACAACAAAAAAGATTAAACTTTACCCGAATTGCGATAAACCAGAGAAGCAGCGAAATGTACGGTGTTAATTCAAGTGAGATATTCAATTCCTTAAATTTGGATTTGAACCCAAAACGGGCTGAGTTATTCGCTGACTTAATTGCCGCTTATGCAAAACAAAAAGGCCAAGATTCAATGTTTGCTGATTTAGGACGATCTGTTGAACATCTTGGTGACCAATTAAAGGTCTACTCTAGAGAAATAGTGGAATTAGAGCGGTTACAAAGAGAATTTAACATGGCAGAAGCTATTTTTACCTCAGCAGCAGCAAGATTAGAAGCGAGTAAAGCAGATATTTTTGCCTCGTATCCGGTATTACAAATGCTGACAACCCCTTCTTACCCAATGAAACAAGGTAGTCCTAAAAATATCATTGCCTTTGTTGGTGCTGTAGCTGGGTTTTTATTCATTACCTTTGGCTTATTCGTTTTATCACAACGCAACAAGTTAATTCAAGTTTTACTCAAGAAAAACTAATTTGGCTAATAGAAGTTAACCCTATCAATGCTTAATAGCCTTGATAGAGGGTTAACTTTAGCCTTGTCTTAGACTTCTCCTTATTTTATCAACTCTATTCCCCGTATTACGTAGGTTAAATATGTAAATAATAATGGTCTTTTATAAAAAATATAATTAATTGCAAAATGAAAATCCTATTTTTATTTTGCAACTCAAAGATAATCCCCTACTTCAAAAACAACAAATAAAAACATCAGAATCAGTAGCTTAAAATAAATTAACAGCATTGGCACAGTTTTAGCAGTGAGTAGGTTAGCAACAATTTATTAATGATTAATACAATACCGGCTAAAGATAATAATACTTTTATATTAAGCCTTTATTCATCCATTTGGACAAATTAACTTATGGCTTCACAGCACCCCACTGCAAGTTCTACTGAAGAAAAGCTAGTTTGGTTCGGGTTAACACTTACCTATCCATTCTTCGCATTCGGTGGTCTTTATGTTATGGGCTCAGTGATAGGTTGGATGATCTTTATTGTGGTTTTATTACGTTGGTATGTAAACGGTAAAGACAAAAATGCAGTGATACCTGCCATTGTTTGGTTATGGATCCTCGGTGGCTTTTTTATGTTAGTCGCGCTACTCATTGGTCATTCAAATTGGGACTTAGGACTAGCAAAAACCATTAAGTCTTCGATTGGTTGGGCAAAAGGATGGGCACTGATGCCGCTATTTTTATTTATTGGTGCCTTTGTTGATATTAAACCGCAATTAGTGGTTAGAGCCGTATGCGTTGTTTCATTTCATTCGTTAGTTTTTGCCGGTGTGACTGTTGTTCTTTATATGGTTGGTGCCCCTGGTGATTTATTTATATCACCGCTACAAGTGATTGGCGGACCCGGTGAAAGCTTCTTTGCGGTAAGTTTATTTGGTTTAAACCCTGAAACTGGTGGTGGCCGTTGGAGGTTTTTTACTCCTTGGGCACCTGCAGCAGGATTTATGGCATGTATATTTTTAATTTTTACTAGCCAAGAAAAAGAACCTTTTTGGAGAAACTCTGGTTTAGCCGGCAGTTTCATCATGTGTTTACTCTCACAATCACGTGCTGGTTGGGTTATTTATATCGCTTTAGCGCCACTATGCTTTTTCAGTAAACATTTTAAAAATCCACTGCTTATTATACTTTTTGGCTTGTTCATTCCAGCCATTTTATTATTAGGCGAGCCGTTATTTAATTTTATCACTAACAGTTACGAAGACATTAAAGCTTCGCGCCCTGATTCAACACGAGTACGTAATACGCTAGAAGTACTCGCGTTGCAACGTTGGGAGTCAGAAGCTCCAATTTGGGGACATGGCATTGTAGAGAAAGGACCGAAAATCGTTGAAGGAATGCCTATAGGTTCACACCACAGCTGGTATGGACTGTTATTTGTCAAAGGCATAGTAGGACTTTTAGCATTAGCTATACCTTTAACGTTTACCTGTATCTATTTATTTTGGCATAGCCTTAAAAGCGAGATTTGTTATACCGCGGCGCTGATGGCAATCGTTTTTATCTGTTACTCATTTTTTGAAAATCTAGAAATACTAAGTTTTATTTATTGGCCAGCACTTTTATGGATAGGCATTGCCCTTAATCCACTAAAATCAGGAGAAAGACATGTTTAAGAAATACGATGCTTATTTAGTAGGCTATTACGGCATGCAAAATAGCGGCGATGATGCGCTGATGTATGCATCGGCCTGGGCGGCTCAACACATTATTGGTTGTGAAAATACCTTAGTCGGTTTGTACGGCGATTACCGCAGAGAAACACAAACGGATCATCAACTACCGCTCAAGTTTAACCAGCAATTTCCGGGGCAAAATAGGTTATTGCATTATAAAGCTGCACTTCAAAGTAAACGTATTATTTTTGGTGGTGGCTCGGTTTTACATAGTGAAACAGATATAAACCTTAAAAGACAATTAATGTCTTTATCAAGCCCTAAAAATAGCTTAGCAGTAGGGGTTGGAATTGGCCCGTTCAATTCAACTGCCGCAGAAAAAGCTTGCGCAAAATTTTTAAATGAATGTGGTTATATTGGCGTCAGAGATAGTGAAAGTTTAGACATTGCTCAAAGTATCGCCCCTAATGCTAACGTTAATAAAACCTTTGATTTGGCACCATTACTGTTGTGTTCAGATAAATATAAACCTGAAAAAGTCGAACGTAAAGGCATTGCACTGTCACTATGCTCTGTTGCTATTAATGCGATGGGCAAAACAAATAAAGGTGCTGAACAGCAAAGGTTTCACCAGTTTACTCAGTTAATAACACAGATATACGCCCAAACAGGTGAACCTATTACCTTAATTGAGTTTAACGGACATAGCTCATTAGGCGATTGGAAAATCAACAATAATATTATTGCTCGTTTAAACAAAACGGTGCCCGTAACGATAGAAAAATACCAAGCAGATCCCATTAAATTACTCGAAAAACTGGGCACTTACAAAGCTATTGTTAGTATGCGTTTACATGGTTCTATTTTAGGTTATTTAGCTAACACACCCGTGCTGTCAGTTAATTATCACAGTAAATGTAAAGGTTGGTGTGAAGAGATTGGCCTAGCACAAGACTATCAAATAGATTTATTTAATCTCAATATTAAATCGATTGTTAACCAAATCGTAAAGGGGTTATCAACAAATTTTATACCGCCAACGTTATCAGTTGATAGCGCTTTAAAGAATTCTTTATCTAACTGGAGTGATCAAAATGAAAAATATAAAATTTACTGTAATTATTCCGCTGTTTAACAAAGCCGAACATATTTTAAGAACACTTAACAGTGTCGCATGGCAGAAATACCCCGCTGCTGAAATTATTGTTATTGATGATGGCTCTACCGATGATGGCGCCTTAATTGTAAAAAATGCCAATATGGAAAATGTAAAACTCATCCAACAACAAAATCAGGGAGTGTCTGCCGCTCGTAATAATGGTGTTGCGTTAGCAAGCCATGAATACATTGCATTTTTAGATGCGGACGACCAATGGTTACCCTTATTTTTAGATGAGATAGCTCGCTTAATTGTTAGATTCCCGCAAGCAAAGTTTTTTGGAACACGCTACCAAATTGTCGAATCTGAGCATAACTATATCGATGCAAAAATAAAACTAAAAAACATCGACCCAGAGGGCGTGATATTAGCTGATTATTTTGATATCGCTTCACAAGGAGACCTACCTTTCACTATGTCTTCTATGGTCATTCAACGGTCATTATTTAACGACATTGGTGGTTTTCCTCTGAATGAACCTATAGGTGAGGATCAAGATTTATTCTGTCGGGTTGCGTTAAATACAGATATAGCTTATTCACCGAATATTCATTCTCTTTATCATAAAGATGCACAAAACCAAGCGAGTAAAAATAATATTCCTTCCACAGAGTGTGGCTTTAGTATTCGGATAACAGAGCAAGCATCTCGGTTTAAAGGTAATAAAAGCTCAGCCAATATGCTTAAATATAGTGCAACACATTTATGTCACTTGGCAAAACTCAATATTGGTGACGGCCATTTTACCCAGGCGAGGACATTATTATCAGACCCTCGTTGTAAACTAAAACCTAAACACTTAGTGGGACTTTATGGATTGTCATGGATAAAGCAAACAGAACAATGGTTAGTCAATGGTTTTCAATATAAACAGTTATAACGGTTAACCAGATGAACGCCAAAGCCGCATCTCAATAGAGCAGCGGCTTGATCCTTTATCAGTCCCCATTAATAAAATAGTAACCTTACTTTATTCTATTTTGCAAAATGATAATTTTCGCAAAACAAAAATAGAAAAACCAACACAAAAACAATAATAACTAACGATATCAGCAACTTATCAATTGTCGCTATATTGGTTCATTACTTGCAATACCTATCTTAAGTAACAAATAAAATTTTACATACAATTGAGGGTAGTAAGATGAAAAGGAATAATGCTTATATTTGGGATCACAATTTGGCTAAAATTGATGTTAGCGTATTAATAAATAATATTATAGTTAATAGCGCTATACATTATAGACGTGTAGCAAAACAAGCGAGTTTGATCATATCCACTTGTCTGTTTTTTACCCTATCTACTGCACAGGCCAGTAATGAAACTGTATTAGATTCAGCGCTAAATAACCAATCACTTTATGCCAGTAGTTATATAACGATGGGCGCGCGAACAATTGTTGGCGGTAATGTTCAAAGTGCTACAGCCATAACACTTGCTGCAAATGCGATTGTAGGTGGTAATGTTGAATCTGGAGCCTCAACAACCCTTGGCGCAGACGCAGCTGTTGTCGGCTATATCCAAGCAGGAACTACAGCAACACTTGGTGTGGCGTCTCTTGTTAATGGCGATATTGAAGCCGGAACCACAGCCACTGTTGGTGCGAGTGCGATCATTGCTGGCGCTCTAATAGCAGGAACTACAGTAACAATAGATGCAACAGTAGAAGTATCTGGTGATGTTTTTGCAGGCACAACAGTAACTATAGGTGCCGGTTCAGTGTTTCATGGCAACATAGATGCAGGTACAACCACAACCATAGGCGCAGGGGTCCAAATAGACGGTATTCTTACGGCAAATTCTTTGCTGGCATCTCCCATCCCTAACTTAGTAACAAATCAAGAAGATTTAATTACAAGATTACAAGTAACGTTGAAAGATTTAGGTACTGGAACAGAACTTATATCGACGTCTTTTGGTACTAATGATGAAACACTCGAAGCGGGTATTTACAGTACCATAGATTATTTATCGATAGCTATCGGTAAGACACTAACCCTAGATGGCAAAGGTGTTGACGGTGTATGGATTTTCAACATTGCTAATTACCTAAGCTTAGCTGCAGATTCAAAGATAATACTAAAAGATGTAACAGATAACAGCACTATTATCTGGAATGTACTTGGCGACAAAACAGGCTCAGCTGGCTACACACAACTTGGCGCAGGTGCAGAAGCTCGAGGTTACATATTTGCAAAAGGCTTTGTTCAAACAGGTGCTAATGCTGTGATAGCAGGTATAGGTGATGATTGTGGCGGTGCTTTTTCAGCCACTAATTTTATTGAGTTTGGTGCAGATAGCATCATCGGGAAAGAGGCGTGCATAAATGGCGTAGCTTTATCGGTAAACCAAGCCATTTTTGGGCAACCGTTTGCTGCTTGTCCAACCGATGCCTTTTTAATACAAGATACCTCAGCAACTTTATTTGGTGTGCAATTGGCTACCGGTCAGTATCAACAACTATCAAATACTATGGGCACAACAAATAAACTTAATGCGATGGGCTTTAATTTTCATGACCAATATCTTTATGCTTGGAGCACGGAGTTTGCTGGACCTGTCCGTATTAATAATAATTATCAAGTAACCCCATTACCGACAACTGGTTTACCCGAAATATCATTCTATGTTGGCGATATTGCCCTTGATAGCAATGTCTATTATTTATACCGCCCTGGTAACACCAATGGTTTATACGCTATCCCATTAGATTCAACTGCCGATAATTATTTAGTTGCAGAACGTATTATTGATGGCAGTAGTTTAAATTTACGTATCTTTGATATGGCCTTTCATCCCTTTAATGGTTTCGCCTATAGTGTTGATAATATCGGTAACCTTCATCGTATTGATGTAAATAATGGCAGTTCAGAATTAATTAATAATGTTGGTGAATCAGGTACATTTGGCGCTATTTACTTTGATGTCGATGAAAACCTTTATATTAGTCGCAACAACGACGGTAAAGTCTTTAAAATAGATACTAAAGAAGCAAACTCACTTGCTGTTTTATATGCTTATGGACCCAGTTCGAGTAATAATGATGGTGCACGCTGTGCCCTAGCCCCTGTTATTTCTACAGAAAAAACGAGCATTGACTTTGGTGATGCGCCTGCATCTTACGGTAGCTCTGCTGAAGATAATGGGGCTCGTCATAGTACTGAAAATAATTCTATCTTTATGGGTATTAGCGTTGATGCTGAATTTGATAGCTTTCAATTTCCACTAAGTGATGACGAAACAGACGGTAATAATGATGATGATGGTGTTGCTTTTGTCACAGGTATAGAAGTCGGTAACCTAGCAGTCCTACAACTTGTTGCTTCATCTTCAGCCTTTGTAAATGCATGGATAGATTTTGATGGTAACGGTGTTTTTGGAACCGATGAGAAAATAATTGATGCGTTACCTGTTATTGCAGGTAGTAATATTATTTCATATGAAGTGCCGACATGGGCTGAAGCGAACAGTACTTGGGCACGTTTTAGAATAAGTAGCACTGCTGACTTAGGTCCAACGGGTGGTGTTAGTGATGGTGAAGTTGAAGATTATCTTGTGGATATAACAGAAGCTAACGTTAGCATAGAGTATTACCCAAGTGCTTCTGGCTGGGCTACTATTGCCTTTGAAGATAATTGGCCAATAGTAGGCGATTATGACTTCAATGACTTAGTGATGAACTATCGTATTAGTGAATATATACTTGATGGTGAAGTTATTCGAGTGAAACTTGAAGGGCAAATTGCCGCTGTTGGCGGGTCTTATCACAACGGATTTGCTTTCCAATTACCTGGTATTAGCAGAGAAACGATTAACGAAGATGATATCCGCTATACCATTAACAACGTGCCTCAGCTCACATCACCTTTAGAGCAGGGGCGTGATAAAGCCATCGCAATAATTACCAACGACGTATGGGACTATGTAAGTGCCGGTGAAAACTGTAAGTATTACCGAAGTGAACCGGGTTGTGGTTCTAAAATTCAAATGCATTTTTCAATGACACTGCCAATGACCCGTGCAATTCCTATTGAAGAAATGCCTGCGTTCCCTTATGACCCATTTTTATTCGCTACTGAAAGCTATGAACATGGTTATGTATTCGGACAGGCTCCTGGTAGAGCATACGAAATACATTTGCCCAATAAAGCCCCTACCGAAGCTTTTAGAACAGACTTTTTTAACAGAGGTGAAGATAAGAGCGAACCTGATAATGAGCGTTACTTTGTTAATGAGAATGGTATGCCTTGGGCGATCAATGTTGGTACACAATGGCAATACCCTCTGGAATACATGGATGTAATTTACGCTTACCCCTTGTTTTCTAGCTTTATTATCAATGAAGGTCGTATTGATGATGACTGGTTTATAGAAAATAATGCCAATATAAAAAATACATTTTTAGATTAAAGGAGTGACATATGAATAAGCTATATATTAGTGTTCTATTAAGTGCTTTATTAACGGCATGTGGCGGCGGTGGTTCGGCCGGAGAAACAGTATCAGTAACGCCACAACCGGTAGTAGAAGAACAACAACCAGAGATTATTTTGCCCGACCCGATTGTAACCCAACCTGTGGTAACTGAGTTTATCTTAGCAGAAACTAGTCCCCTAGAGGCAAGAGCCGTGTTAGAAAGTAGTGCACAAACCAGCGGTGATATATCAGTACCCGATGGATTTTCATTAAATAGTGAGCGTTCATTTAATTTAAAAATAATCAGATCTGATGATGATGATCAAGCTGCCTATTTATCACTGTGCAGTGATTATCAAGAAAATAGCGATGGCAGCTATAACATTAATTATGATAGCTGCTTACTAAGAACATCATTGAATGAAGCGGTTTTTGAAACTGTAATTACCGTCACTAATGATACCGAGGGTTTAGTTGCAGCATTATGGTTTGTCGATGGGAGTAGGAATCCAATCATCAAAGATTGGCGCTTCTAATAACAGTATTGCAACGATGAGTAGATTGACTTGGATAGCCTTTAGTTTTTCTACTCGATAACGGCTTTAAGTATCGAAGATTATCCCGCTTACCGGCGTTATAAACCTGAGGTTTATTTAGACTTTTAAACAAAGGCTAAAAATTTATCACAACAGCGCTTGAGCGCTATCTATATATTGCCTACAATAGCGCAATTTTTTTATCATAGGTCACAAACATGAACGATACTACATCGCTACCCGCTTTACCCGATCGCCTATCAGGTAATCCCCGCAGCCCACATCATGTAGAAGAAATTTTTCAACACGAGATAGGTATTCGACTTAATGGCAAAGAACGTTTCGATGTTGAAGAGTATTGCATCAGCGAAGGTTGGGTAAAAGTCACCATGAACAAAGCGTTAGACCGTCGTGGTCAGCCACTTTTAATGACGGCTAAAGGCACAGTTGAAGCGTTTTACCGTTAAGCCTTATCAATAAAAAATAATAAGCTAATATGCCTTCTCCAAGGCATATTAAATATGGGTCAGCAAAGCAGTATCTACCTCGCTGCCTGACCCTACTTAACAATACAACGACGATCCAAATTTTAGACTGTTTGAAATTTTCATCCCCCCTCTTCTACTGCGCTAAATTATCTAAATATTCTTATATATTAATTTATATATATTCACTAGACTCAGCAGATAAATATGTGATTTAGAAATTATCAGAGGTATTGAGTGGCGAATGTATTAATCGTGGGTAGAAGAGGTCGATGTTATCGAGCCGCATTAAAGCTGGGTCATAACGTTTTTCTCTGGAGTGATGGTCCCCTTCACGAAAGTCGAAAAGAAAAATTGTCGGGCTGTATTGAAACATCATTTGAAAGCGCAGAAAAAATGCTTTTAAAAGCTGAAATAGCAGCAATTCGTGAATTTAACATTGAATATGTTATCGCAGCCACTGAATCAAGTGTCGATATTGCTGCTATGGTTCGTCAAGAATTCAAACTGACAGGCACGCCACTTAACATTACCCGTATCTTACATAATAAAAACGAGATGAAGCTCAAAGCTTTAGAGCACAACATTCCTATTACAAAATTCCATCTCATCAATGACAACGATACGCCACAAGAATTAGTTGATAAGTTAGGCCTGCCACTTGTTGTTAAACCTGTAGCAGAATCGGGTGCAAGAGGTGTCATGGTGCTAAAAAGCTTAGCGGAAGTAGCATTGCATTCAAAGCCCGGCCTACTGGCTGAAGCTTTTGTTGAAGGAAGTGAAGTTAGCGTAGAAACGTTGATCCATAATGGCGTGCCTATTTTTCATAATATAACCGACTATCTTCACCAATGGAAAAAATCAATATTACCGGCAAATTTAACCCTCGCATTGCAAGAAAAAATCATCGCGATAAATGATCAAGTCATCAAAGGATTTGGCGTTAAAAATGGTATGACTCATGCTGAATTCTATCTGACTAAGGCGGGGCCAGTATTTGGCGAAATGGCCGTTCGCCCACCAGGTGGATACTATATGGAACTCATTCAATATTCCTATGGTTTCAACCCATGGAAAACCTATGTAGAGTTAGAAACTGGAGCGACCCCAACCCCGTTACCTGTCAAAGCTAATAAATTTGCTTGCGTACTCATGATCCATCCTGGTCCAGGAACTATTGATGAGATTTCCGGTATCGAGCAATGCAAAGCACTCAAAGAAATAGACCAATTTAAACTTAATATTGCAGCTGGAGATGAAGTTTACGCACACGACAGTACCAGCAGCGAGGTTGGCCATGTATTTATGTCAGGTGATTCACAAGAGATATTACTTGAGCAATTAAAGTTTATCGAAGATAACCTGATCATTAAAATAAAAACATAGCGAGCTCTGCATAGTCTCTTTACAAGCGTTCACTTAATCTAAAAAAGCTCGATAGACTTTTATCGCGCTTTTTCTTAAATTATTATCATTTCATTTATTATTTAACTAGGAGCACTTAGTGCCAACATCATCATTTATATCAGCGGCGTCAGACAAAAAAATTATAGCACCAATAGCTACAAAAATTCCTCATACGATGGAAAAACACAATCACCAACGCATCGATAATTATTATTGGATGCGTGATGACCTGCGCAGTGATGAAAAAGTTTTAGCACACCTTAATGATGAAAATAATTATGCTGATGCCATGTTGGCCAAGCAAAAACCTTTACAAGCACTACTTTTTAATGAACTTAAAGACAGGATTGTCAAGGACGATAATACTGTTCCAGCAAAAGATGGAAAATATTGGTATCACAGCGAAATTAATGGCGAGCAAGAGTTTTCCAACTATTACCGAGCAACAAGTTTTGCCGGTGAAAATAAAACACTCTTATTAGATGTTAATGAGCGCGCACAAGATCATGAGTTTTATGATTTAGGGGACTTATCAATAAGTCAAAATGACCAAATCATGTCAATATCTGAAGATACCGACAGTCGTCGTATCTATACCATTCATTTTAAAGATTTAACTAAGACATCTGATGGGCCAGATGCTTATTTAGCCGATATTCTTGTTGAAACTGAAGGACAAGTTGTTTGGTCGAACGACAATAAAACCCTTTTCTATGTAAAGAAAGATTTAGAAACTTTGCTTGGCACACAAGTATATCGCCATACATTAGGAACACCACAAGCTGATGATGTGCTTGTTTATCAAGAAGACGACCACCGTTTTTATATCAGCTTAGATAAGAGCAGAGATGACTCTCAGCTTTATATTTGTTTACATGCCACTGAATCTACACATTATTTAGTACTCAGTGCCGATGAGCCCAATGGGCAGTTTACCGAATTATTACCTTATCAAGAACAACATGAATATCACGCCGATAAAATGGGTGAATTTTTTTATATTGTGACTAACTATCAAGCTAAAAACTTCAGGTTAATGAAAGCCACGGCTGCACAAATTGATGATATCAATAACTGGCAAGAAATTATTCCCCACAGAGAAAATGTACTGGTTGAAGGCATTGAATTATTTCACCGTTTCATTGTAATAACCGAAAGAGAAAATGGTCAAATTCGTTTTATCGTGCACACAACTCAGGGAGAAAATGCCGGTCATCACTATCCACTATCTTTTGATGACCCCTGTTATTTTGCTTGTCTTGACGAAAATCCGGAGCCAAACAGTACCATCGCAAGATTATATTATTCTAGCTTAACAACACCCGATTCTTTATTTGAATTTGACTTAGCAACAGGTGAGCGAAAGTTACTGAAACAGCAACAAGTCTTAGGTGGCTTTAACCAAGACGATTATCAAGCAGAACGTCTATTTATTAACGCACGTGATGGTGCAGCAGTACCAGTGTCAATTGTTTATCGTCGCAATAGTTTTAAAAAAGATGGTACCAACCCACTTCTTCAATACGGTTACGGTGCTTATGGCTTAACCATAGATCCTGATTTTTCGAGTCAAACGTTAAGTTTACTTGATAGAGGATTTGTTTATGTTATTGCCCATGTTCGTGGCTCAGAAATGTTAGGCAGGCAGTGGTATGAAACCGGTAAAAAAGCGCTTAAACAAAATACCTTTAATGACTTTATTGATGTAACTAAGGCATTAGTTGCCCAAGGATATGGCGCTAAAGATAAAATATTTGCTTCTGGCGGTAGCGCTGGCGGCTTATTAATGGGCGCTGTGGTCAATCAAGCACCGGAACTATACTTAGGCATTGGCGCTCATGTGCCCTTTTTAGATGTGTTAACAACAATGCTCGATGAAAGCATACCGCTAACCACCAATGAATATGACGAATGGGGTGATCCAAACGAAGCACAAGCCTACCAAGATATTTTATCTTATTCACCAATGGATAATATCACTGCTCAACACTACCCAAATATACTTGTGACCACCGGATTACATGACTCACAGGTTCAGTACTTTGAACCAATGAAGTGGGTAGCTAAAATGAGAGAGCTTAAAACAGATGATAATTTGTTGTTGTTTAAGACAGATATGGACGCTGGCCATGGCGGTGCATCAGGACGATTTAAAAGTTTAAAAGAAAAAGCTTTAGAAATGAGCTTTTTTATCTCGCTATTAAACGAATAACGTTAACTGATAAAATCGTTTAACTTGTTACTCACAAGGATAATCTTTGTCCCTTGTGAGTAACCACAGCACCTATAAAGAATGTTCTTTACGACACTTATAATGTGTTTGTCATCGGTAAATTTTCAGTTAGCCATTGTTTGAACTGTGCTTTGGGTAAGGCGCCGGACATTCGAGCAATTTCTCTGCCGTGATGAAATATCATTAAAGTAGGAATAGAACGGATATTATGTCCTCCTGCGGTATTTTGATTGCTTTCAGTGTCTAACTTCACAAAACAAGCTTGTGTAAACATATCGGCAGCAACCTGTTCAAAAGTGGGTGCAAATTGTTTACAAGGCCCGCACCACGGTGCCCAAAAGTCGACAACAACAGGTAAACCGTTGTCGGTAATATAACGGTTAAAGTTTTTATCGCTACCAACAACAGGGTTAATAGAAAGCACAGCTTTACCACACTTACCGCATAGAGGCTGGTCATTGAGCTTAGCCTTAGCTAGACGATTTTTCGTACCGCAACTTGCGCAAACTATTTGAATAGGTGAATCAGTCATAGTAAATCTCACTAAAAAGTATTTTAAAATTCGTTTAATATAAAAAGTAAATATGGGTCTGTACGGGCTTTAATTCAAGCATCTAAATTAAGACCGTTAATTGCAACCCCATTTAACTAGTTACTTATTGAAATATATATCTATTTATAAAGAATAAAAACCGCCACAATTAAACTTTACCCTTATCAGTTTTAGCATTAGTCGATCAGCACTTAACGTGTGCTTTGATATTTAAATTTTTTAACTGATTCATTAGCTCGATTAATATCTTTAAAAGATTAGCTTTGTTTAAGGTTATTTTTAGTTAAATATTTTTTCAATAATACCGGTAATGTTGTGATGTCGGTAACTAGAGCAACTATCATCGCCACACTGGTCAGTAAACCAAATAATATGCTTGGCACAAAATTAGAAAATATTAAGGTACCAAAACCGATAACAATAACGGTAGTCGTATATATTAGTGCATAACCAATCGATAAATTTGTCCGCTTAATCCAATCATCGCTATTTGCTTGGCCAAGTTCCATTTCTTCTATATAGCGGTGTATATAATGAATAGTATCGTCCATTGAAATTCCCATAGCTACGGCGGCTATAGTAATAGTCATTAAATCTAGCGGAATCGAAAATATCCCTAAGACGCCCATAATCACTACGGTAGTAATAAAATTAGGCACTAAAGCAATCCAGGCAACTTTGAACGATGAAAATATAATCATCAGTGTTATCGCCATCGCACCATAAACAATGAGTATCGTCAGCACTTGCGAATCGAGCAAACGTGACAGTACATCTTGATAAAGGATGAACAAACCAGTTAATGTATACTGCTGCTCTTTAATGCCCATTGCAGATAACTCTTTATGAATATGTGCCAACAAATCGGCTCTATTTAGATCTTTAGTGCTGTCTTGAACCCGCATAGAAATTCGTATTTGGTTATTTTTTTCTGAAAAGTAAGCGCCAAAAAGTTTCTGCTGTAACTCAACATCTAAACTTTTGTAGAGTGCGGTAAGTTCATATTCTGTCAGGGGTTTACCATAGACCACTTGAGCAATTTTAGTGAAGTCGGCAATTGAGGTAATCGCACCAATGGCTTGCTCTTTTGCTAACATATTTTGAATATCTGTTACCGTCTGCACTGCACTGGCTGAGATAACTAATCCTGATTTTATTTGCTTATCTGGAATATTCAATAACAGGTCAAATGGCGTCGAGCCACCAAACTCTTGATCGATAAAGGTCAGCTCTTTTCGAACATTGGTTGATTCACTAAAGTAATTTAAAAAACTATTCTCTGCCGTTAACTTTAGGCACCCCAAGGCACCAACAAGGGTGATCAAAGTAGATATAATAATAATCTTTTTTGGCTGATTAATAACAAAAGTTGCTGCGCCTGTCATTCCCCTTTCAATCTGATGATGCTGCTTAACAAAACCTTGTTTATTAAAAATGACTAACAGTAATGCGGGGAAAAAAGCCAAACTAACAATGAAGCTAACCAGCATAGCAACAACCATCATCCAACCAAAACTTATAACTGGCTGAACACCACTGAAGATAAGCGAGCCAAAACCAATAGAGGTCGTTAAACCTGCATAAAAACAAGGTTTTATTTTTTGTTTAATGGTTGCCAATACAAGTGTTTGATGATCCCAATCGATGTGTTTTAACACCAACTCTTGGTAATGTACAATTAGGTGAATTATCATCGCTAAAGACAAAATAATTTGCAGGGCAAATACATTCGCTGAAATAACAGTAACTTTAAAATCCAGTGCCGCGAGTAAACCTATCGTCATAACAACACTTGTTGCACAGCAAACTATGGGTAAAACTACCCAACTTACTTGTCTAAACAAAAACCACAACAACACAATAACCACCAGAATAATTAAAGCACCAAAAAGAACTAAATCATTCTGGATAATTTGAATTAACTCATATGACAATAAATTATTACCGCCTAAATAAAAGGCACCGTCTTTTTTATAGGGTAATAGAAGCGCGCGAATTTTTTCAATTTCATCAATACGCGTTTGCTCGAGTTGCTTATTAAGTTTCTGCTGTTGTTGCTTTAGCGCCTCAAGTGCATTTTGTTCTTTATCGGTGAGTTCTCGGGTTAATAAGTGACGTTTAATGTCAATAATATCGTCATTTATCTGTTCAACTTTTTTATTTGTCTTAAAAACCACTTGCAACGACAATGCCGTTTGACCTTTGTTAATAAGCAAGCCCTCATACAAAGGGTGTTTTTTTAAACTTAGTGAGAACGTTTGCTCATCAAACTTTTTATTTTCCCAAGTTAACTCTTCAACATCCGCAGAAACTGTTTTAGCAGAAGAAAAAATAGGCACATTAACAATACTGTTGACTTGTTTAACACGAGCTATTTTCTCTATTTTTCTGCCAAGTTCCGACAAGATATCAAGATTAGTTGTCGAAAATAACTGGCTGTTACTCGGTTTAAATGCAATCAGTATAAATTCTTCAGAGCCATAACGTTGACTAGCTAGCTGGGTTAAAATGTAATGTTTATTGTTATCGACTAACAAAGTATCTGCTGAAGCATCAATCTCAAAATTTTTCGCTTGCCAGGCTAATGTCGCCGTGAGTATGCAAAAAATAATACAGCTGGTATAAGCCCAAAAGGTTGCACTCGCTTTAAACATATTTATTCCACTTTTGGGTTAGAAGTACTAAAAAAGGCGTTATTGTAGCTTTTGCTTTTCGGTTTTAAAAACTTCATTGCGACGCTCTTGACCATCTCGTTGAATGCTTTGCATATATAAATTACGCGTAAACTCGTAAGGGTTTTCAACATCAGTTAATACCTGTGGATACTTAGCTAAAATAGGCGTTTGTGCTTGAATACCATCAACAAATAGTAATTGTTGAGCTGCCCTCTTATCATTAATGAAATTAAGTGGGTGTGCTAGGTAGTTGAACGATAATGATGCCGTATCACGTAAGTCTGAAGGTCCAAGTAAAGGTAAAACAAGATAAACACCATGTCCGACGCCATAAGAAGCAAGAGTTTCTCCGAAAGTCGTTTTATCACGTTCCAGTTCCATCATGCTGTTGGCGGGGTCAAATAAACCAAACAAACCTATGGTACTATTTACCAACACTCGAGCAAGACTGTTACCCGATTTAGAAAGCTCTCCTTGAAATAAATGATTTAACGCGTAAAGCGGTTCACGTAAATTGTAAAAAAAGTTTCGAATACTTTGATCAACAGGCAAAGGAACAACTTTTTGATAACCTACTGCGAAGGGGCTAAGTACGTAGCGATATACTTTATCATTAAATTTAAAAATGGGCTCATTGATAAATCTTAATGAATCTTCTGGCTCTTCATAGCTGATTACGCTTGGGATATTTTCTTCAGCCGCTATTTCATAGGGGCCTTTTAAGGAGGATTCACTTATTATAGCTTTTTCAACAACGGCCTCATCGTTTAAAGATGAGCACCCTACTACCTGTGTCAAAAATAATAAGAATAAAGTACTTTGTGCTAGGTTTTTAATAAACCTCGATAAATTAAATTTTTTAGTATTATTGATACTTGTCATTCTAAATCCCTGGAATTTGAACAAACTATGGATAACTCATAGTGTTAAATATGACATACCTCTAATGACTTGTGGTTGTTTATTTTAAGATAAATCGTTTATTTAACACATCACTAATCAATTGCTTTTTTGTACCTTAGTCCAAGGTTCTGTACAAAAAAGCAATAATGTTGTTTGCTTGCGCTAACAATTGACTAATCCTTTTGTTATTAATTGTTCTTTTGTAATGGATTAAATTAAGAAGCGTAACGTTTTCATATTTTACTGGCGTTGCTATATATGGGTAAATATTTTGATAAAAATTTTCTCCACTTATAGCATTCCTTAAAGAGACAAAAGATGAATATTGTCTCTTTCATAAAATAGTGCCTAAAAAACACTTAATCTAGATAGGAGAGCTAAATTATTAAGCCATTAAAACTTTAATACCCATAAATTTAACTGAGATTAATATCAACGTCTTCAACTGGAGAAATATAGCCTTGATAACCCTCTGCTTTTAATGAATTAAAATCTGCTAATTGCGCTTGGTCTTCAATTCCGGTAATAATAACCGAGATATTCAGTCCTTTCGCCACATTGACTAGCGCACGGCAAAGTTCTTTATTGTGATTTAACTTCTCATAATAAGCGAAAGATAAGTCTAATTTTATATAATTAGGTAAGAGTTTTTGTAAATATTCTAAAGAGCCAATTTGACGACCACACTGGTCAATACCTATCTTAGCACCCGCTGCTCTTACAATTTCTGCTAGCTGATAACATTGCTCAAACGAGGTTATGGCTGCTGATTCGGGTATTTCAAAAGAAATACGTTCGGCATAGGCGGATTGCTTAAGGTATTGCGCTAACCAATGAATAAATTGTGGATCTTTTAAACTATCATGCGTTAAATTAATCGCGATGCCCTCATCTGCAAGGGCCAAAATATTCTGCTGTTCGATTGACTGCAATAAACATCTGTCTAGCTGAGCACCTAACGATAACAACTCTATAAATGGCATAAACTCAGATGCGGTGACAATTTGTTTGTCTATGTATAAACGACAATATATTTCGCGCTGAATAACTTGTTGAGTCGTCATAGCTAAAATTGGCTGCCATTGAAAACTAAAATGGTTGTTATTAATAGAATCAACCAATTTACTGCGCCATTGTTCACGGCTATATTTTTGTGGTTGATCCGCATCTATCCAATGACTTATTTTATGCTCGCGTTGTGCTTGTTGTAGTGCATTATCAGATTGAGATAACAAGTCAGCCGAATTCATGTTATCAATGCGTTGACTAACACCTAAGGCAAAGCGAGTATTAGGTGTGCAACCTGCTTTCGCTATCTCTTGATTAATGATCCGAATTAATGACTGTAAGTAGACTTTTATGACACTTTTTTCTGCTTTAGTGATCAAAAATGCAAATTCGGTGTTGGCAATTCGTGCAATAATACATTCGCTGATTTCTGGCAACTCGGCTTGCATTCGTTTTGACACAACTTTAATAATTTCATCTCGGCCTTGATAGCCATACTTACTATGAACATCTTCAAGCCAATCAAACTTAGCTAAAATAAGTCCGCCAAAACCAGGCTCATTTAACCAATTATTGATTTGTGCAGACAAATATTGTCGATTAGGCAATTGAGAAACCTGATCGATAAATTTATCTTCTTTTAATTCATTAACCTCTTCATCCAAGGTCGAAAATATTTGTTTTAACTGCCCTGACATCGAATTAATCGCGCCAACGACATCTTGTAACTCTATAGTTTTCGGTAACTCAAGGTCTTGACCAAACTTACGTTGTGAAATGTTTTTCGCGTGTATAGCTACATTATGTAACGGTTTTAAAATTCGGTTCAATTTGAACCTTAAAACAATAATAGAAAGAATAAAAAGCAAAGATAAAATCATCAAAGTGTCATTCATCACACGCCATAATTCTTGATAACCCAACGCAGGATGACCTTCAATTTCAATTGTTGCTAGTTGCAACCAACCTGAGGTAATTAAACTTTCTTTTTTTTGTATGGCAAATAAATCTAGATTTATAAACCATTGTGGAACCCCTTCAATAACAATTGGATTTTCCCAAATTTGTTCTTTGCCATCAACTAGCCATTTAAGGGTCACCTTGCGATAGAAGCCGCCTTCAAAAATGACATTAACCAAGGTTTCTGCTGTGGCTACATCTCCGGTTTCAAGATGAGGCCTCAGCATTAAACCTAACGAAGTTATAGTGTTGTTTAAATCAGAATCCATCTGCTGATTCATAAAGTCGCGGGTTTGTGTAAATTGAAAATAAACTAAACTGGTCATAACTAGTAAAAAAAGTGCGAACAGTAATGAGTTTATTTCTCTAAATAGGGTCATGGTCTTAAAACTCCATTTTAATTTTGGGTTGTTTAAGTTTTGAAGTAGTTATACGCTGTCTTAAGTCTCGCCAAAGTTTAAGCTTTGATGATTTTCCACTAAGAATTCCTTGCCCCTTTGCTTTGTTCAACCATAATTGACTGGCATTAAAACTATATATAGGGATCAGATCGTTGCGCTGATTTGCGGGTTTTATAACACCGTCTAGATTATCTAAAATTAATGGTACGGCACTAGGCGTTTCGTAGTAAGCGAGTACCATATGGTATTGATTAAGTTTGACGGCTTTTACCATAGTGATCCTCATTTTTTCATCCGCAATACCCATCTCTAATAAGGTAAAATATTTAGCAATTGAATAGTCTTCGCAATCGCCACCATTAACACCGATAAATTCGATAGGTGTCGCCCAATAATTGCTCACCCCCCAAAGTTTACTATCATCAATAAACCTAAACATATTAAAGAATTGATTAACTTCTTGTAATGTTTCTAAGGGGGAATGTTGAACTTTTGGTTGCATTAATTTAAACCAGGCTTTGCCTCTTTTACCTGCTCTTTCTCCATAACTTTTTTCTAATGATGTGACAATTTCTTTTTCATTAAGGGGCTGTGTAGATTGAGCAAATATAGCCGCTAAACATATTGTGGTGATGAGAAGCATTTGAATGGGTTTGATGACCATCCATTTAAAAAAAGAACTTCTTCTAATGCTACTCATTAATAATTAATTAGCTTGATTCACCGTATAAATGGTCCATTTGAGATCATCAATTTTTTCTATATGAGATATCTCGGCCATTATACGACGATTTTCAGCATGCGCTTGTTCAGTATCTGCTAAGTTTTCTAAGCGTTCAAAGCCATAACCAATTGAAGAGATACGCTCTTCATTAATTTTAAAATCATTGATTAGTACCAAAGCAACTGCTTTAGCGCGATTATTTGACAGCACTTGATTTAATTTTGCCACGCCAACTTTACTGCTATGCCCTTCAATCACTACATTGATTTGCGGATTCATTTTAAGAAGTTCTGCTAACTTACTGATGTCTTCATTTGCTTGGTCTGACAGTTGATAAGAATTGTTAACAAATTTAACATCAATTTTAAAAGGCATTATTTTAGACGTTTGAGTACCACAACCATAATTGTCAATCGCAGCACCAATAGAAGTCCCATCACATTTTTCACGCGCTTTTACTACACCATCACTGTCATAATCAGTTAAATCATAAAGCTGCTGTACCGAGTCTTCTAATATGACTACAGGAGTATCAGCACAAGCACTAATAAATATTACTGCAAAAGCGACCATTAAATATTTTGCAGTAACTTCTATTGGCTTAATTGATAACTTATTCATTGTAAGCTCCTTGTTCGTATTCGTGTTCACCTTTCCATTTTGATGATCTTGTTACTCTCAATGAATCAAGTAGCAGGCCTGTTGCATTTAACAAACGATACTGAGCGCTCAATTCATTAAAGTCTGCATCAAGGTAATCCTTACGAGCTTGAAACAATTCATTTTCGGTATCAAGCAGATCGAGAAGATTTCGCTGCCCAATATCGAACTGCTGTTTGTAGGCTGCCTGTGTATCTTTAGATGTAATAACATGTTGCTTTAGATATGTTTTTTGTAAAGCTAACATTTCAAAAGCATTCCACGAAAGACCAAAGCTTTCAGTAACTTGACGGTGAGCGTTATAATTAATTTCCTGCGCTTCTGAAATTTTATAGGCTGCACTTCGTTCGGTAGCAATGTCTTTTCCACCCGAGTAAAAGTTGTAGCGTAAGCGCAGCATTGCTGTTGCATCGTTTCGATGACCACCTACGTCAGCGCCAAATCGATTAATACCACTTTCACCACCAACATCATTGTCAGAATTCACGCCGAGTTCTAAAGATAAGGTTGGATAATATCTAGCGTTTATTGAGTTTTTAAATGAACGAGCCGCATTAATATCTTGTTGAGCAGCTTTAATTACCGGATGACGTTTTATTGCTAGAGTTAACCCCGTTGCTTTATTTTTAGGTAACATATCGGCATCAGGTACTGGTAGCACAAGGTTACTCGGTTGTGTATTCGTTAAACGAATAAATTGTGACCTAGCGTCAAGGTTATTATTACGCGCCGAAATCATGTTAGCTTGCGCGCGAGCTAGCCGGCCTGTAACTTGAGACAAGTCAGCAATATTACCCAGGCCTGAATCAGTACGTTCTTTTATTTGATCATAAATGACTTGGTGTGAGGCAATGTTTATTGCTGATAATTTAACAAGCTCATCTGTTTTTATAAAATTTAAATAGGCTTTAGCCACTTGTAACGCAAGATCTTCTGCATTGGCAATTAATGTCCATTGCTCAGCGCTCGCTTCGAATTTAGTTCTATCTATTTCATTACTCGTGTACATGCCATCAAAAAGAATTTGTTTAATACTAACACCAAATTCACCACGGGCTAATTCAGTTTCACCGTCATCGCCGATGGTAGCATTTCGTCTATTTCCGGGAGTATCTGTATATTCATAACCATAACCAGCAGTTAAATCAATAGTTGGAAAATAGCCTGCTGAGGCACGATTAACATCTTCTTCTTTAGATTTAAATCGTGCAAATGTCTGACGAATATCAGGATGTGTATCAAGTGCGTTTGCAACGGCTGCCTCTAAACTTTGGGCATAGCTATTAGCGGAATATAATCCCGATAAGCCTAAACACCAAACCATAGTTACTTTATTTAATTTAAACATAATGTTATTTATAAATACTCCATATTCTTATTATTATTAATTGCTAGTAGACAAGCCTTACCGTTCCCTTAGTGCAGCCTCATTCGCCCGTAATATGGGGTTTAAAATATATTCTAAAATTGTTCGTTTACCCGTAATAACATCAACATCTGTTAGCATACCTGGAATAATTGGCATTTCTTTGCCATTTTTATTCTTAATGCTTGAAGCATCTGTGCGTACTCTAATAAGATAAAAACTGTTTCCCTCTTCATCCTGTGTTGTATCGGCACTTATGTGCTCTACTTTACCCGTTAACCCGCCATATCTTGTAAAGTCATAGGCAGTGATCTTAACAACAGCTGGCAACCCAGGATAAATAAACGCAATATCTCTGGGCTTAATTTTTGCTTCAACCATCAATTTATCTTCGGTGGGCACAATTTCAGCAATGGTTTCACCCGGCTTAACGACTCCACCTAAGGTATTAATGTGTATGGTTTTAATAGTACCAATAACCGGCGATAAAATTAATGCTTTCGTTACTTTATCTTGAGCACCAACCTGTGATTCATTAATTCGAGATAGTTTATTCTCTAATTCATTAAGCTCTGATCTCGCTTCTGTTCTATAAGCAAGTGCTGTTTCTCGACGATTTAAAATTGACTCTTGTATGGCAGACTTTAATTTTGGTGCTAACAAACGAACCGCACTTAATTCACCTTTAAGCTCATTCACGCTACGTTCTAACTTATAGAGTTCGATTTTTGAAACAATGTTTTTTTCTGCAAGCGGTCGTGTTAAGTCGAGTTCTTTACTGGCTATCTCATAACTTATTTTTAAGGTATTAATTTTCGAAACTAATTCAGCAACTTCTTGTTCCCTTTGTTGTATCTGCTGGGCTTGAATTGCTAATTGATTGATTAAATTGTCTATTCTTCCAGAATACTCTTCTTGTTGTCTTTCAACCATAAACTTAGCGTTTTGTTGTAAATCGTCTGGGTAAACGGGTACTTTTATATTTATTTCTATTTGTCGTTGCCAACTTTCGCTAACACCAATCAATATACTTGAAAGCTCGGCTCTAAGGCGAATGACATTCGCTCTTAGGCTACTCACCTCCTGTTTTTGTTCTGCAAAGTCAGATCTAAAGCGAGTATCATCAATACTTGCAATCGGTTGCCCTTTAATTACTTGCATACCTTCTTGAACAAAGAGTTTTTGTAATACACCACCATCTAAACTTTGTATAATTTGTACTTGAGTTGATGGTATTACCTTGCCCATTCCTGAAGTAACTTGTTGAAGTTCAGAAAAATATGACCAAATAAGAAAACAAAAAAGTAATCCACCCATTGCCCATATAGTTAACCGATGTAAACTTGGCACTTCCGTTAGCATTGCACCATATACATCGTCAGCCATTTCTAGGTCTTGTTGGCTAACCTTCATAAGTTCGCCTCTTGATTTAAATTTTCGCCTTTGAGTTGCGCTAATACTTTATCTTTTGGACCGTCAATAATCAATTTACCTTTATCTAAAACAAGAATGCGGTCAACCAATTTTAATAAATCCATTTTATGGGTAATTAATAACATAGTGCGATCTTTTGCCGTTGCATTGATTGCTTCAATAAACTTCTTTTCAGCACGAGCATCAAGACTCGCGGTTGGCTCATCTAACAGTAATATTTGAGGTGAATTTAATATCGCTCTGGCTAAAACAATTGACTGTCTTTGACCACGTGATAATGCACTACCACTTTCCCCCACTTGTTGGTCAAGGCCTTGACTATTATGATCGGTAAAAGCACTGACACCAGACAGTTGAACCGCTCTAATAAGTTGATATTCAGTAACTTGACGAGTACCAAAGAGGATATTATCGCGGATGGTACCATGAAATAAGACAATATCTTGTGGTAAATAGCCAATGTTTTTTCGTAAGTCACTAGGGTGAATTTGCCGGTGATTTAAACCATCAAATTGAATGCTACCCTTGCTTGGCTGATAAAGACCTAATAGTAATTTAGCTAGCGTTGTTTTACCCGAACCATTATGGCCAACAATGGCGATTCTTTCTCCTTGATTAATTTTTACTGACATTGGCTGCAAAGAGTCACTTTCTGCATTAGGGTACTTAAAACTGATATTTTCAGCATTTATATTGCCGCTGAGTTTTGTTCGACTAACCAAATGAGCTTTGTCTTCAAATTCGCCTTCTTGCTCCATTAAAGTATCAAGTTGTTTCAAAGCACTTAAGGTTTGATTAGAGCGCGTCATTAGGCCAGCAAGCTTAGCAATAGGAGATATAGCACGACCGGTTAACATAACAGCCGCTATAATTCCCCCCATCGAGATTAAGTTTTCTGATACCCGATAGACACCTAACACTACAACGGCGACTACTGATATTTGTACAATAAAACTCGCAAAATTTAAGACCGAATTAGTGATCATTTTAGATTTAAGTAACCAGGTCGAGGTATGACCAACCATTTGCTGCCAAGCTCTTTGCACAACACCTTCTGCGCCATTAGCTTTAATAGATTCTAAAGCGCTTAAACACTCAATCAGATGTCCATGGCGTAAACCCGAAAACTTATTACTTTCTTCTATCGCTTTACGCAGTTTAGATTGATTTAATAATGTGTAGCCAATGATAAGTATTGAGGCAATAATTGGAAACATCACTAAGTCTCCTGCAACAAGCCAAATACAAAACATAAAAAGCACAGCAAAAGGTAAGTCAACTAAGGCACTTATTGTCGCAGAAGACAAAAACTCTCTAACACTGTCAAATTCACTCAGCTGCTTTGCCATTCCACCGACACTTGGGGAGCGTTTTTCAAGCGGTATACCAATCACTTTAGCAAATAATTTTGAAGAAACTTCAATATCAATTTTCTTGCCTGCAACATCAATTAGATAACCACGAAGTTGTTTTAAAATAAAATCAAAAATATAAGCGACACCGGCACCAATGGCGAGTACCCAAAGCGATTCAAAAGCGAGATTAGGTATCACTTTGTCATAAATATTCATCACAAAAAGTGGTGATACCAGAGCAAAAACATTGATCATTACTGACGCAATAATTACATCTCGGTATATCGATGAAGTATTCTTAATTTTCTGCCATAACCAATGTTCTTTTGAACTATTAAGATGAACATCAAAATTTCTATCACCGCGATATTGCTGCTTTATTAAAAATAAATAACCAACAAAACTCGATTCTAATTCCTCTATTGTTAACTGTTCTTCACCACCAGTTTCAGGTAAAGAAACTGTTGCTATATTTTTTTCAATATCGAGTTCTTGTAATACTAAGGCTTTTTTATCTTTTAGCATCAAAATACAAGGTAACAACATTGAGGGTAATTCATTCAAGCCTTTACGCACTAATTTTGCACTCAACCCTGCGCGAGATGCTGCTTGAGGTAATAGCTCTGGTGTAAGATTAGCACCAGTAAGTGGTAAACCAGCCGCGAGCGCTTCAGGAGAACACGGGTTACCATAATGCTCTGTTATAAGCACTAAACTGTCTAACAGAGGGTCTGAACTTAACTTTTGTGAAGCGTTAATTGTCCATTGAGTTGACTGTTGCACTGTTGATTGCACCTAGTATGTTATCCCTTAAAAAAGCCAATAAGCTAATGATGTTGGAAAGTACATCTCATCATTAGCTCATTGTACTTGTTATGTTTTGCTACTTAATTTACTCGACTTAATCATATCTGGTCTGAAGTGTCGAGTTCAATGGGCAATGGCACAATTTCTGATGACGCATCACTGTTCAATGTTACACCTTTATTTAAGAAATTATTGGTGATTATTGTTTCAGTATTTGAAAGTGCGTCGACCTGATCAATATTTTCTAAGGTCAAGTTTTCGTCTGCATAGATAACTGTAACTTCACTTTCTTGATCTGTATTTAAGTCACTTTGCGAAAATTCATCAAACATAAAAGTTTCACTCTGGCTTTGCACCAAAAGATCACTTAAATCATAATCAGTTGCAAGATTTGAACCTTGATTGCCTAGACTTTGGCTGGTAGCAGATTCACTAAAAGACAAGTCGATAAGTTCGCCGTTAGATAAAGCAGAGCTCTCATCATTAGTATCGTTGGCGTTGTTAGCATTTGCACTTTCAAAATAAATGGTTAGAGTCGCATTATCTGTTTCAGGATTGGCGGTATCACCATCTTGGATGGTGTAAACGAATTCAATCGATGTAGGAATAGTATTAACATCAGTCCCTGAAGCTAAAATGAAGTTATACTTCCCTGTATCATACATAGTAAAAATACCAAACCCCGTATCTATAATGTAAGAAGTATTGTTAGTATCAAAAATGTATACTTGGCCTTCAAATTCAAATTGAATTAAGGTTACGGTTCCATCAACTGAGGTATCCTGATTATCTCCAGAACTACCTTTACTTATGACATTTCCTCGGATACCTTCGATCCTTGATTTCCCATCCTTTTCGCGGTATATAATGTAATTATTGTCATCGACAGCAACTGGAGCAGAGTCATTAACAGTAATAATTACATTGGCTGTATCGCTATCAATACCATCAGTTAAAGTGTATTCAAAACTTGGTGGAGTAGCGTCTAAAACATAGCCTTCACTATTTTGATAAGTAAAGTCGCCACTAGCATTAATACTTAAAATACCCCCTTCGACATTAATAATAGCAAAGCCATCTGTTCCAAAGCTTAGTTCGATGCCATTAATATGAGTTATCACTAATGTTGAACCGTCACCACCATCAGTATCGATAACACCATCACCATCGTGATGAAGTATAATATTGCCTGAAACGCTTTCCCCTTCATCAATATTAAAGCCGTCATCTTCTGCAACCGGTGGATCGTTCACTGGTGTTACTGCGATTGTCACAGTACCGGTATCAACATCCGTACCATCACTTAAAGTATAATTAAAGCTTGGTGGTGCACCTACTAGATCGTTACCATTGTGGGTGTAAGTGAAACTGCCATCAGCCTTGATTAAGATAAAACCATCTTTGATATCTACACGGGCTTCACCCGTTAATGGATCAAAGACTAAATCAACGCCATTGACTTGAGTCACGCTCAGACTAGCACCATCGCCACCATCGTTATCCATCACGCCATCGCCGTCATCATGGCTGATCACATTGCCACTGACGATTTCGCCTTCGTTAACACTAAAATTATCATCAGCCGCAACTGGTGGATCGTTCACCGGCGTGACCGCAATCGTTAAGGTCGACACATCGGTATCACCGGCACCATCGGTAATGGTGTAGCTGATCACTGGCACACTGCCATTAAAGTTATCATTCGGTGTAAAAGTGTAACTACCATCGGTATTTAAAGTGAGTTCGCCTTCAGCAAGACTTACCGTGTCACCTGCATTGTACGTATTACCATCAACAGTAAAGCTGGTGACAGTTAGTGGACCGTCTGCTGTTTCTGCATTGTCTAAAACATTGC
>NZ_JACGVR010000023.1:0-58415 GCF_014077325.1 Colwellia sp. BRX8-5
ACTTAAACTTATAGTTATAGTTATAGTTAACGATACCTTTCTCTAATTCTTTAGCTCCGATATCTATAGCCGCATAGTTCATTTCCGAGATAACTATGAGAATTATACGCAGCGAAGAGTAATGGCAAACCATCATTGAAGATCAGCAAAACATTGGCTTAACAACATTTAATACCGTATAATCCGAAACCTTTAATAGGGAAGTGTCCTATTGTTATTCAAATAGTTAAGTATGGAAAATCTGCAAGTGCCAAATCAGAATCAATCGAGTCATAATAGTACTCAGCAATCCACTACACCGTTTTCTCCAGAAGTACTCTTGCTTTCTCAGCAACTTGCCGAAAATAATAACTCAGATGAAGATATTGACTTAGCAGAATTATGGCGTGCTATATGGTCAGGGAAATATATTATCATCGTTATTTCATTTATATTTGCTGTTTCATCTATAGCTTTTGCCTTATCAAAACCTGATATTTATAAAGCATCAATTTTATTAGCGCCAGCCTCATCAGATTCTGCCGGTGGAATGGGGGCTCTTGCTGGACAGTTTGGTGGCTTAGCTAGTCTTGCTGGAATTAGCTTAGGTGGCGGTGGTACTGATAAAACGGCTTTAGCTCTTGAAATTATAAAGTCACGTGCATTCCTTGAAACCTTTATTATTAAACACGAATTGTTAGTGCCATTAATGGCAAGTGAAAATTGGGATAGAGCAACAGATTCTCTCCTCATTAATAAAGAACTTTATGATAGTAAAAATAAAAAATGGTTAAGAGAAGCCTCATACCCCAAAAAGTCTGAACCGTCTTCTTGGGAAGCCTATCAAGAACTTTTAAAATTACTTTCCATTACACAAGATAAAGCAACTTCGCTAGTAACAATCGATGTTGCATTCTATTCACCTGAAGTAGCAAAACAATGGCTAATTTGGTTAGTTGAAGACGTTAATGACTTTATGCGTGAAAAAGATGAAAAAGAAGCTCAATCTTCTATTGATTATTTAACGAAACAACTTGAGAACACAGAAGTAAGTGCCATGGAAACTGTTTTTTATCAATTGATTGAAGAGCAAACAAAAAATATGATGCTAACTAAGGTTTCAGCAGAATATGTTTTAAAAACGATTGACCCTGCTCAAGTACCAGAAAAAAAGTCTGGCCCTAAGCGTGCATTAATTGTAGTACTAGGTACAATGCTGGGTGGTATATTGTCGGTACTTATCGTATTAATCAGACACTTTACTAAGAATAATAAATCGACTAAACCAAAGGACGAAAATTTAGCGTAAGCTAATATGAAATTATGATGGAAGTATTTATCTCTGCACTTACCGCTTTTTGCTTTGCCTTTATCGCAATTAAGTTCTTTAAACCGGTAGCAATAGAAGTTGGCTTAGTTGACAAACCAAGCGAACGAAAATTGCATGCCGGACATATTCCGCTTATTGGCGGAATTTCAATCTTTATAGCGGTACTTATGGCTAGTCTTTTATGGCTTCCTAATACTTTAGAACTTCGTATGTACCTCATTGCCTCAGCAATGATGGTTTTCATTGGTGCGGTAGACGACAAATTTGACTTGAAAGTACGTATTAGAATTATTGGCCAGCTTATTGTTGCTAGTCTAATGATTTATGGTGTAGGTGGTTATATTTCAAACTTAGGTAACTTGTTTGGTTTAGGTGATGTAACACTAGGCCCTGTAGGTATTATATTTACCTATGTAGGTATTATTGTTGTTATCAATGCTTTTAATATGGTTGACGGTATTGATGGGTTGATCGGTAGTTTAAGCATTAATACTTTTACTGCTATCGCTATTCTATTTATCATGAGTGGACAAAACGATTACGTGAGTTACCCGTTAATACTTGCTACGGCGACTATTCCCTATTTAATTTTTAATTTAGGTTTAGCGTCCAAAGCAAGAAAAATATTTATGGGTGACGCAGGAAGCATGTTCATTGGCTTGAGTGTTATTTGGTTGCTTACTATGGGGACTCAAAATGAAAACGCCTCATTTAGGCCTGTAACCGCACTGTGGATTTGCGCCGTACCATTAATGGATATGTTAGCAATAGTGGTTCGACGTTATAAAAATGGTAAATCACCTTTTAAGCCAGACAGAGATCACCTTCATCATATACTTCAACGTGTTGGTTATAGCTCTCGTCAAACTTTGCTTATTATCTCTATATTTGCAGTAGTAATGTCGATAATTGGTTTAGCGGGTGAATATTTTGCTACAACAGATGTAATTATGCTGACAGGGTTTATTTTTGTCTTTGCATGTTATGTATTCGTTATTCGAAAAATAACAAAATTTGAAAAAGTTAAATAGGCAAACCTATTGGTATGAAAGAAGGTTTTAATAATTAAGCCCTTATTGATAAGGGCTTTTTTAATAGGTTGATGTTGATTGAGACCATCAATATGTGTCTCAATGATGACCGTCTTGTCTCAGGGTGTTAAAATAACTGAGTTTTGATGTTGAAAATAATCAACATCATTAATTTATGAGTAGAGATTTATGTTTAAGATTTTAATTACAGGTGGTGCTGGTTTTATTGGCTCAGCCGTTATTCGAAACATCATTAATAATACCAATGATAGTGTGATCAATTTAGATAAACTAACCTATGCGGGTAATTTAGAATCATTGTCAGACATATCTGACTCTGCAAGATATGTCTTTGAACAAGTTGATATTTGTAATAGAGCTGAACTTGATAGAGTTTTTTCTGAACATCAGCCCGATGCAGTTATGCATTTAGCTGCAGAATCTCATGTCGATCGTTCTATTGATGGTCCTGCTGCATTTATTGAAACCAATATTGTAGGTACTTACACCTTATTAGAAGCAACACGACAGTATTGGTTAGGATTAGATGATGATTGCAAACCTAATTTCCGCTTTCACCACATCTCAACTGATGAAGTTTATGGTGATTTAGGCGGAACGGATGATTTATTCACTGAAGAAACATCATATGATCCAAGCTCACCATATTCTGCTTCTAAAGCCTCAAGTGATCACTTAGTTCGGGCGTGGCTCCGTACTTATGGTCTACCTACGATTATTACCAACTGTTCAAACAATTACGGCCCTTACCACTTCCCAGAAAAGCTAATTCCATTAGTCATTTTAAATGCCTTAGAAGGGAAGCCTTTACCTATTTACGGTAAAGGTGATCAAATTCGCGATTGGCTTTACGTTGAAGATCATGCGCGAGCATTAGTTAAAGTGGTTACTGAAGGAATTGTTGGTGAAACCTATAATATAGGTGGTCATAACGAAAAGAAAAATATTGAAGTCGTTGAAACTATTTGTGACATATTAAATGAACTGGTGCCACAAAAAAGTGACTATAAAGAACTAATTTCTTTTGTTAAAGATCGTCCAGGTCATGACATTCGTTATGCCATTGATGCAAGTAAAATAGAAAAGGAATTAAACTGGACACCAAAAGAAACATTTGAAACTGGTTTAAGAAAAACGGTTGAATGGTACTTAGCTAATGCTAAATGGTGTAAACGAGTTCAAGACGGCTCTTATCAACGAGAGCGCTTAGGAGCATAGATAAAATGAAAGGAATAGTTTTAGCTGGAGGGTCAGGTACACGCCTATATCCAATTACTCAAGGTGTATCAAAGCAGTTATTACCTATTTATGATAAGCCAATGATTTTTTATCCTATATCAGTATTAATGCTTGCGGGAATCAGGGATATATTAATTATATCAACTCCTGATGATATTGGTGGATATCAACGTTTATTAAAAGATGGTTCTCAGTTTGGTATTAATATTAGCTACGAAATACAGCCAAGCCCAGATGGTTTAGCACAAGCTTTTATTATTGGTGAAAAATTCATTGGTGATGATAATGTTTGCCTAGTATTGGGAGATAACATTTTCTATGGACAAGGGTTTTCTCCTAAGTTACTTAATGCAGCACAAAAGCAATTAGGCGCTACAGTATTTGGATATCAAGTAAAAGATCCTGAACGTTTTGGAGTAGTCGATTTTGACGATAATATGACTGTACTTTCAATTGAAGAAAAACCAAATAAGCCCAAGTCAAATTATGCCGTCACTGGCCTTTATTTTTATGACAATAATGTAATTGAAATTGCAAAATCTATCACACCTTCTGAGCGAGGGGAATTAGAAATCACGTGTATAAATAATGCTTACCTTGAAAGAAAAGAATTAAGTGTAGAAATATTGGGCCGTGGCTTTGCTTGGTTAGATACAGGGACTCATGAATCGCTGCTAGAAGCCGGGCAGTTTGTTCAAACGATTGAGCACAGGCAAGGTTTTAAAATCGCTTGTTTAGAAGAAATTGCTTTTAATAATAATTGGTTGTCAGGCGAAGAGTTAACAGAACTGGCTAAACCAATGATGAAAAATAGTTATGGTAAGTATTTAATGAGCTTAGTAAAATGACAATTAAATTAAATCAGCCGATTAAACCAAATTTAGAAAAGCTAACTAAATACTTAGAACAAGTTAATGATAGCGGATGGTATACTAATTTTGGTCCCCTACATCAACAACTAACTCAAAGATTAGAGGCTTACTTAGGGGTTGAAAATTTATTGCTAGTTTCTAATGGCACATTGGCATTGCAGGTTGCATATAAAGCCCTTAACGTCAAAAGTGCTTTAACAACCCCTTTTAGTTTTGTTGCTACCGCCAGTTCATTAATTTGGCAGGGTATAGAAACTTCCTTTAGTGACATTGATAAAAAATCTTATAACCTATGTCCTAAACAAGTACAGAAAGTATTAGATAATGATTCGAATGTCGACACGATTGTAGCAACCCATGTTTATGGTAACCCTTGTGATATTAATCGTTTTGATGATATTGGAAAAAAATATAATATAAATATCATTTATGATGCTTCTCATGCTTTTGCTGTCAATGTTGACGGTAAATCCGTGCTTAGTTTTGGTGATGCTAGTACGCTAAGCTTTCACGCGACTAAAGTATTTCATACCGTTGAAGGTGGAGCTATCGTCTTTAAACGTAAAGCTGATTTTGAACGAGCCAAACGCTTAATTAATTTTGGTATAGATGATAATGGCAATATCACTGAAGCAGGAATTAATGCAAAATTAAATGAGTATCAATGCGCCGTTGGTTTAAGCCTTTTGGACGAAATAGATAATATAGTTGAGCATAGAGCTGCACTTTTTGAGTATTATCGTGACGAATTAAAGCATTACGTAGACATGCCATTATGGTTTGACTCTTCAAGTTTTAATGGTGCTTATATGGCCATTTCTTTAAAGAATAAAGACATAAAAGAGTTACTGGTCAATGAACTCAAAATACACAATATACAAAGTCGTAGTTATTTCTCTCCATCTTTAGAAAGTATTTTTAACAAATCGAAAGATTATGGTGTTGAAAATAGCAGGCAGATAGTTGAAAGTGTACTTTGTTTACCATTGCATTTTTATATGACAATTTCTGATGTTGATGCAGTTGTTAAAGTAGTTAAAAAAGTGGTGGGGGAAATATGAAAGTATTAGTTGTTCCTTGTGGAACAGAAATTGGACTTGAAATTGCTAGATCGTTAAAAGGTGTTAAGAACATAGAGTTAATTGGATTAAACTCTCTTATCGATTACTCCTCTACTGTGTATAAAGAATTTTATTCAGATGCCCCTTTCATTGATGAACCTGAATTTTTAGATTACTTAAAATCATTTATCTCCAAGCATTCGGTGACTCATGTTTTTCCTGCGCATGATTCTGCAGCTTTGCTATTGTCTGAAAACGCGGAGTGCTTTGGGGAAAATGTAAAGGTTATTACATCTAGTGCTGAAACTAATCGTATTTGTCGTTCAAAAAAATTAACATATGATTGTTTAAATAATGTTGTAGCAACACCTTATATTTATAATAGTATTAAAGATGTTGAAAATGTGAATTTTCCATTGTTCCTAAAACCGGACGTAGGTCAAGGAAGTAAAGGAGCTCGTATAATTAAAGAAATTTCAGAGCTTTCTCATGCAGACTTTCAAGAAAATATTATTACGGAGTACTTACCTGGTAATGAATACACGGTTGATTGTTTTACAGATCACAAGGGTGAATTATTATATGCAGGACCTAGAATCAGAAGTAGGGTTTTAAATGGCATTTCTGTAAGTACTTCCACCATTAAGGATGTTGATGGGCTATTTTTAAATTTTGCTAAAAATATCAGTAAAAAATTATCCTTTAAAGGTATGTGGTTCTTTCAAGTTAAAGAAAATAATGCGGGTGTACTCGTTTTAATGGAAGCTGCAACCAGAATAGCGGGCTCTATGTCAACTAATAGGGTTAGAGGTGTTAACTTTGCGGAGCTATCACTATATGTTCATAATGCTACATCGGTTGAGTTAGCTATCAATACTTTTCAAGTTAAGCAAGAAAGAGCTTTATCTAATAAATATAAATTAAATATAGAATATAAGCATGTGTATGTTGATTTTGATGATTGCTTGATAATTGATGATAAGGTAAATGAAGAGCTAGTCGCTTTTTTATATAAGGCAATTAATAACAATTGTTCAATTTATTTAGTTACTCGTCATGAATATAATTTATCGGTATCACTGAAAAAATATCGATTGACTGGTTTATTTGATGAAATTTTTCATATCACTGATAAATCACCAAAATCTGCAATAATGACTCACACCGATGCTATTTTTATTGATGACTCTTTTAGAGAAAGAGAAGATGTTATATCTAAAGGGATCCCATCATTTTCAGTGGATTGTGTAGAAGCTCTTTTATAACCATGGTATTTGAAGTAGGACACAAATGAGAGTAGTCCTAACTTATGGAACATTTGATCTGTTTCATGTTGGCCATATTCGGTTGTTAAAGCTTCTATCTCTGCTTGGAAATAAATTCATTGTTGGTGTTTTATCACATGAATTCAATATTTTAAAAGGTGTGGAGTCCTTTTTTTCATACGAGGAAAGAGTCGAGAACCTCAAAAGTTGTAAGCATGTATCGAAGGTCTTCCCTGAGTATAATTAGGAACAAAAAGAGATGATTGGAAAGAGGGGGTGATGATCTCGCCGATAGTTGTGAAGTTGTGTATTTACCTCGCACAAAAGACGTCTCTACCACATATATTAAGAGTGCTTTAGCAAACATAGATCATAACGAATGAGACTGAATTGAAAATTCTCTACATGATGTTATTAGTATAGTAAAAAGTCTCTCGTTAAAATAAGTTAGCTAACATGAAAATTTGACTTGTTAAGGGAAATCTCCTTAGTTGAATGTTAGTTTAAATAAGAATGGATTAATATGAATAAAAAAAATCTTGAGCTACTAAATTCTTCAGATGTAAAAGAACGATTACTTAAGCTAACTACAATTATTATTGATGTCTTAGAAGCAAACAAAATCGACTATACCATCTTTTATGGAAGCTTATTAGGGGCAGTTAGGCATAAAGGTTTTATTCCATGGGACGATGATATTGATATCATCGTTGATGCTAAGGATATCAAAAAACTGAGAGCTGTGTTTAAATCAAAAAAGGCCAAATATTATGATTCATACCATAAATCTTATTTTGATTGGGTTGTTAGAATTGCAGATCCAACGACAATAGTAAAAATAAATGATGATTGTCTGCAGGCTAATCATGAAGATTTTGACGTTAATGAATTAGGTTTATGCCTTGATATATATCCTATATATCACCTACCTAAGTCTGAAAGTTTAAAGGAAATTGTTCTTTTTATACATAAAGTAAGCTCTAAGATCCGTGGCCGTTCTATTTCTAGACGAAGTATGTTTGGGAAATTTATAGTTAACTTTCTTGATATAAATCTTGCTCGAGTGAAAGGGGATACCGTTTTTACTAAGGCAGATTATAATACGTTTTATTCGTTCAAAGAAATTAGTGATAAAGTCCCTGCTAAATTTGAACACTTAGATGTTCAAATTCCAAAAGAGAGTAAACAAATTTTATCAACTAGATATGGTGATTGGGAAAGGATTCCATCAGAAGAAGAAAAAGAGTCATGGATACACTATGAAGAGACTTATGCTATTACAGAAAAGTTAAAAGACTAGGTAATGGCGAGTTTAAAAACAAACACCATTACTTCGTATCTCTCGCAAGGATACGCGGCAATAATTGGCATTGCGGTGATGCCCTTTTTATTTTCTACATTAGGCAGTGATGCTTTTGGACTCATAGGTTTTTTTACCGTAGCTCAAGTCATTATTAATTTGCTCGGTTCTGGTTTTAATCCTACTTTATCAAGAGAAATAGCGAAAGAAAAAATACAGTATCAAAATACTTACCTTATATCCGTAATCAAGTCCTTTGAGTTAATTTTTTTCTGTTTCCTCTTACTTATTCTTATTGTTGCATTATTTGCAAATAATTGGTTTGCAATTGAGTGGTTTGAATCTGACCTACCTGTTGAATTACTTTCGAGTATTGTATTACTTATTTTTATTGTTTGTGCTGTACGGTTTCAATCGGTGCTTTATCTCTCTGCACTTAGGGGCTCTGAAGACTTTTTATGGATAAACAGCGTAAGCATTATTATAAATACTTTACGCTTTCCCATCAGTTTGCTTCTCGTTATCTATTATCCAAGTTTAAAACTTTACTTCGGTTTTCACCTTATTATAGCAATGGTTGAACTACTTGTTATGCGATATCGAATAGGAAAGTTATTGGGGATTAATTTTTGGTTACCAGATCATTTTAGTTTTTATAATGTTAAGAAGTTAGGTCGTTTTGCCAAAGCGGTTGCGATTACTGCTGTTATTTCGGTTGTTATTGCACAAGCTGACAAAGTGTTAATGTCAAAATTATTAACCTTATCTGAATATGGGTATTTTACCGTATGTATTATGTTAGCGAACGGTATTTTACTATTAGGGTTTCCTATAGGCACAGTGTTAATTCCTAGGTTAACAGCGTTATACGCTGATGGTAAACTAGATGAATTTAGACAGATATATATAAAATTCACAAAATTCGTTTGTATTTTTATTGTTCCGGGTGCAATTGTATTAGCAGGCTTTTCGCAAAATATTATTTACTTATTCACAGGAAGTACAGAAGCAGCAAACTGGGGAAAGGATATTTTAAGTTATTACACGCTCGGTAATGCGTTTTTAATTGTGGCTGGTTTTCAATATTATCAGCAAGTTGCCAAAGGCGACTTAAAATATCATGTAAGGTATAGCATGGCCCTACTGCTCTGTTCATTACCATTAATCATGTTTTTTGGTAGCGAGTACGGAGTAATCGCCGTAGCTATTATATGGTTGTTTTTTCGAGTTTTTGCTTTTATATTTTGGGTTCCATATATACATGCTAAAATGAAAACGATAAAATATTCACACTGGTTGTTTCAAGCAGTACTTCCGTCCCTATTAGTGTCTATAATCGCTTATGCGTTACTAAAAGAATACGATGAAAATATTATCGAAAATAAAGTAACACTGCTAGTTCAACTTGTTGGATTTTATATGACAATATTGGTCATTACATTTTTCAGTTATAAGTTAGTATTGAATAAAAAATTTAAATTAGGTAATAGATAAGTTGCAATTAAGATCTGAACAAGAAATCATTAATAGCTGGAAATATATTGATAAAGTTTATATTTCCGTTGTATGTATGACATATAATCAAGAGCAATACATCAAAACGGCAATCAACTCATTTCTACAACAAGAATGTGATTATAAATTTGAAATAATAATCCATGATGATGCTTCAACAGATACAACGACAGAAATAATTAAAGAGTATGCAGAAAACTATCCATCGATAATTCGAGTAATTCAACAAGTAGATAATAAATACTCTCAAAAACCAACATTGCCTACCTTGATAGCACTTAACAATACAAAGGCCGAGTATATTGCTCTTTGCGAAGGCGACGATTACTGGATCAGCACAAATAAATTACAGTGCCAATATTTGGCAATGCAAGAACATAAATCCCTATGTATTAGTTTTCACTCATCACAAAATATTTATCCTAATGGAAGCTTTCAAGTCGGTGTATCATTAGGTGATTTAAATAAAATTTGTTTGTTATCTACTGTAATTCGTGGCGGTGGTGCTTACATGCCAACAGCGTCATTAATGTTTAAAAAAGAATTGTTGGAGAGTTTTAATCAGGTACTTGCTAATGCACCAGTAGGTGATTTTTACATGCAAGTATTAGGTTCAGCGGCTAATGGGGCACTATATATATCAGGGCTGGAATCTGCTTATAGAAAAGGTAATGAGGGATCTTGGAGCGAATCTATGAGCCATTCAACAGAGAAAAAAATCCTTAAGCTGCTTGGACAGCATAAATCTTCGATTAAAGAGCTAGCTGACTTTATACCAGCGGAACACAAGCGAGATTTGGAGTATGCTCTAATGCATGAGTATTATGTAGGAGCGCGTATAGCTCTTTTTTCGAAAAATTATGTATTATTTCAATCTTTAATTTCAAAGTGTAAAAACTCAGAAGAAAAATTTGGCATTGTATACAGTTTTTTTTGTAATTTTCGCAATTACCCTCGGTTATTGTTAAAAGCTTATCTACTATTTACTAGACGTTAGTACTTAGGTTTAATGTGAGGGATGTATTTTGCTTTTGCAAGTTGTTTTTTTTGCTATTGGTTTGGCAGTTTTTGCTCCACTATTTTTTTTCAAAAGCTTTCTATTAAGGCTACCTATACTAATATATGCTTATCCTATTTGGATAATGGCAGGGCTTTACCTAGGGCTCCCTGCAACGAGGATAATTGGTAATGTAGGAATGAGCTACTACTCTGACTATATACGAATTGGTTTTTATTCTAGCTTAGGCTCATATATTGCCTTCATTATTATGATTTGGAATATTCGTAACAATGAATTTACCTTCTTTCGGGTGCCTTTTTCTTTTCTCTTAAGAACGATTTGCCTTTTTCTATTTATTTTATCATTATTTGTAGCTTATCCAGGTGCATTTGGGTTCACTGAAGGTCGCTTTGGATCTGCTGGTAGTTTGGTAATAGTCTTATTTGCTTTGACCACACTTTCACGTAATTTTAAATATAAAGTCGATGCTATAAACATCATTATGTTTATTATCATTTTATTTATGTTATCGAAAGGGGAAAGAGTCGATTTTATCCTGGCATTATTAGCCTTATTTATGATTAATAAGAAACAGACAGTGTTCTCTATCACACGTTTAGTTTTTGTCGTCACTATCTTTATGTTTGTTGGGGTTTATGGCGGACTATCGCGTGCAGGTGGAGATATTACTTTTGAAAAACTGTTACTCTCGGTTTCTTTTGCAATCACAAATTTTGGAACTGCGGTGGATGTTGTGCATGTATACTTATCTTCTGTTTGGTTCTTTTACAATAAACCTTTAGACCTTATGCCACTGGTTAACCTTATTCTTTCATATATCCCTATGTCTCCCATGGGCGGCGCCAGCTCTGAGTTCAATTTTTCTTTGGTAACAAAGAAACATATCCACAATGTTGGAGGAGGACTGTTTTACTCGGTTGGTATGATGGTATCTGGTCCAATTGGAGTAATTACCTTAGGTTTTTTATATGGTTACCTATTTAAAAAACTCTTTTTGCTTAAATCTTATTTTTCAGTAGTATTTATTGCTTTTTTTGTACAACAATTTAGGATCCAATGGTATGGGGCTAATTACTTTGGCAACGTTCTTTTTGTTTTGTTTAGTATTGGTGTTTGCTTAGTTATATTTAAAAAATATAAAATAATAAAACCGCGAAAGTCATCGATTAAATTAAAGGGGGATTGATGGGAAGATTTATTTTTAAATATTTTAACTTTATATTACTGATATTAGCAAAGGTATTGTCTGTATTACCTAGCTCATTATTGAATACACTGTTTTCCATTGCATCATCAATGCCGACTTTAATCGGTGTGGGTATAAGGTATGTTTTATTAAAGTCAATATCCCCAAAAATAGGGGATAATGTTTATATTGCTCGTTGGGTAGTGATTAAAAGTCCTAGTAAACTTGAGATAGGCAATAATGTTAGTATTCATGAGTTTAGCTATATTGATGCCAAAGGTGGTATATCGATAGGAGATGATACCTCTTTAGCGCACAATTGTTCCCTGATCAGTTTTGAACACTCTTGGGGAGAAATTGATAAACCTATAAAGTATAATAAACTACTACTTTCTCCAATTCATATTGCACAAGACGTTTGGGTGGGTTGTGGTGCCCGTATTTTGTCTGGAGTATCAATCCCATCTCGAAGTATTATTGCAGCGGGTAGTGTTGTAACATCAAAAAGTGTAGAAAAGTCTCCAGGTATTATTTATGCAGGTGTACCTGCTAAGAAAATAAAAAAAATATGTTAAAAAATGTACTTTTTTGCCATGACCATCTACTTTCAGAATTTGAAGGTAAATATTACTCAGCGGGCAAGCTGGATTATTCTAAATTTAAATTTTATTTGGACATTTTCAAAAACCTAACTCTCGTTACTCGTGGGAAACCAGTCAGCAAGCTTGATCTAGGAGTATCCATTGTTAATGGACCTAGTTTAGATGTTGAAACGTTGCCTAATTTGGCTAGTGTTACCGGTTTAATTCACCGAGGGAAAATAAGAGAACGGCTTGCACAGTCAATCTTATTACATGATGCTGTAATTGTTCGTTTGCCCAGTGAAATTGGTCTTATGGCGTTAGATATAGCACAAAAAACCAATAAGCCGGTGTTGGTTGAGGTCGTTGCTAATGCTTATGATTGCTTAAAATATCGAGGCGATTTATTAGCAAAAATATATGCACCATTTTTAGAGTGGCGTATGCGTAAGGCTTGCCTCAATTCAGACGTTATTACATATGTAACTAGTAAATATTTACAGAAAAAATATCCTTCAAATGGAATGCAAGCGGCAATTTCTGACGCTGGTATTAATGAAGTCTTACCTGCTCGGAAATTTCCTACGTCTGATACATTTACAATAGGTGTTATTGGTAACCCTGATGTAAAACTTAAGGGAATAAAAATTGCTTTAGATGCTGTATCCCAAGCAAGAAAAATATCGGGTTTAAATATTCTTTTGAAAGTTTTGGGTGGAGAAGGAAAAAATTTCATACTGGACAATGGTAACTTACCGTCATGGTGCTCTTTTACTAATGTCTTAATCGGAGAAAGTAAAGTCAATGTTTGGTTAGATGATTTAGACATTTATGTTCAACCTAGCTTTACGGAAGGTCTTCCGCGTGCTTTGGTTGAGGCTATGAGCAGAGGGTTACCCTGTTTTGGGTCTGATGTTGGAGGAATTCCTGAATTATTATCGAAAAAATATGTATTTAAACCTGGTAATTCTGGATCACTTTCAAGTTCTTTATTAATGACAATACAGGATGAGAATAACTATCAGGTCCAATCAATCAGTTGTCTACAGAAGGCAAAGGAATACGATAAGAAATCGATACTAATTAAACGAATTTCTTTTTACAAACAATTTGCATTAAATCATGCTCCTTAATAGATCAATTTATAAGGTTTAATTTTTATGGCGACTATCGCTATCAGTGCTAACACCAGTTGGTATTTATATAACTTTAGAAAAAACACAATAACGGCTTTGTTACAACAGGGCTACCAAGTTATCGCAATAGCACCTGAAGATGAGTATTCAGCTAAATTATCTGCATTAGGTTGTAAGTTTATTGATATTAAAATCGATCAAGGTGGTACAAACCCTGTCCGTGATATCAAAACCTTTTTCGATTTTTATCATATTTATAAAACCACAAATATTGATGTTGTTTTAAACTTTACACCTAAAAATAATATTTACAGTACCTTAGCGGCTCATTTTAATAACACTAAAGCTATTAATAATATTGCTGGATTAGGTATTTTGTTTATCAATGAAAGTATTACTTCTAAAATAGCAAAGTTTTTGTATAAGATTAGCCAGTCTAAAGCCTCTAAATTATTTTTTCAGAATGAAGAGGACCGCCAGCTTTTTTTAGAAAACAAAATAACCACAATGGTGCCAACTGATAGGTTACCTGGTTCAGGTGTTGATTTGTCACGTTTCACACTCTCTCCTGCACCGGATGATAACAAAGTTAGATTCTTGCTTATTGCACGTATGTTATATGACAAAGGCATTCAACAATATGTTGATGCGGCGCGTAACTTAAAACAAAAACATGGCACAAATGTAGAGTTATGTTTATTAGGCTTTTTAGATGTCAATAATCCTTCGGCCGTATCTACTGTTGATATGAATTCCTGGGTCGAGGAGGGGATCATTAACTACCTTGGTGTATCTGATAATGTAGAACAAGAAATAGCAAAAGTTGATTGTATGGTGTTGCCTTCTTATTATCGTGAGGGCGTGCCAAAATCGTTACTCGAAGCGGGATCAATGGGCAAGCCTATTGTCACAACTGACAGTGTTGGGTGCCGTGAAACTGTAGATGACGGAATTAATGGCTATCTTTGTGAACCCCGCTCAAGTGAAAGTTTGACTGAAAAATTATCGTTGATCATTGAGATGTCTCATGAACAACGACTTGAAATGGGCCTAAAGAGCCGAGAAAAGATTCAAAAAGAATTTGATGAAAAAATAGTGATCAATAAGTATTTAGCTGCTGTTGATGTATGTATTCAAAATAAAATGGAAATGTTATGAAAATAGCTATTGCAGGAACAGGTTACGTAGGATTATCAAATGCTATGTTATTAGCACAACACAATGAAGTGGTTGCGGTTGATATTATTGAAGAAAAAATTAAGTTGTTAAACGATAAGAAGTCGCCAATTTCTGATGTTGAAATTGAAGATTTTTTATTAAACAAAGACTTAAACTTTACCGCGACTTTGGATAAAGAATTCGGATATAAAAATGCTGATTTTGTAATCATAGCAACACCAACAGATTATGACGTTGAAACTAATTATTTCAATACGTCATCAGTTGAAGCTGTTATTAAAGATGTTTTAGCCATTAACCCAAATGCAGTTATGATTATAAAATCGACTGTGCCGGTTGGTTATACACAAAGTGTAAGAGAAAAGTTTAATTGTCAAAATATAATATTCTCTCCTGAGTTTCTTCGCGAAGGTAAGGCGCTGTATGACAATTTGCACCCGTCAAGAATCATTGTTGGTGAGAATAGTGAACGCGCAAAAGTTTTTGCTAATTTACTCGCTCAAGGTGCTATAAAAGAAGATATTGATATTCTGTTCACGGATTCAACAGAAGCTGAAGCTGTTAAACTGTTTTCAAATACTTACCTAGCTATGCGTGTTGCCTATTTTAATGAGTTAGACAGCTACGCAGAAGCACATGGCTTAGATTCTAAACAAGTGATTGAAGGTGTTAGTTTAGACCCACGCATTGGTAACCATTATAATAACCCTTCTTTTGGTTACGGTGGTTATTGTTTGCCCAAAGATACCAAGCAACTACGTGCTAATTATAAAGATGTACCTAACTGTATTATCAGCGCTATTGTTGATTCTAACAGCACCCGCAAAGATTTTATTGCTGACTCTATTATTAAGCGTAACCCGAAGGTAGTGGGTGTATATCGCCTTATTATGAAGAGTGGTTCTGATAATTTTAGGTCGTCTTCTATTCAAGGTATTATGAAACGCATAAAAGCTAAAGGTATTGAAGTTGTTATTTTTGAACCTGAATTAACCGAAGCTGAATTCTTTCACTCAAAAGTTATTACTGATTTAAATGAGTTTGCTGCAATTTCTGATGTTATTGTTTCTAATAGAATGTGTACAGAATTAGACTTTGTTGCTGACAAAGTTTACACACGTGACCTTTTTGGTAATGATTAGTTTGCTTCGGATTAAGGGATAATTATGAAGTATTTAGTAACCGGTGCAGCTGGATTTATAGGCTTTCACCTAACAAAACGATTATGCGCGCAAGGGCATGATGTTGTTGGTATTGATAATTTAAATGATTATTACGATGTTAACCTTAAGCTCGCCCGTTTAGCGGAATTAGATAAGTTTACTGTTAAAAATACCACAAATGATAATGGTGTTTTTCGATTTATAAAGTTAGACCTCACCGAACGTGAAGGGATAGCGACATTATTTACCGATGAAAAGTTTGATCGTGTTGTTCACTTAGCGGCACAAGCGGGTGTTAGGTATTCAATCGAGAATCCTATGGCTTATGCTGACTCTAATTTAATTGGTCACTTAACCATTCTTGAAGGTTGTAGAAATAATAATATTAAACATTTGATCTATGCTTCTTCTAGTTCGGTTTATGGTTTGAACAATAAAACGCCATTTTCAACCAGCGACTCAGTTGACCACCCAGTATCGCTTTATGCAGCAACCAAAAAATCTAATGAATTGATGGCTCATAGTTATTCACATCTTTATGACGTGCCAACTACAGGGTTAAGATTTTTCACCGTTTACGGATCATGGGGACGACCTGATATGGCGCCCTATATATTCACTAAGAAAATTTTAGATGGCGATACGATTGATATTAACAATAATGGTGATATGTGGCGTGACTTTACCCATGTAGACGATATTGTTGAAGGTATTGTTCGCATTGCTGATGTTGTTCCAGTGCGTGATCCTACTTGGAAAGTGGAAAGTGGTTCTGCTGCTTCTAGTTCTGCACCTTATGCTATTTATAACATAGGCCATGGTTCACCTATTAATTTGATGGGTTTTGTTAAGGCCATTGAAGATGAACTGGGCATTGAAGCTACGAAAAACTTTCGTGAAATGCAAGCGGGTGATGTTTATCAAACCTATGCAGAAGTTGATGACTTATTTGACGCTGCAGGTTACAAATCGAAAGTAACTGTTGAGAAAGGTGTTGCTGAATTCGTTAAGTGGTATCGAGCATTTTACAATAAGTAGAAAATAGATTTTTAGAATATTATTTTCATGAAGAAACGATGTCATTTGGTGTTGAGTTGACTGATGATTTTCGAGCTCATTCGGCTGAATTGATCGGCTAGTGTAACTTTACCGTCATGCTGAATTTATTTCAGTATCAGGGTTTTGTGCTTTTATTAGCTTCATTAAGTCCTATTATCTATCACTACTTCTTTATCACAATCAACTTATAGAATTTTTTATGTTGTATACCTTCCTGTTTGATGAGCAAGTGGCCTATATCGTCAACAGCCCACTGGCAAGAAATATCCGTTGAGGTAAATGCTGACACTGCGTTATCAAAAGCGGCGAGATTATAACTGTAAGTTTGTGAAGTCTTGAACGGTGATGGGCTTATTAGCACAACTTCTGATTCTGGTGTACTGGCATTATTAAAGCTGCAGTTATATCGAGTAGTCACTTTAAAAGGAAGTATTTGAGTTGATGGCTTATGTGTAGATTCAAATACTATCATGCTGTGTTTTTTATCGTCACTGATAAATTGAGTGAGCATTTGCTTCACATTTTCAATTTCACAATCTTCATGATGGTTGGCGATGTTAAGCTGCGACACGATTGCAGAAATTTCTTTTTTTTGTGAAATCGTCTTGACTCTTAACAAAGCACTATCAATTTTAAAAAGTAGTTGGTTGTGGTCTCGCGCAATTGTTATCTGGTGTGCATCACCGCACAGTTTTAGTAGCGTTGAAGCGGTTTTAATACCAAGAGAGACAAGAAACTCTTCATCAACTCCCCCTTGTGATAAAGGTAACACTTCAACGCCTAAACAAACGCTACTTAGAGCGTAGAGACCAAGGTTGTTTTTTTGAGTCACGTGAAGATAAAATTCATGCGTACCTAATATTGTTTGTCCATTGGCTTGGTAGTTGTGTTTGGCTACAGTGAGTGTGTTATTAAATGCAGCCGTAAAATTGTTCACATCGATGTTTCTTAATCTGATTTTTTCTGAAAAGTTAAAGTCGTATAATGCTAGGTTGTTATCATCTACATCAATATAGTGAAGACTATGCTTAGGAAAAACAATCGAGTTTTTTTGCCTTTTTTCTTCATTTAGCTGGTCAGAAATAATATTGGCTTGGTCGGTGGTTTCTTTTTGCTTGATAGAAAAACTCATCCGTTTTTCATCGGCCATGATGTTGATAAAAATTAAGGCGTTGCTCTGTTGTGTCGCCATTAATTCACACTGTTTAATAAAACCAATAAATTTACTCGCGTCAACGAACAACTGTTTATTATCTGAGGAGGCTGGATTAATGCAGTTAATATGTAAGTCTACGGAGCCTTGAATGCCTGTTGATGAAAGGGTGCTTGTGGTAAGCCTTAATACTTTATTTTCGCAATCAATGGTTAATAGTATAAAGCCACTATTGATTTGATCAACCTGACGATTTTCAGCCGTGTTTGGCACGGCAATCGTTGAGAATTTTTGAAGCTGAGTAGGTAAGTTTGAAGGTAAGGTTATGAGCATTGTTTATTTCACCATTGAGCGTGTAAATACACTTTCTGTAAAAGTCAGGTAGGCTAAAATTAAGTCGATTATTTCCGGTAATATTAACCACAGAGCCCAATTGAGACGGTAAGGTCGTAGCGCTGCCGTTGCCGATTTTGATGTACCTTCAGTTATTCGACATGGACGGCCTGTTTTATCTATCACGTCTTTCCAAGAGTTGAGCTGAACACTGTCCTTTCCTGACATTGTTATTGGATAGTGTTTATCGATGTCTATGGCATTTAAGGCGTTTAAGTGTCGCTTTAACTCTCTGATATTATTAATTGGCATGTTTATTTTTAATTTGTGTTGTAATTGACGTAATGCGGTTACTTCAATGCTCGTAAAGTCATTTATCCGCCAGTCGAGATGCTGACTAAGTTTTAACCAAGGGATGTATTGATTCGTTAAAAGTGTTAACGGTGATGGAAGTTCCGATGTTTTTTCGATGAACACCATCATCCATGGCGCCAATTGCGTATCATTGAGACCTTGAGAAGCTAAGGATAGCTGCTGAGTAAAACGGCTAAAGCATAGATTATTGTCTGGCGTTAGCATGTTTGTTGATAGATGAGGTTTAACCTTTGCCTTATAAAAGTTTGGTACTTTATTGTATTTTGTTATGACCCATCGAAGTGTTTCGTTTTTTAACAGCCAAACACATTTTTTTGTTTGTTTTGATGGTGTGCTTAATTTTTTGGCAAGATTAAACCCGTACTTTAAGTTAGCGCTAACGCAGTGTAGTAATTCTGGTTTCGATACAGTGTATTCCGTTTTTGATTGTTGAAAAATAACATAATCTACTAAGTGTAAATAATTACCTAAGGTGGTTGCAGGGCCTGCATGCCCAACCAGTAAAGCAATTGCATCTAGCACCGGAAAAGTTAAATCAAAGGTAGTGCCTAGTGCACTAAAAAAGGCTTTAATATGTGTTAACTTTTCCTTGGAAAATAACGGATGTTCAAATGCGCCCGGCAAATAGCTTATCAGTCCCGTAAGTAGTGAAAAAGTGAGTAGGGCATTGTTCGCTCCACAATGACGAAGTAAATGTGTTACCCAGGTATCATCTAAGGTTTCTTTTCTTAAAAAAGTGATGAATTGTTGCTCGAGTGTGTGATACGGCCATTCGTCAAAAAGTAATGCCTCTTTTCCTGTGATATTTAATCTCTGTTGGTATAGCGTGATCAACTGTCTCAATACATCATCGCTCAACATGCATAATGGAAACTTCCGAACGCTTTGCAAAGACTTTCGTTTTTTATCTGGTGTGATGTTAATGAGCCCACACTCAAAATCAATATCCCCAACCTTTAAACTCAGTACATCATCTTCACGAAAGCACCCGTAATAGCAAAGCTGCATAAACAAGGTGATTTGCTGTTCAAAAATCCCTTTTCCTGTTTTAAATTTCTCACAAATTAGGTCGAATTGACGAGGACTTAAGTAGTTAGTGCGTACCCGACCATCGCGATGTGTTAAATTGATTTGTTCAATATCGATAGTCGGTAACTCATTAAATCGATTGATGAAGTGCAAAAAGCGTACGCAGGTTAATTGGCGTTTACTGCATGAGATCTGATCAATTGCTGCTTGGCTCTGTTTGTTAAGGTTATTTGTACTAAGCCTCCTAAAGTCATAGGTACCGAAGGCTGTTTGAATAAATTGATTAACGTCAGAAAAATATGTTAATAAAGACCTCGCGGCTAGCTTTTCTGTCCAAGGAGAGCCGTTTTCGAACAAATAGGCGATCCACGAAATCGCCATTAATAGTGCGAGGTTCATTGGGCATTGCTGACAGTTTTTTAATTGGCGAAGGCATTCTTGATAGCTTGCTGCACGATGATCATTTTTTACATTAACTGTCATATAATGTCTGAGCGTACCATTCACATGACGCTTTGCTTTTGTATTGTCTCCCTTAGCTGTCTGGTTATCTGATTCATAGGGAAGTCTTAACGTTGTGATGCTTCGTGAAGATGACGCTGTGATCTCTACGGGTGTATTGGTAAATAAGTGAACTAACTGTTCATCAGTGAGACTATGCTCGTTTGGCCAATACTGGTGCAAGCCTGCCGGTTGTTGCAGTAAACCAATATCACGTAAAATGGAGGTAAGTGGATATTTATTCAACGCTTCGCTCAAGTCAGCAAACGCAAACTCGAGATAAGTGTTGATTGCTTTTTGTGCTATATTTTTTCCTGCCATTTTCTTAGTTGAATCTAAGTGGGGAAGCTCAGAGCTGTTTAAGTGATGAAGCAGTAATGCGCCCATTGGTCTCAACCAAACTCTCTGGTGGCTATTGGGCAAAAATGCAGTAATAGCAGGAACCGCTTCAAAAAAATACCAAGCATCAAAAGGCAGTGCTGCTAGTTCATTTAATGCTGATAAACGATTGATATTGCATTCGAGTGCGCAGAGTAACAACCATCGACCAAATGTAAGTTGGTGTTGGTTATTCATTGAACGGTTCAAATCAATCTGGTTAGGGTGATAGAGACGTTCACAGAGTTGAGTAACTAAATTAATCGGCAATGTATCAGCGTGAAAAAGTGGTGTGTCAACGGGGGATGAAATCAGTTGAGCAGGGGCTTTAAGTTTTGGGGCTTGCTTTTGATGCAAACGAAAAAGCGCTTGTATGCATAAGTTAAAGCAGCTTAGCTCAGCATCTGTCGATATGTAGTCCCTTAAAAGACGCGGGAGCGTAGCTATCGAATTAGCAGCCCATTTATCAACAGATTTTATTAATAGTTTGTGAATTTCAGGGATGGCCAAAAACTCGGTGATCAACTCTCTTCTCTCGCGATCCTCATCAGCAAGCTCTGTGAGAAGATGATTGTGATAGTCGTTTATTTTGTGTTTCATTAAAGAGCCCTTCCATTGTCAATGAGTTTTTCAATGAGTAACAGGCATGCTTTGTCACTTTTATTAAATACGCTCATTAGGGACGACAACTTAACTGACTGTTGAACAGCAAGTTGAATAGGGCTGCATAAATTGTATTGCCCGAGTGGTGATTGTCCGATTTTAAAATGATTCATTTGTAAATTGAGGTGTTGTTGGTTGAACTTATCAGAGGTCGGTGCGTGTAAGTCGTTATCTATCCACAAAGTACATAAGCTTTGACGAAAGCTGTTTGGATCAAGTTGAATATTTAGTTTTGTAAATACATTTTGAAGTACTTCTTTATTCATTTCTATCGGTTGACCCTTCTTTAAATTCGCTAGGCTAGGTTGTTCCGAGATATTTAGGTAGGAAGAGCTGTAAAACCAGTCAGTCCACTGCTTCCAAATTTCGCTCAACGTGTTGTCGAGAAAGATCAAGCGATGTTCGCCATTTTTATGGGCGTCTTTATCTTGGGTTGTAAAAATGCTGTGCACTAGGCTAGTCGCTGAGAATGCAGGAAAAGGTTGTTTTACTGGCCGTAATCCACCGCTAAAACAGGCTCTTAAGGCAATATAACAGGTGATGAGTTGACTAACCTTTTCGATACCCTGCCTTAATTTCTTTTGGCGAAGTTGTGTGTATTTGATAAAGCTATTTTCAAAGTAATCAGCGAGTAATTTAAGGTGATCTTGTTTTACTGAAAGTGCCGCCCCAAAACTTTGCAGACTGTTTTTACCTTCAGGCTTGCTAAGTTCATCAGATCCTATCAGTGAACCCGCTTCGAGAGAGAACCCAATCTCTTTTATGAAGTTCAGCCATTGGTTATGGAGTGTATATTGCAAAGTTTGCTTATCCGCGTTGCTATAGTAATGTTGGATCATCGCGCTACCTTGCTGCCATCCCAAGTAAGAACTTGGAATGCGGCCCGAAATATAGTGATGAAAGCAGCTTCGAATTTGAGCAGCCTTGACATATTGGTGGCAATGACTGTTGTAAGCTTTTATCTTTTCTTTTAACCAGTTACGGTATTGTTGTTCATCAATCTTGGAGATATAAACTAAGGGGTTAGCGTGTCTTTTCGTAGCATTGACTAGCTTTAATGGGATATATAAAAGGTGCTGGAGAGGATAGGGAACGATCAGTGTCACAGGCCTATCATCACTACTGGTAGAGTACACATTCGATGTTGCTGATGGTGCTTGTTTTCCCTTGACCAATAACTGTGTTATCACTAAGTAAGCATGGCAGTGACCATCATTAGTCAAATGGTAGTGCAAACCAGGCTGTGTATCATGATCTATAATTTTCCTTGTACGCTGGTTAAATAACCTCAGTGATTTGATCTGAGAATATGGGAGAGCTAGCCACAACTCGAGAAAGATGATCACCCAATACCAGCACTCTTTTTGTGTAATGATATCTAATGTGTTATCCATCAATTGTGGAAAGCTATATGTGAGGAAGCCTTCCAGCTCTTTTGGTGTCAGTGCCTTCTGACTCAGTGGTAGCTTAAGGTTTTGCCTGCGTATTGCACTTTTTAGTCCCCCTAGCTTTTGACGGTAGTGTTGCTGTTGCGACTTTATACTTAAAGGCTTGCTCGGTTTCAGTGTTAAATACGACTGTTGAACTTCTCCACTTTCATCAACAAATTGATACTGTTGCAGTTGATCACCTTGGAAATCAAATGAGTGGTCAGTTAAACACTGAAGCCCGTTCTTTTTAATTTTATTTATACGTGGTTTACGTACGAGATACTGAGAAATCGTATCGAACGTTGGACTAATATCATTCAGCACAACAAGCTGAGCTTTTAGTTCAAAATTAGTCAGTATATAAAATTCAGCGATTGTCACATGCTTCGTGAGCGTTGAGATGTCTATATTCAACGCTCTTGCTTTGTCGAGTGCTAGTAATGGGGAATAGAGATCATCAGGTAACAATAAGTAAATACGAGCAGTGAGCAATGTCCACCAATGCAGATCAATTTCGTTTTTCTGGTGATTGCTAGCAATTAACACTAGCGTCGAAAAAAGTGGGTGATCGGTTAGGAAGTCATGTAAATCACGGCGAGTTATCTTTCTTTTGTTAGTGGCACCTGATGTCGCTATCACCTTATTCTTAAATAAAAGAGCAATAGCGCTTTTTAGCTCCTCTTGCTGCTTTCTTTGATATGCATTTTTTTCGGGTACAAGTTCACAGCACATTCGGTGGAAAAGTGGGAGTATCTCACTAAGACGATCAAATAAAGGAGATAAAGGCGGTAGCTTAAATGCTTGCCAAACTCTCTGAACATCATAGTTATAGACGTTGGCGTATATTCCTGTTGACGCTATTTTTTCAGAATTTACGATATAATTAGGATAGGGCATCAAATTATTCCTTTTTACCAATCAAACATTGAGTCAAAGTCATTCACAATATTTTGATTAAAAACATCGTGTTCAAGTTGTTTATGTCCAGTAGATTTATCAGTGTTTTCTGCACGCGTTTTAGCGGCGATACTTAACGAGGATTGATTTATTCCAAGGATTTTTGCGTACTGATGCTGACTAAACTTAAACCCCAGATCAACAATGTCATTTAAGTTTTTTTCAATCGATTTTAATTCACTCATTTTTATTGAAGAAAAAGTGGTTAAATAAGAATGTAAAACAAGTATTTGCTTCAGTTCTTCTAAGGTATTCACTTGACTGGATATATAGCTATTGATTTTTATGTCGGGGTATTGCTTTTTGGCAACATACCAAAATTCAGCATATTGAACCGGGTAATACTCACCATCCAATTCTATGAGTGCAATGCTGATTTTTTGTAATTGTTCAATCATCAACTTGAATGCCGTTAGATTGTTAAACGCAATATTTAAAAAGTACTCTTCAGCTTTATTTAACTCTCTTATGTCTTTTATGAAGCTAAATTTGCTTAGATTGATCACTTTTTTCTTGTTCCTCTTTTTTGTTTTATTGGTACTCGCGTTATTACTTGTTTTTTGTGGTTTTTTTAAAACGCTATTATTAGATTTACTTGAACTCATACGTTTACTCCGATATTTAACTTATATATTTAGGCTTTATGACAATATGTTTTCTTATTCGGTATTGTGTGAATTACTTCATCTAAATATGCATTAAATGTGAAATAACTGATTATTTATTAAAATAAACACGTATCAAGGTCAATTAGCACCTTAATTTGGTTATAAATAATCTCACAAGAAATTCGCCAATACCCTCATGTGTGAACTAATTCATCTAAATATAGGTAGATAAAAATATAAATATTAATCAAACGTGAAATAGCTGAGTATTTATTAAATTAAACACGTATCAAGGTGAACTAGAACCTCAATTTTTTTATAAATAATCTCACAGGAAAACAGACGTTGATCTACGTATTTGTCACTAAACAGTGAATAATCGAAGGGAATGGTCTTTATTTTTTATGTTAGGGGATATGTGTCTTCGCATTTTGTAAAGAACGAGAGTTCCAAAATGTAAGCTGCAAAGAAAAATCAACGGTGCAATAATATTACTTTATTCATATAAACGTCCTTTTTGATAAATACAGGGCATCCCTTGCTCTATCTTTTTCTTACCACTTACTTTATCTCAATATATATATTTATTACTTCTAAATTTAAATGTGGTTAACTTACTGATTATTAGTGCTTTATTTTGTTTTTAGGCAGGTTGTGTCCGGTTCGTATGTTCAAAAAATTAAATTTACATCAGGCTCTAAATTTTATTAGCACCGTCGAGAAAACTCGGTACTTTAGTACCGAGATGAATCGATAATTTCTTGACAATCTCTGCTTGTACAGTACGCTATACAGTATATGAAAAGGACGCTCAAATACAATTACCGGCTCAAGCCAACAGTAGACCAAGAAGTTAAACTCGTAGCGTTTGGCTCATATGCTCGTGGGCTGTGGAACTTGTTGCTGTCTGAAAATATACGTCGATATCGATACGATAAAACGTTTTTGTTTTACCCTGAAATGGCGGGGTTAATTCGTGACTTGAAAAAGTTCGACGAATTCTTTTGGCTCAAAGCCTTCGACGCTGCTGCGGCACAGCAAGTAGCTCGTGATTTGGAAGCGGCTTTAAAAAACGCATTCACAAAAGGTCGATTGCAGCAGTTTCCTACTTTCAAAGTGAGCTTTAAACAAAAAAAGCTTCACGATGACAGCTTTAGGTGCGTTAATAATTCCAACTGTATCCGCATCGAAAAAGGGGCTGTTAGCCTCCCTGAAATTGGTAAAGTGCCGATTGTTTTACATCGAAAACTAGTCAGTAAAATAAAATCAGCTACCGTTCAATTTAAACATGGTAAATGGTATATTTCACTCACTCAAGAAGTTGACTGCAAAAGCGCAAAGCAAGTATTATCAACGCTTGTAGGTTATGATATTAACAGCCAGTACACCGTCGTTGGTTCAAATGGGTGGTACGTTAAAAACCCGAAAACTTTCAAAAAATCTTCAACAAAATTAAAGCAAATTCAAGTCCAGTTGAGCCGTCGAAAGAAAGGCTCTACTCGCTGGCACAAAACAAAAACACGCTTAAATAAACTTCACGGAAAAATCTCTCGCCAACGCCTAGCGTTTGCGCACGAAGTATCATGTTCGATAGCCAAGACCAGTGATATTATCGTGTTTGAGGATTTAAACGTGAAAGGAATGCAGCAGTTTAATGGTAAAATGGTGAACGATAATGTGATGGGTATGGTCACAGCGTTAACTAAGTACAAGGCTGAATTAAATGGCGCTGTGTACCATGAAATAGGTCGATATGTGAAATCGTCAGGCATTTGTTGCGAATGCAAACATGAGCATAAATTCGATTTGAGAGTGAGAAATTTCGCGTGTGAGCGCTGCGGCACAGTGCAGTGTAGAGATTTGTCTGCCGCTAAGTCAGTGGCAGACACCGGCGAAAAAGAGTTAATAGCTAATGGGATATTAGTTAGGGCGTTGCCCAACACTCAGCAGAAATCACCTTCTAAAATGAAAGTCTTTGAGCAATCAAAGTTTGGTGTGGGAACTGAGAAAAAAGAAGTAGCCTAGCCGTTAAAAGCTAGATTGCAGAAGCTCGGTACTTTAGTGCCGAGTAGTTCACTAGCTGGTATAGAGAGTTCTACAAAAAATAAACAATATCAGGCTAAAATTTTTTCACGATAAAAATGACATCAATTGATGTCATTTTTTATTTGTTGGGGGGAAATGTTTATTTCACCGTGACAATTGCTAAAAGTCCCTTTAATATTAGTTATCGTAAAAATTTAGGGACGAAAATGACAAATAAAATAACAAAAGCGGTAATTCCAGTAGCGGGTCTTGGTACTCGTATGTTGCCAGCAACTAAAGCAATTCCCAAAGAAATGCTGCCAATTGTAGACAAGCCGATGATCCAATACATAGTTAATGAATGTGTTGCGGCAGGTATTAAAGAAATTGTGCTAGTTACCCATTCTTCAAAAAACGCCATTGAAAATCATTTTGATAAATCTTTTGAACTTGAAACGACTTTAGAAAATCGTGTTAAGCGTCAGTTGCTTGAAGAGATTCAAGCTATTTGCCCGAAAGACGTTACCATACTGCATGTTCGTCAAGGTGAAGCGAAAGGCTTGGGTCATGCTGTATTGAAGGCTCGTCCTATTATTGGTAACGAACCTTTTGTTGTGGTACTACCTGATGTTATTTTAGATGATGCTACGGCCGATTTGAAAACTGAAAATTTAGCGGCGATGTTAACGCGTTATGATGAAGTGGGTGGTTACAGCCAAATTATGGTTGAACCTGTACCAATGGATCAAGTCAGTAGTTATGGTGTGGTTGATTGTGGTGGTGTTGAGCTTGCCCCCGGTGAGTCAAAAACTATGACGGCTATTGTTGAAAAACCAGCAATGGAAGACGCGCCATCAAACTTAGCCGTTGTTGGTCGCTATGTCCTTTCTGAGAAAATTTGGGATTTATTAAAGTTAACCCCTCCAGGTGCTGGTGATGAAATTCAATTAACTGACGCTATTGCGATGTTAATGGAAAAAGAAACGGTTGAAGCTTTCCATATGACAGGTAAGTCACATGACTGTGGTTCTAAACTAGGCTATATGAAAGCGAATGTAGAATACGGTTTACGCCACCCAGAATTAGCTGATGATTTCAGAGCATATTTAACCGACTTGATGAAGTAACAACTGTTTTTGTGCTTTTGTGCTTTTGTGTTTTTGAACTTTGAACTTTGAACTTTGTACTTTTGTCGTCATGCTGAATTCATTTCAGTATCTGGTTTTTGTTGTCGCAAGTACAGATCCTGAAACAAGTTCAGGATGACTGTGTAGTGTTCAGGATGATGGCGTTGGTATCAGGATGATGGTTATCCCACAGGATTACGTTATTGGTATCAGGGAGTCGTTAATCGTTTAGTACTTCTGTCGTCATGCTGAATTTATTTCAGTATCTGGTTTTTGTTGTTGTAAGTACAGATCCTGAAACAAGTTCAGGATGACGGTGTAGTGTTCAGGATGATGGTGTTGGTATCAGAGAGTCGTTAATCGTTTAGTACTTCTGTCGTCATGCTGAATTTATTTCAGTATCTGGTCTTTGTCGTTGTAAGTACAGATCCTGAAACAAGTTCAGGATGACGGTGTTGGTATCAGGGAGTCGTTAATCGTTTAGCACTTTTGTCGTCATGCTAAATTTATTTCAGTATCTGGTCTTTGTTGTTATAAGTACGGATCCTGAAACAAGTTCAGGATGACGGAGTAGTGTTCAAGATGACGGTTATCGCACCGGATGATGTTTATCCATTCGGATGACGGTATCAGAGAGTCGGTGATCGTTTAGTACTTCTGTCGTCATGCTGAATTTATTTCAGTATCTGGTCTTTGTTGTTATAAGTACAGATCCTGAAACAAGTTCAGGATGATGGTTATTCCACAGGATGATGGTGTTGGTATCAGGTAATCGTTTAGCACTCTTGTCGTCATGCTGAATTCATTTCAGTATCTGGTCTTTGTTGTCGCAAGTGCAGATCCTGAAACAAGTTCAGGATGACGGAGTAGTGTTCAGGATGATGGTTATCGCACCGGATGACTTTTATTTCTTAGGATGCCGGTGTTGGTATCAGAGAGTCGGTGATCGTTCAGCACTCTTGTCGTCATGCTGAATTTATTTCAGTATCTGGTCTTTGTTGTTGTAAGTACAGATCCTGAAACAAGTTCAGGATGACGGTGTTGTGTTCAGGGTGACTGTTATCCCACAGGATGACGTTATCAGGATGACTGTTATCCCACAGAATAACGGTATCAGCATGACGAACCTTCACCTATTTTAAATTTACTATAAGAAAAGTATAAATATGGATATATCTTCTTTATCAGCGCTTTCTAAAGCGGCCAAGTCTCGGGCAATTATTTCATTGTTCTCTACTGACCAAAGCCGTGTTGATCAATACTCAACTAGCAATGCTGGTCTATACCTCGACTTCTCTAAACAAAACATTAACTCGACAGAACTTAATCAGCTTTTTGAATTAGCAGAAAAGTCTAGTTTAGCTGAAAATATCAACGCGCAGTTCTGTGGTGAGGTTATCAATAACACTGAAAAGCGTGCCGTGCTTCATACCGTTCTTCGTGCCCCTGACGAAAAAAAACAAGCGATATTAGGTGCACAAGCTGACGAAGTTATTGCCACTGAGCAGCACATGGCCGACATCGTTAATGATATTAGTTCGGGAACGTTACTTTCAGCTTCTGGTGAAAAGTTCACTGATATTATCGCTATTGGTATTGGTGGCTCTTATTACGGTATTAAAGTGGCGCTTTCTGCATTAAGTACTTTTCATACCACCGGCTTGAATGCCCATGTTATTGCCAATGTTGACGGCGCTGCAGTTGAAGAGAAACTCGCTAAGCTGAATGTTGCTACCACCTTGGTCGTTGTTATTTCTAAAACTTTTACCACCCAAGAAACATTATTAAATGCGCTTGCGGTTAAAAACTGGATGCTAAAGCATTCTTCTGATACTGATATTATTGAAAAACAGTGGTTTGCGGTTAGTACTAATATCGTTAAAGCGACTGAGTTTGGTGTTTTAGAAAAAAACATTCTTCCGATGTGGGATTGGGTAGGCGGACGATTTTCGCTTTGGTCTGCTGTTGGTTTACCGCTGGCTTTAGTGATTGGCAATGAAAATTTCAATAAGCTGAAGCAGGGCGCTTATCAAATGGACCAGCATTTTCAAAATGCTCCCTTTGAGCAGAATATGCCGGTGTTAATGGCACTGCTTGGTATTTGGAATCGTAATGCTTTGCAGTATTCAAGCCTTGCTATTTTACCGTACGACCATTCTTTGCGGGCTTTACCCGGTTATCTACAACAAACAGATATGGAAAGTAATGGTAAGTCAGTATCTAATACTGGCGAGAAGTTAGCGTGGCAAACCGCCCCCACTGTTTTTGGTCAAGAGGGGACAAATGGTCAGCATGCTTTTATGCAATTAATGCATCAAAGCGATGATATTATTCCTACCGACTTTATTGTCTGTTTAAAAGGCGCGAGCAATTTGCCTGAGCATCATCAAGTATTAGTGGCTAATTGTTTTGCGCAAAGTGAAGCGTTAATGCGCGGTAAAACCTTAAATGAAGTTGAAGGTGAACTTGACGCCGCTGGCTTAACACCTGACGAAATTTCTCCACTTGCGCCACATAAAACCATGAAAGGTAATACACCCAGTAACACCTTATTACTTGAAGAAATGACACCCGAAAATTTAGGGGCCTTGCTTGCACTTTATGAACATAAAATTTTTGTACAAGGTGTTATTTGGCAGTTAAATTCTTTTGACCAATGGGGTGTTGAACTGGGCAAACAATTAGGCAACAGTATTTTATCAGCAATCAATGGTGGCGAAATGTCAATGCTGTCAGCTTCAAGTCAAAATCTAATCAAACGTTTTAATAGTTATACTAATAAGTAGCATTCAAATATGAACAATAACTAGTCATAAAAGTGGCTAGTTATTGACTTTTTCACGGCAAATCTATAGTATTCCCGCGCTTTTACCTTGATATACCCTCAAATAAGTCAATTAACGCTTCTTGTTAAGTTTTCCTATTATTAGGACGTCGTCAGGTTACACCCCACTATCCATAAAATGAGAGTGCAATGTTCGAATTACATGCCAGTAAAGTTTCTAACCTGAAGAACGATGTTCTTTCAGGACTTACCGTCGCCTTAGCGCTAGTGCCCGAAGCTGTTGCTTTTGCATTTGTTGCTGGTGTCGACCCTCTTGTTGGTTTATATGCTGCTTTTATGGTGGGTTTAATTACCTCTGTTTTCGGTGGACGCCCTGGCATGATTTCTGGTGCAACCGGCGCTATGGCTGTTGTCATGGTGAGTCTAGTGGCTATTCATGGTGTTGAGTATTTATTCGCTACGGTGGTATTAACAGGCTTGCTGCAAATTCTTGCTGGTATTTTTAAACTGGGTAAGTTTATCCGCTTAGTACCCCATCCGGTTATGCTTGGCTTTGTTAATGGTTTAGCCATCGTTATATTTTTAGCTCAGCTTGGTCAATTCAAATTTACTAATGACGCGGGTGAATTAGAATGGATGCAAGGGGCACCTCTTTATACCATGGCAGGGTTAATTCTTTTAACCATGGCAATTATTCATTTTTTCCCTAAGTTAACTAAAGCGGTACCGTCGACATTGGTCGCGATAGTTGCTGTGTCATTCTTAGTTTTCGGCCTTAATCTAGATACTAAGTTAGTGGGTGATGTTGCCTCTATAGCCGGCGGATTACCAACATTTAGCATACCTAGCGTACCGTTTGATTTAGAAATGTTAAAAATCATCTTTCCATTCGCTATCGTATTAGCAGCGATTGGTTTAATTGAATCATTATTAACGTTAACCCTTATTGATGAGTTAACCGGTACTCGTGGCCGTGGTAACCAAGAATGTATTGCACAGGGTGCAGCAAATACTGTTACGGGTTTCTTTGGCGGTATGGGTGGTTGTGCAATGATTGGTCAATCAATGATCAATGTGAACTCGGGTGGTCGAGGTCGAGCATCAGGTATTACTGCGGCATTAGCATTACTTGGCTTTATTTTATTTGCCTCAGGTTTAATTGAACAAATCCCTCTAGCGGCCTTAGTCGGCGTTATGTTTATTGTTGTTATTGGTACCTTTGAATGGTCGAGTTTCCGCATTTTAGGCAAAGTGCCGAAGGCTGATGCCTTTGTGATAATTCTTGTCTCAGGTGTTACTGTTTATTCAGATCTTGCTATTGCTGTTGTTGTTGGTGTTATTGTCTCAGCGCTAGTTTTTGCTTGGGAACATGCAAAACACGTTACCGTTCATCGCTCTACTAACGAGCATGGCTCAACCGTTTATGATGTTAAGGGACCGTTATTTTTTGGTTCGGTTGCAAACTTTTTAGAGCAGTTTGATATGGATGAAGCAAGTAGCGACATTATTGTAGAATTTAAAAATTCACGCGTTGTTGACCATTCTGCTATTGAAGCGATTGATACCTTAGCTGACCGTTATTTGTCGCGCGGCAAAACCATGCACTTAAGACATTTAAGCAGTGAATGTACAAAGTTATTGACCAAAGCGGGTAGCCTAGTTGAAATCAACGTGATTGAAGACCCTGACTATCATATTGCTACTGATAAATTAGACTAATATGATACAAGCCTATACATTATGTATAGGCTTTTTAAGTTTGGCCGAAGGTTTTTATGCAATTAGAGTTTTTTGATGTTCCCAGCCCTTGTATGGGTGTGTGTCAGTCTGATGAAAAAGGCAATTGTCTTGGCTGCTACCGTACGCGTGAAGAACGCCAAACGTGGATAAACTTAACGTCTGATAACAAACAAAAAGTGGTTAAACGCTGCTTGCAACGCAAAAAACGTAAAAATGCCAAACCGAAAGTTAAAGTTATTCCAACCCAGATAGAAACGCAACAACCTTCGTTACTTGATCCCCAATCAAAAGCAAAACCAGATCCCTCAACAGATCTTGATTTTGGTGACTTTGAACTCTAAGACAATCATTCTGAAGAGACCCTTGAGCCTAGAAAATGTTCTGTCATCCTGAACGAGCACCGTCATCCTTCACAAATAACTCAGTCAGAAATGAACATCATCACCTTTCACGAATAATTCATCTAAAACGATCCGCATTGGAACTCGTTTCAGGATCTGTACTTGCTCTACAAAGACCAGATACTGAAATAAATTCAGCATGACGGCAATAGTGTAAAGCGAGCTCCGTTATCCTGATACAATCTCCGTCATCCTGAACTCGTTTCAGGATCTGTACTTGCAACCACAAAGACCAGATACTGAAATAAATTCAGTATGACGGCAAGAGTGTAAAGCGAGCTCCGTTATCCTGATACAATCTCCGTCATCCTGAACTCGTTTCAGGATCTGTACTTGCTCTACAAAAACCAGATACTGAAATAAATTCAGCATGACGGCATGGGAGTGAGCAAAATCCAAAAGGCAAATTATCTATGTGCTTTTAGTATCTGAAATACGCTTATTTATCGCTACCGTCGAGAATACTCGGTACTTCAGTGCCGAGATGAATCGATAATATCTTGACGATCTCCTGCTTATACAGTAGTCTATACAGTATATGAAAAGGACGCTAAGATACAATTATCGGCTCAAACCAACAGTAGACCATGAAGTTAAACTTGTAGAGTTTGGCTCATATGCGCGTGGGTTGTGGAACTTATTGCTATCTGAAAATATGCGTCGTTATCGCTACGATAAAACGTTCTTGTTTTACCATGAAATGGCGGGGTTAATTCGCGACTTGAAAAAGTTCGAAGAATTCTCGTGGCTTAAAGCCTTTGATTCTGCGGCATCACAACAGGTAGCCCGTGATCTAGAAACTGCTTTAAAGAACGCATTTACCAAAGGTCGACTTCAGCAATTTCCAACGTTTAGGGTGAGTTTTAAGCAAAAGAAACTGCACGATGATAGCTTTCGATGCGTCAATAACTCCAATTGTATCCGTATTGAAAATGGCTCAATCAGCATCCCTAAAATTGGTAAAGTACCGATTGTTTTACATCGAAAATTAGTGAGTAAAATAAAGACGGCTACGGTTCTATTTAAGCACGGAAAATGGTACGTCTCACTCACACAAGAAGTTGAGTGTAAGAGCGCAAAGCAAGTGCTATCAACGCTTGTCGGGTACGATATAAACAGTCAGCACACCGTTGTTGGCTCTAATGGGTTGTATGTTAAAAACCCTAAAGCTTTTAAAAAAGCATCAGTGAAATTAAAGCAAATTCAAGTCCAGTTGAGCCGTCGAAAAAAAGGCTCTAATCGCTGGCACAAAACAAAATCACGCTTAAACAAAATTCACGGAAAAATCTCTCGCCAACGCCTCGCGTTCGCTCACGAAACAAGCTGTTTGATAGCCAAGAGTAGCGATATTATCGTGTTTGAGGATTTAAACGTGAAAGGAATGCAGCAGTTTAATGGTCAAATGGTTAACGATAATGTGATGGGTATGATCACGGAATTAACCAAGTACAAGGCTGAGTTAAATGGTGCTGTGTACCATGAAATAGGTCGATTTGTGAAATCGTCGGGCATTTGTTGTGAATGTAAGCACGAACATAAATTCGATTTAAGTGTGAGAAGTTTCGCGTGTGAAAGCTGTGGCACAGTGCAATGCAGAGATTTGTCTGCGGCTATATCAGTGGCAGATACGGGCGAAAAAGATTTAATGGCTAATGGAATATTAGTTAGGGCGTTGCCCAAACCTCAGCAGAAATCACCTTCTAAAACGAAAGTCTTTGAACAATCAAAGTTTGGTTTGGGATCTGAGAAAAAAGAAGCAGCCTAATCTAGGTTTGCTGAAGCTCGGTACTTTAGTGCCGAGTAGTTCACTTGCTTCATTCTCCATTCATCGTGAATGTATAACCATTGGACGTAATTGGCTCAGGTTCACTTGCCGTATTGTTCAAATCATTTTATTGTTGACTATTAAACCCCAAAATAATAATCCGCACAGGAAGCATTAAATGCATATCAAGCAAAGCATCGCGCCTACGTTGTTGGCGCTTAGCGTATCACTCGCGTTATCTGGCTGTTTAGAGTCTGAGCAGCAAGACCCAAAAGTGTCTATTAATAAAAACCCTTATCCGAGTACTTATCAACCTCTACCTAAGCAAACGACATTAATCAAAAATACCACGGTATTAATTGGTAATGGTGAGCGTTTTGATAATGCTGATGTGTTGATGACTGATGGAAAAATATCTCAAGTGGGCAAAAATTTGTCCGCTGCGGGTGCTGTCGAAATTGATGGAACAGATAAATGGGTTACGCCTGGTGTTATCGATGTGCATTCGCATTTAGGGGTTTATCCAAGCCCTTCGGCTGAGTCACACTCAGACGGTAATGAAATGAGTTCGCCCAATACTTCTGAAGTTTGGTCTGAACATAGTATTTGGCCACAAGATCCTGGTTTTAATGCTGCCCGTGCTGGCGGTGTTACTACAATGCAAATTTTACCTGGCTCGGCTAATTTATTTGGTGGCCGTGGTGTAACGCTTCGTAATGTATCAAGCCATACGATGCAAGGCATGAAGTTTCCAGAAGCGCCTTATGGTTTAAAAATGGCTTGTGGTGAAAACCCTAAGCGTGTTTACGGTAGCCGTAAAATATTACCCTCAACTCGTATGGGTAACATGGCAGGTTACCGCATGGCTTGGGCAGAAGCGACTGAGTATAAACATGCCTGGGAAAAATACGACCGTGACTATGAAGCGGGGAAAAATCCTTTAGCGCCAGCACGAGATTTAGAGCTTGATACCCTTCGTGGCGTGCTTGACGGTGAAATTTTAATTCACAATCATTGTTACAAAGCTGAAGAAATGGCGATGATGATTGATCTGGGTAAAGAGTTTAATTACCAGTCAGGGACTTTTCATCATGCGATTGAAGGTTACAAAATTGCTGACTTATTAGCTGAAAATGGAAACTGTGCAGCCATGTGGCCTGATTGGTGGGGTTTCAAAATGGAAGCTTACGACATGATCCACGAAAACGTTGCGGTTGTTAACGCAGTGAAAAACTCTTGTGCGATTGTTCACTCAGACTCAAACAGTACTATTCAGCGTTTAAACCAAGAAGCAGGTAAAGTAATGTACCGTGCTAACGAAAATGGTTTTGCCTTGAAACCAGCAGAAGCGATTCGTTGGATCACCTTAAATGCAGCTAAATCTTTAGGAATTGATGATAAAACGGGTAGTTTAGAAGCGGGTAAAAATGCGGATGTAGTGCTTTGGAATCAAAGTCCTTTCAGCGTTTATGCACAAGCTGAACAAGTATTTGTTGATGGTGCAAAAGTGTATGACCGTTTTGATGATAAATACCAAGCAACAAGTGACTTTATGTTAGGGCAAGCTGAAGTTCCGGCTTTACCTAAAAAGGGAGGGCAGTAATCATGAAAAAAATTAAGTTATTTAAAGCCTCGTTAGTTGCACTTGCTTTAGCGGCAATAAGCCATGCTAACGCAGAAAGTTTAGCAATAACCAATGCCACTATTCATACGGTTACTGAACAGGGCGTTTTAACAAATGCCACGGTTGTTATTGATGACGGAAAAATTGTTGCGATTAACCCTGAAAAAATTGTTGCTGATGTAACCTTCGATGCGATGGGGAAAATACTGACACCGGGTTTAATTGGTTCAATGAATACATTAGGTTTGGTTGAAGTGAGTGCAGTATCACGAACGCGTGATGCTAGTGATAAAAAAGCGGACATCACTTTTGATGCATCAATCGCTTTTAACCCACGCTCGACGGTTGTGCCTTATACACGCAAAGGTGGTATCACCAGTAACGTTTCAGTGCCTAGCGGTGGTGATAGTATGTTCAAAGGGCAAACCTTTGTAACAGACCTCTCAGGCGAGTTTGACAGTGTTTACATTAAAGAAAATGCCGTCATCATAGATCTTGGTGCTAAAAGCAGTGGTTCACGCGCTCTAAACCTACAAAAACTGCGTTACACGCTTGAAGATGCCCAAAAGGCCTTAACCAAGGCTGCTGAAGACGCTAAAACAGCGAAAAAAGATAAAAAGGCTGACGAGAAGCAAAAAGAACCAAAAGAATTAAAGCGTGATGAAAAAATTATCAACGCCTTATTAGCCGGTGATAAACCGCTTGTAGCTTATGCCGACCGCGCCACAGACTTACTCGAATTACTAAAACTAAAAGCTGAATTTAATCTTGATTTAGTGATTGCTGGCGGTGCTGATGCGATATTAATTACCGAGCAATTAGCTGCAGCAAAAGTCCCTGTTATATTTGGTGCTTTAGATAACTTACCGAGTAGTTTTGATTCGCTACATTCTTCACTAGACAATACGGCGAAATTAACCCAAGCAGGTATCAATGTTGCTTTAGCGATAAGCGACGCACATAATTTGTATCAGCTGCGTTTTGAAGCGGGTAATGCAATTGCTAATGGTTTAACTAAAGACCAAGCACTTGCCGCTGTTACTGCCAATGTTGCCGATGCTTTTAATATTAATGCGGGTCGTATTGCCGTTGGTAAAAAAGCCGACTTGGTTTTATGGAGTGCTGACCCTTTCGAGCTTAGTACGAAAGTAGATAAAATGTGGATTAACGGCAAAGAGACCTCAACGCAGAGTCGTCAAGACAAACTGCGTAAACGCTATACCACTGAGAGCGATATGCCAAGAGGTTACACGAAGTAACCCTTTTTGGCAGTTTGCTATTAGATAGCGAAAGGCATTAAACGATAATTCGTTTAATGCCTTTTTTTTGCGCTTTGTTGTTTAGCACTTTTGCCGTGATGCTGAGTTTATTTCTCTTGTCGTGATGCTGAATTTATTTCAGTATCTGGTCTTTGTTGTTACAAGTACAGATCCTGAAACAAGTTCAGGATGACGGTGTTGGTATTAGGATGACGAAGTAGTGTTCAGGATGACGAAGTAGTATTCAAGATGACGGTTATTTATATTATCGTTATAATGATTTATTTATTACTTTCTAAATACCGCTTGAGGTTGTATGTCATCAATTATTGCTGAAAATGAATTTGGTCAAATTAAGCAAGTTTCGCTTACCGATCAGATAAATGCACTAGAAATTATCCATAATACTTGTACAGCAAAAATAAGTTTATATGGTGGTCATGTTCTCGCTTGGCAACCCGCTAACCAAAAACCAGTGTTTTGGCTAAGTGATGACGTTATTTTTGAACAGGGAACGCCTATTAGAGGTGGGATCCCTTTATGTTGGCCATGGTTTGGTCCATATCAAGCACCTAGCGGTGAAAAAGCGGGTAATCATGGTTTTGCTCGTCAACGAAATTGGCAACTTGATGATGTGATCGTTGCTAAAGACAGGGTTACGGTAACTTTATCTTTGTCTGGAGAAAATGAGCACCCATTATGGCCTCATCAATACCAATTGAAGCAGCAGTTAATTTTTTCTGATCAATTTGAACAAAAATTATTTATTAGTAACTTATCATCCAAGGCGTTTGAATATTCAGCGGCATTACACAGTTACTTCGCCGTTAGTGCACCAGAAAATATTACGGTAGCACCGTTAGCTGAGTTTCCCTTTGATGACAAAGTTACGGGTAAAGAACAGCAGCTTGCTGCTTTAGAAAATTGTCTGGGTGAAGTTGATCGTATTTATTACACTAACCAACAATGCTTAATCGAAGATAAACAATGGCAAAGAACGCTTAATGTATCGTCAACAAATTGTCAGCAGTGGGTTTTATGGAATCCCGGCGTTGAGGTTGCTCAGCGAATGAAAGATCTTCATGTTGGCGCTGAAAAAGAATTTGTTTGTTTAGAGGCAGCTAATACTGACAGGCAAGTTGTCCAAGTGAATGAGACCGTGATGATCGGGCAGAAAGTCACGCTAACATAAACACATCAAAAACAGCACTCAATTTAAGCCACTAGACTTTGTCGCTATTATCCTTTATCTTTTGATGATTAATTAACAGGTAATACCAGTTGGTATTATCTTTTATAATTTTGGTGGCTGTGTGAATACAAGTCGTAGAGAATTCTTTAAAGTTAGTCTGCTTGGCAGTGCCATCTTGTTGGTTGGCAGTAGCTTGTCTGCTATAGCACTAGCCAACCCAAGTACAAAAAACCTACAAAAATTTGATTTTCTTCAAGCATCTGATGCTGATTTTTTATTAGCGCTTGCCCCTGTTATGTTAAAGAGTAACTATCCTGGTGTATTAGCTGAAGACGCTGGAGTGCGCTTATTAATGGCTGTTGACCAACAAATAATTACTTTAGGTGAACACTCCCAAAAGCAATTACGGCAGCTGTTTGATTTAATGTCATCGACGACATTTCGTTATCTTGTTGGTGCACCGACCAGTGATTGGAACGCAACCCCAGCGAAAGAAATTGAAAGCTTTCTACAAGGTTGGAAAAATAGCCTATTTTCATTAAAACGTACTGGCTACGCTTCTTTAGGTAAGCTGATTATTATGAGTTGGTATGCTCAGTCAGAAAATTATTTACAAGCGGGATACCCAGGCCCTCCCAAAATATATCCATCGCAGGAATAAAACGTGAAAATAGTCTCTGAAATTCGTGGTATTAGCGATCCGTACTCAGCAAATAAAGCGATCACTAAGCAAACGGTCAATGCTAATCAGCTAGATACCAATATTATTAGTGCCGATGTCATTATTATTGGCACTGGGGCTGGTGGAGGCACAAGTGCTGAAATACTGGCGCAGGCAGGGCTAAAGGTGTTGATGATAGAAGAAGGGCCATTAAAGTCGACCCGTGACTTTAAAATGGATGAACGAACTGCCTATGCCGATTTGTATCAAGAAAATGCTGGGCGAGCCACAAAAGATGGTGGCATTGGTATCTTGCAAGGGCGCTGTGTTGGCGGAACTACCGTAATCAACTGGACCTCAAGCTTTAGAACACCGTCACCAACGCTAGATTATTGGCAAAAAACATTTCAGGTAAAAGGCTGTAGCAGCAGCGATATGGTCCCTTGGTTTGAACAAATGGAAAAGCGCCTAAATGTCACGCCATGGCAAGGTGGAGCGAATGAAAATAATGCGGTGCTAAAAGAGGGTTGTGAGCAACTCAATATTCCATGGAAAGTTATTCCGCGCAATGTCAAAGGCTGCTGGAACCTAGGTTACTGCGGTATGGGGTGTCCGACCAACGCAAAACAATCGATGCTAGTTACCACTATTCCAGATGCGCTTGAACATGGCGCCACATTACTTTATCAAGCTCGTGTCGAACGGTTAATTATTGAGAATAATAAAATAACAGCCGTAGAATGTTTTGCGCTCGATGATAATAAGAAAAAGACAGCGAAGAAAATCATCGCCAAAGCACCTTATATTATTTTAGCAGCTGGTGCGATTAACGGCCCAGCACTGATGTTACGCTCTAAAGCGCCAGATCCGAATAATCGTATTGGTAAAAGAACCTTTTTGCATCCAACTGTTTTCTCCTTTGCTCAATTTGATAAAGAAATATCGCCCTTTTATGGTGCGCCACAAACTATTTATAGTGATCATTATCAATGGCAAAATGGTGCTACTGGGCCGTTAAGTTATAAGTTAGAGGTACCGCCATTACACCCGGCTATGTCATCAATTATGTTAATGGGCCACGGCACTAAGCATGTTGAGGATATGGCAAAGCTGAATAATACCCATGCAATGTTAGCCTTATTACGTGATGGCTTTGACGCTGATAGTGAAGGCGCTGAAATAACGCTTTCTGATGACGGTAGCCCGATTGTTGATTATCCGATGAATGATTATTTATTTGATGGGGTTAAACGCGCTTATTTATCTATGGCTGAAGTACAGTTTGCTGCTGGTGCTAAAAGAGTTCGCCCCGCACATCAACACGGACAATGGTTTGAAAGCTTTGAGTCTTTTAAAGCCGGTTTTAATGAACTTGAGCATAAAGTCAGTAACAACTTAATTGGTAGCGCTCACGTTATGGGAGGCTTAGCGATGGGTGAAAACAAAGCACTATGCTTAGTTGATAGTGATTGTAAGTACCATTATTTAGATAATTTATGGGTATTTGATGGTTCTGTTTTTCCTACATCTATTGGTACTAACCCGCAACTTTCTATTTATAGTTTAGTTTGTAAACAAGCGACCAAACTTGCTAAAAAATTGAATGAATTATAAAGGTTTTATTTTTGGCGTTAGACAAGAAAACAACTAAACTTACGATGAAAAATAGACCGAATTATAATTATTAGCACAATTTTAATCATGCTGAATTGATTTCTCTTGTCGTCATGCTGAATTCATTTCAGTATCTGCTTTTTGTTCTAAGTACAGATCCTGAAACAAGTTCAGGATGACGGAGTTGTGTTCAGGGTAAGGCTTTGTGAGCAAGATGACGGTGCTTGCTTTACGCTCTTGTCGTCATGCTGAACTTGTTTCAGTATCTGCTTTTTGTTCTAAGTACAGATCCTGAAACAAGTTCAGGATGACGGAGATGTGTTCAATATGACGGTGTTGTGTTCAGAATGACGGAGATTATTCAGGATGACAGTGCTCGCTTAACACTCTTGTCGTCATGCTGAATTTATTTCAGTATCTGTGTTTTTGGTTCTAAGTACAGATCCTGAAACAAGTTCAGGATGACGGAGATGTGTTCAGGATGAAGGTGTTGTGTTCAGGGCAAGGCTTTGTGAGCAAGATGACGGTGTTCGCTTAACACTCTTGTCGTCATGCTGAATTCATTTCAGTATCTGTTTTTTTGGTTCTAAGTACAGATCCTGAAACAAGTTCAGGATGACGGTGTCGTGTGCAATATGACGGCTTTGTGTTTAGGATAACTGTGTTCGCTTTACGCTCTTGTCGTCATGCTGAATTCATTTCAGTATCTGTGTTTTTGGTTCTAAGTACAGATCCTGAAACGAGTTCAGGATGACGGTGTCGTGTTCAATATGATGGTGTTGTGTTTAGGACTACGGTGGTTGTTAAGGGTAACAGTGCTCGCTTAACACTCTTGTCGTCATGCTGAATTTATTTCAGTATCTGTTTTTTTGGTTCTAAGTACAGGTCCTGAAACAAGTTCAGGATGACGGATATGTGTTCAGGGTTATGGGTGGCATTCAGGGTTTTTGGCTGGGGTCTCTTATGTTTACTTTGTTCAAAATAGCTATTCAATACACATGCTAAAGCAGTTGATTATTTGTTAATTAAACCCCCTTTATATATTTATGCACATATTTAGAATAAACGAAAGCTATATGTATATTGTATATTATACTGGTTTTTATCTCGCTAGCTCAGCAATATAAGAATACTATATTGTATACAATATGGTAAATATACAGTTTTTTCTTAATAAAACGCTAAAAATACTGAATATTTACTCTAATCTAGATTGACACGAAATTATTTTTATGAAACTGCAATAATTAGTTTGCTTTTTAGGCATTGGAGTGATTATTCTAATAAAACTTTTTGTTTGAATGAGACTTTTCATGGAACACCTAAACCAATTATTTGTAGAAGCAGGCACGTTAATGTTTGCTGGCATGGTCTTCGTTTTTATCTTTTTGGGATTAATGATTGTTTTTATTAATGTCGTTTTAAAACGCCTCGCCATCAAATTTCCAGATGCCGTTATCCAAACAAGATCTACCCGCTCAAATCAAAAAACAAAACAAAATGTTGATGGTGTTTCACCTAAAGTGGTGGCAGCAATTACTTCTGCTGTATCGCAATACCGAAAACAACATAATCAACCCTTAAGCAACCATAAAACTAAATAGGAATAAACTCATGACAAAGCCATTAGGTATCACTGAAGTTGTTTTAAGAGATGGTCATCAATCATTGCTCGCCACTCGTTTACGCCTTGAGGATATGTTACCCATTGCGCCAAAACTTGATGAAATTGGTTTTTGGTCAATCGAGTCTTGGGGTGGTGCTACGTTTGACTCTTGTATTCGCTATTTAGGTGAAGATCCTTGGGAACGTTTGCGCGCATTAAAAAAAGCGATGCCAAAAACTAAACAACAAATGTTATTTCGCGGTCAGAATATTTTAGGTTACCGTCATTATGCTGATGATGTGGTCGAGAAGTTTGTTGAACGTGCTCATGTTAACGGTATTGACGTGTTTCGCATTTTTGATGCAATGAATGATGTACGTAATTTACAAACAGCGATTAAATCAGCAGTAAAAGTCGGCGCTCATGCGCAAGGCACATTAAGCTATACCGAGAGTCCAGTGCATACTCTTGAAGGTTGGCTGACGATGGCTAAGCAGATTGAAGATATGGGCGCGCATTCTTTATGTATCAAAGACATGTCTGGTCTATTAAAACCTTACGACGCTGAAGAATTGATTGGTCGTCTAAAAGAAACGGTCTCTTTACCTATTGCTTTACATTGTCATGCGACCACAGGTTTAAGTATTGCTACTCACATGAAGGCTATTGATGCCGATGTAGATGTTATCGATACGTCTATTTCTTCAATGAGTATGACTTATGGTCATTCACCGACAGAAACGATTGTTTCGATAGTTGAAGGTACCAAACGAGATACCGGTTTAGACATGGTTAAGCTTGCTGAAGTTGCCACTTACTTTCGTGAAGTTCGTAAAAAGTATGCCAAATTTGAAGGTAGCTTAAAAGGTATCGATGCGCGTATTTTACTTGCACAAGTTCCTGGCGGCATGTTAACAAATATGGAAATGCAGTTAAGAGAACAAGGCGCTGCAGACAAGCTTGATGAAGTATTAATTGAAATTCCAAAAGTAAGAAAAGATTTAGGTTATATCCCATTAGTGACACCAACCTCGCAAATTGTTGGTACGCAAGCGGTATTAAATGTATTGACGGGTGAGCGTTATAAGTCAATCACTAAAGAAACAGCCGGTGTTTTAAAGGGTGAATATGGCGCAACTGCCGATAAAGTTAATGCCGAATTGCAAGCGCGTGTTTTAGATGGCGCTGAAGCGATAACTTGTCGTCCTGCTGATTTAATTAAACCTGAACTTGATAATCTTACTGCAGAATTAGAAGAACTTGCTAAAGAGAAACAGATTGATTTAGCCGATGAAGTGATTGATGACGTTTTAACGTATGCATTGTTCCCGCAAATAGGACTGAAATTTCTAGAAAATAGAAATAACCCGGATGCATTTGAACCTGTGCCTACGATTGAAGATGCGGTAGCAGCCTCTGCACCCGCTAAAAGTTCAACTGCGCCAGAAAGTTATGCCGTTAGTGTTGATGGTCAGGTGTTTGACGTCGTTGTAGGCCCTGGAGGGGATATTAGCCAAATTACTCAGCCTAGTAGCAGTCAGTCATCAAAACCGTCCTCATCAACTTCTGAAGCGTTAAATGCACCACTTGCTGGCAATATATTTAAAGTGTTAGTTAATGAAGGTGATGAAGTTGCAGCCGGTGAAGTTGTTATCATTATGGAAGCAATGAAAATGGAAACTGAAATTCGTGCAGTTAACTCAGGTACCGTCACTTCAGTGGATATTAAAGAAGGCGATTCTGTAACTGTTGGTCAAGCTTTATTGAGTTTAGGATAGATAATAATGGATTCGTTAAATAAACTTTGGTTGTCTACTGGCTTAGCTAACTTCGAGTCAGGTCAGGTGATCATGATGATAGTTGGCTGTTTGCTACTTTATCTTGCAATAGCACGTAACTTTGAACCGTTATTGTTATTACCTATGGGCTTTGGTGCGATATTAACCAATATACCATTAGCTGGATTTTCAGAAGTTGGTGGTTTATTACATTTCATCTACTATGCGGGTATTGATACGGGGATATTCCCGTTGATTATCTTTATGGGGGTGGGTGCAATGACCGACTTTGGCGCATTAATCGCTAACCCTAAAACCTTATTGCTTGGTGCTGCTGCCCAATTCGGTATCTTTGCCACCTTATTTGGTGCTATTGCTTTAAACGCAATACCGGGTATTGAATTTACGCTTAAAGATGCATCAGCTATTGCTATTATTGGTGGTGCAGATGGTCCGACAGCGATATTTTTAGCATCAAAACTAGCGCCAGAATTATTAGGTGCTATTGCTGTTGCTGCTTATTCTTACATGGCTTTAGTGCCAATTATTCAGCCACCTATTATGCGCGCATTAACCACTGATGCTGAACGTAAAATTGAAATGGAGCAATTACGCCCAGTAACAAAAATTGAAAAAATAGTATTCCCGTTAGGTGTTCTCATGATGACTATTTTCTTTTTGCCATCAGCAACACCTTTAGTTGGCATGTTCTGTTTGGGTAATTTGATGCGTGAATGTGGTGTGGTTGAACGATTAAGCTCAACAGCGCAGAACGAGTTAATTAATATCACCACCATATTCTTAGGTTTAGGGGTTGGCTCTAAATTAAGTGCCGAAGCCTTTTTGAATATAGAAACCTTAGGTATTTTAGGTTTAGGTGCCGTGGCATTCTCAATTGGTACTGCTTCTGGGGTATTAATGGCTAAGTTAATGAATAAACTTTCATCAACACCTATTAATCCTCTCATTGGCGCTGCCGGTGTTTCAGCAGTACCTATGGCGGCACGTGTTGCTAATAAAGTGGGTCTGGAAGCTAATCCACACAACTTCTTATTAATGCATGCGATGGGGCCTAACGTTGCTGGTGTGCTTGGTTCAGCGGTTGCGGCAGGTATCTTACTGGCATTAGTGGGATAGGAATTGCGGTACGCTTAACGCGTTAACTAACAAAAACGGGAAGCTTTGCTTCCCGTTTTTTTTCATTTTAGCTGCGCTAATGCCCAGGTACGACAACAAATGACATCTTTGCTAGCTTAGCTATCTTTTACTCAATTATACCGTTATCAGGCAATTGGGCGTAAGGAGCTATTTTTTTAAAGTAGTGAGCGGTATCGTCAGACAGCAAGGCATCTAATTGTTTTTTTAGCTTTGCTCCTACTGCATCGTTTGCAACAGCAAGACTTGCTGCAATAACTTTAAACTTTTGATAATAAATTTTTTGTGGGCTTTCTGGGGAGTTGAATTCTGTTGGAACTTTGGTGGAGAGGTCGTCTTGTAATTCTTTAATCGTTGACATCATAGCAACCCGCTCGAAAAGTATCACTTTAAGTCTCCCGCGTGCCATCATCATAATTAATTGCGCTAAACTGCTTACTTCAACAAACTTTTCTCTGGGAACTTGCGCTAATTCAGCGAAAAAATCAGCATTACCAATTAGCGTACCAATGCTCCCTTCGGGCAAATTTTTGATGTCAAAGTTAGCGGGGGATGTTGAATAAAGATCAACGGTAGTGTCAAAGTGCCAAGATAACTCTTGTGCGTATTGGTAAAAGCTTTCTGTTTCACTATCTTTAGGCGTTAAACCTACCATGTCGATACGGTAACTTTTTAATTCCAGCTTCGCCCGAGCATAGGTCATTATTTGATAATTAAACGTTAGTGTCGAATTTTCTTGCAGGCCATTAAGCATATCAATAACAAAACCACTGCCGTCTTCGTTTACTAAAGGAGGAAATGGCTCCAACCCAACTAAAATATTAGTAGGGTTGGCTAATGATTTAACGCTAAATAAAGCACACAAAACAGCAACACCGACAACTTTATATAACACTGATATGTTGTTTGAAATAGACATCTTATAAATACTGTTTGAATGTTTAAATATAGCCATTAAGGATTCAATTTAAATTGATGCCATAGTACCTTTTTGTCATCTTGATTTTGCTCTGGTTCAAAGCAAATACGGTCATGTAAACGATTAGCTCGACCTTGCCAAAATTCAAGATAATGAGGTTTTATTCGCCAACCACCCCAAAATTCAGGTAAGGGAACTTCTTGGCCAGCAAACTTTTTAGTGTAATAAGCTTCGCTCTGCTTTAATGCTTCTTTACTCGCCAGTGGTGAGCTTTGCTTTGACGCCCATGCGCCAATTTGGCTACCGCGGTCTCTGCTATGAAAATACTGTTCTGATTGTTCAGGCGTTACTTTTTCTACTCTGCCTTCTATCCTGACTTGGCGTTGCAGTACATTCCAATGAAATAATAAGGCTATCTTATTATTCTCGTTTAAATCTTGGCTTTTTCGGCTGGCGTAATTAGTATAAAAAACGAAACCATCGTCATTAAACTCTTTTAACAACACCATACGTGAGCTAGGTTGACCGTTTTGATCGCAACTGCTGACAGACATAGCTTCAGGTAATAAAATGCCTGATTTTTTTGCGTCATCAAACCATTGGCCAAACAATTCGATGGGTGTTGTTTGTTCAGAAATATCGGGCAGTGGTAAGGCAACACCTTGACCAAATGTTAATAAGCAGCGTAATTTTTCAAATAATGTCATAACGGTAAATTTAAATGATGTAGGGAGAATAGGTTCGTTAGATAGTAGCATGAATGTTTTATCTGACAATAAGAGATTATCGGCTTAATGCAATCAAAAGTTAATGCAGTGATGACTATATTTCCCAATCATCACTGAAGTCTAATGCTTCACGAAGGCGTTTTTTTTCAAGCAAATCATCGATACGTTTACGCACCTTGCTATTTTTATCTGCTTTTTTACCGGTGGCGAGATCTTTGTCGTAGTTATCAGACTCGTCATTTGCTTTATATTCATCTGCCATTATCGTGTTTTTCTCACGGTTAAGTGTTTTTATTAATAAGGATTAATTTCAAGATAGGCAACAACTGAGAAAATTTCAATAAATTAGCTTAATCGCCTACTATTAATGCCATTATTTTTAGTAAATAACCGCAGATAAAAATAAACTATTTGAATTGCGGGAGCACATTGATAAACTGCTTTCACTTTAGTTTTACTGAATTTAGCGCCTGCTTATGTCTAACCGTAATTTCGTCGAATGGCTTGAAGAAATGCAATGTCAGGCTTTGACCAAATTTCAGCGACAACTGGTGTTACTGGTCGGTGATGCTTGCTGGGTCAAACAGTTACTGCAACTTAATGAACAAAACCAGAGTAAAGACGCTTGGCTGGTGTTTAGTCACCACCCCGAAATTTCTGCTACGATCAACAACAAACACTTTGCTCAGCAACTCGGTAGTGAGCATAGTCGAATATTATTTTCAGGTGTTGAAAATAGCGACTGTTCTGCGCTTAATAGTATCAATTTGGATGCTTTTGCGGCGCTCTCTGGCACGCTAGTCGCTGGCGGTGTTATGTGTTTATGGCTTGAAAAACCATTAATACAAGCGATTGAGCAAACAAAGAAAGCTTCACTTAAGTATTTTTATCGACAACTACTCGACAATAAAGCCTTAATTACGATTACACAAAGTGACGAGCAAACGTTTCCGTTGTTAGATGGTATAGCACCAGTAATATCGACCGTCTCTAGTGATTTTTTATATCAATGTAAAACCAAAGAACAACAAATAGCTGTTGAACATATTATTAAGGTCAGCCGAGGTCATCGAAACCGCCCATTAGTGTTAACCGCTGATCGTGGTCGTGGAAAATCATCAGCGCTTGCTATTGCTTGTGTTGAGCTCATTGCAAATAACACCGCTATGGGCCATGAAAAAATTAATATAGTTATTACCGCACCCCATGTTCGTTCTTTATCGGTTTTTTACCGCCAACTTGCTTGTTCATTAGCGGCACTTGGCGAAAAATTTGACTATGCTAATACCAGCAAAACCGCTTTGGTTCACCCCTTGGGTTCGATAACTTTTGTTGCGGTCGATCAACTTATTCGCCGCGATGATCCATTGAATATTTCGCTATTACTGGTTGACGAGGCAGCTGCCATTCCGGTGCCTTTATTAACAAGTTTAACGGCTCTTTTTTCTCGTGTTGTTTTTTCAAGTACGGTTCATGGTTATGAAGGAGCAGGGCGCGGCTTTACGGTAAAGTTTCAACAAGCGTTAACAAAGCAAGTGCCGCAGTGGCGAAGCTTTCATATGCATCAGCCTATTCGCTGGCGTCAAGACGATCCGTTAGAAGTCTTTGTTTTTGAAAGTTGTTTACTCAACGCCAAGTTAACAGAATTGCCGTTACTAACTCAGCCTGTAACCGAAATTTCTTTGAATAAAGCAACCTTAAGCCAATCATCAACAGTGCAGTTGGCTAAAGAATCGTTATCTTTTAGCCAAGTGTCATCAACGTCGTTGATTGAAGACACGGCCTTATTAAAGCAAGTTTTTGCTGTGCTGGTCACCGCTCATTACCAAACGTCACCGAACGATATTACGCTATTACTTGATAATAAAGCGCTACAATTATTTGTCGCCAAATTAGGTGATGATATTGTCGGTGTTGCCTTACTTCTTGAAGAAGGGTGTAATAAAACAGCCGATATTCAAGCGATAGCAACAAATCAACGTCGACTAAAAAATCAGTTTATTCCCCAATCTTTATTAACTCATTGTGGTTTTAGTGAAAGTTTTAGTTATCAATATTTGCGGGTTTTACGCATAGCTATTCATCCACAATATCAAGGGTATGGTTTTGGCCGTTGTTTTGTTAAAGCGCTAGAAAATTTTGCAAAAAAGCAGCAAGTTGATTTTATTGGCGCGAGTTTTGGTGCCAATGCGCAGTTACTTAAGTTTTGGCAAGATGCTGATTATCAAATTGCTCGAATAGGTTTTACTAAAGACCAAGCCAGTGGTGAGCATTCCGCGCTGGTGGTTTCTGCAATGAGCGACCGGGGGCAATTTTTTGAACGAAAAATTGCCAGTGAATTTTATAGTTCATTCGATTATTTACTCACCGATGAATACAAAGGTTTATCGCCTAAGTTAGTGTGGCAAATATTACATCATTGCCCTGATAAAAGTTTACCGCAGTTAAGCGCCCATCAGCTGAGCAGCATTAGCGATTTTATTCAACAAAAACGCCAGTTTAGTCATTGCGTAAAAGCGTTACATTATTGGTGTCTTTTACACTGTAAAGAAAATTATCAAGCAAGTATACTCGTGTTAATCGAGCGTATTTTACAGAAAAAGCCCGTTGATGAAGTATGTAAGAATCATCAGTTAACCGGTAAAAAAATGCTAAATCAGGCATTAATTGACTACATTGCGCAGGCTCAAGCGCAATAGCTATTCAATCTGTTGTTGCCAAAATTTAAGCATAGTAAAATAATGGCAAGGCTGACTGGCGAAAGCGGTGAAGTCGTCATGTTTGATAAGGCGAGTTAAATAATAGCTGATCACCTTTGCTAATTCATTACTGGGATGCTGCGCATAAGTTTTGGTTAATACGCTCAACCAATCTTCTATTTGATAAAGCTCACTTGAATATGCAATAGCGCAATGAATACTATCTTTGTGAGAACCCGCGGAATAAGTTAACGGCATCTTGATTGCTCTCCCTGTAAGCTGCTTAGTAAGAGTGATTGCCACAATGTTTTACGCGCAGCATCATCTAAGCACCTGCACTCATTACCGGGCAAAGCGCCAGACAAGATTAACTTTTCTAATAATATGATGGGTAATTCAACTTTTGCCTTTTCAGTGTGTATGTGGTGATAATTGTCTTGAATATTTTTTCTATTGATAGAATATTGTTGCGCACCCATGATGAAACTCCTTTGCTTTGTCGATAACGTTAGATTTAATTTAATGTAATAGTTGCCACAATGCAAATGATAATTATTATCATTTGCATTGTGGCGGTATTTTATTGTTTTTAGTGATGTGATCTTTACACAGATCCCATTACAATAATGAGCAAGCATTAGGTATTATTAGGAAAGTTATGACACAGAGTCAGCAACGGGTTGGTCAAACAAAAAACGATGTTATTGAAGTTAATCATTTAGTTAAAAGTTATAAAGGCGTGCAAGCGGTTGATGATATTAGTTTCACCATTACTAAAGGACACTGTTTTGGTCTGTTAGGACCAAATGGTGCAGGAAAAACGACGACCATTGAAATAATGGAAGGGATAATTCCAGCGACCAGTGGTGAAGTGCTTTACTCAGGAAAAAGCATAGGTAAGGATATAAGTCATCAAATTGGCATTCAATTTCAAAGTACTGCTTTGCAAGATTTTTTAACGGTACAAGAGACCTTAAATTTATTCACTGCATTTTATGACAACACCGTACCTCATCAGCAATTAATTGAGCTCTGTGGCTTAAAAGATTTTTTAGAGAGAGATAATCGTTTGTTGTCGGGTGGACAGCGCCAACGGTTATTATTAGCACTGGCGTTAATTAATGACCCCGATATTATTTTTCTTGATGAACCCACCACTGGGCTTGATCCACAGGCGAGACGTAATTTTTGGCAATTAATAAAAAATATTAAAGCCCAAAATAAGACGGTTATTTTAACCACTCATTACATGGACGAAGCGGAACAACTTTGTGATGAAGTAGTTATTATGGACAATGGTAAAATTATTGAAAGTGGCACACCTAATCGATTACTTGCCAAGCATTTTCAAGAGGTTTTTATTTATTTACCTCAAGAGCAAGTACCGCAGCCATTAATTGAAAAACATCAGTGGACTATCGAACACGAGCGGGTCGAAATAACGACGCAACATGTGGAAGAAACTATTAGCTTGTTAATTGCTGAGAAAATTCCATTAGAAGGTTTACAAGTAAAGTCTCCAAATCTTGATGACCTTTTTCTAAAATTAACCGGCCATTCGTTGAGAGAGTAAAATATATGAATTTCAAACGTTTTTTTGCGGTAGTCAAAGCCCGTAATATTGAATTTTTTCGCGATCGTTCATCGTTAGGGTGGAATTTATTTTTCCCTATTCTCATGTTAGCGGGTTTATCTTTTGTTTTTTCTGGTGACGGAAAAGCCGTTTATAAAGTGGGGGTTATCGACAGTAAAACCGTTCAATCGAGTTTTATGGAAACACGTTACGTTGACTTTATCGATTATCAAGATAAGGCGTTAGCAACCGTAAAATTAGAACAGCATGCTATTGATTTTTTAGTCGACTTTAGCCAAAAAAGCTATTGGGTTAACCAAGGTTCGCCAAACAGTTACCTGGTTGAAAAAATCTTTTTAGGACAACACAATAACTTTCAACGCTTAGAAACCTATGGGAAGAAAATTCGTTATGTCGACTGGGTTCTGCCTGGGATCCTTGGAATGAACATGATGTTTAGTTGCCTATTTGGTGTTGGCTACGTGATAGTACGTTATCGGAAAAATGCGGTATTAAAACGTTTAAAAGCGACACCGCTTTCAGCGTTTGAATTTGTATCAGCACAATTAGTGTCACGTATCTTTATTGTGATGTTTATGTCGAGTGTTGTTTATATTGGCTGTAATTTCTTTTTTGATTTTTACATGCTGGGCAGCTATTTTGATCTATTTATCATCGCAGTTTTAGGTGCTATTAGCTTAATATCTTTAGGTTTGCTGGTCGCGAGCAGAAGTAAGAGTGAAGAGCTTATTGGCGGTTTACTTAATTTGACCTCATGGCCAATGATGTTGTTATCAGGTGTTTGGTTTAGTTTAGAAGGTGCACCCAATGCGGTAAAAGTTTTTGCTGACTTTTTACCTTTAACTCATTTAGTGGCTGGAGCGAGAAAAGTGATCACCGAAGGTGCAACCCTAGCTGATATCAGTTATCACCTGAGCGCACTTTTGATTATGAGTACTATTTTTTTAGCGTTAGGCTCTTACTTATTTAGTTGGAATACCGAGCGATAATAGCGGTTGCTGTTTTATAGCGAGACCTATCAATAATTATACTAGGTCTCGTTGCGTGACAAAAACCATCGATAACCCCCCTCATCGTTAGGAGTGTTATCGATAATACCTCGCTGTTGAGCAAAGATAACCTTGTTATAAATCAGTGAAATTTAAAGTGCTTAAAAAATATTTTTTTATTAGATAAAATATATTATGCTTAATTCATAGCAGTTAAGGATAGTTATTAGTGATTTCCAATCGTGTGTTTATTAAGTTTATTTGCCTTTTAAGTGTGTTGTTTTACTGTAATACCAGTATTGCGACAGATATATTACGTGTCAGTATTCCTCAAATGCCAGTTCATGCGGTAAGTAAAGATGAAGGAGTTTTGGTCGATTTTGTTAAAGTGCTTGCCAAGAAACTAGACCAAAATATAGAAATTCAGATAGTGCCTTTTTCGCGTTCTATCTATTATGTTATTACTAATCAAGTTGATTTTCATTTACCCTTTATTAAGCCCAAAGCTGAGAATTCGCCTCAAGATAACTTTATTTATTCAGACGAAACTATTTTTCATGTCAACTTTGTACTTTATACCCATAAAGATAGGTTTGTTGATCTCACTAAACTGGTAAATTATAAGATTGAAACTGATGCTGCTCACCTGCCTTTTTTTAGTGAATTAAAGATGGGTTCTAGTTGTATCCTTTGTAGTTTAAAGAAAGTGCAGCATAAAATGACCGACGGTTATATTTTTGCTGATTCTTCCACCGATCCTCTTTTACGTGAAAATTTGCCGTTGTTAGCTGCTGTTAAACGTCAACTTTATAAAAAGTTTGAAGTTAAAACGGTTTTTCCTAAGACAGAGAAAGGACAAAGTCTTAATAAAGCACTTAGTGTAATTGTTAATGAAATGCGTTTGTCAGGAGAGCTACAGCAGTTATTATCCTCAGTTGACTTTATCTATAATGATTGGCAAATAGAATGAACGAACTGCTAGCACAGAAGCTCTTAAAACTTACTGGTTTGTTCTTTGTAGGTCTTGCTCTACTGGGTGTGGTATTGCCGATTCTTCCTACCACACCTTTTCTGTTAGTTGCGGCGAGTTGTTTTGCTAAGTCTTCGCCACGTATGAATAAAATATTACTTAGACATAAAGTTTTTGGCCCCTTGATTTACCATTGGCAAACATCAGGCAGTATTCCTAAAAGGGCTAAAACAATCGCTTTAAGTACTATTATCTTAGCCACCATGGGTTCTTGCTATCAATTAGACAATAACCTACTGCGAGTGTTGGTCATCGTTTTAGTTGCAGGGCCCTTTATTTTTCTATGGCGTTTACCTCTTTCAGCAGAGGAACAGCAAACTTAACTGTTAATTATTAATCAGCGAGTGCTTTACCCACTAAGGTCGCTAAATGGTTAGGTAGTGTTAATGAAAGTGCTATTTCGTGGCCACGCGCTGACATTTTTCCCCAAGTTTTCTTTACTATCCTTATGATTTTAGCTTCGTTGTCTGCTTCGGTATATTTAGCGGCAAAAGCGTCAAAGTAATATTGTAAAAAGACTAAGCAAGCGACATCCTCTAACGTTTGCGTGTTGGCATTTGTTTTGAGCTGTTCTTTTCTTAAAATACAAGCGGTCAATTCAGCCTCATGCGCAGAATAATCATTTTCTAACATTAATGACTTAGTGAGCTCAGCGTGGAACTTTCCTTGGGAAATCCGCCACTGATAATAGCCAGCTTTGCCTTCATCAAATTCGGTACGCTTTAAGTCCCAGCGTTTAATATGCTGTGCCCGCACAGCTATTTGTAATAATTCATTTGACTGAGGAAAATACTGCTCAAGACAAGAGGTCATGTATTGACCATAAAGTAATTCATTGGCTTGAGGATGCCCATTAACAAGTGTTTGATTGGGATCTTCACTATTTATTTTATCGATAGCACAAAGTACGGCGGTTAAACGAGATGAAGTCATAAAGGGTATCCAATGCCTAGGGTGAATTAAAACAATATGTTAGCTTTTTATCGATAAAATAAACACAGTGATTAAATATTTTTGTCAAAATAACAGAAATTGATCGGTAGATCATATTGTCGTGGTAGCTAGTTTTAAGTATAATGTTTTCCCGTCCTGCTAGGTTGGTGCGTTTTTCAAAATCATGACTAAACTTACCTCATTATTCGCTCATTAATTCGTGTAATAAGCCAGCAAAACAACTTAAGTAAAACACACAAAATTCCTGCTCACTCTGACTTTTGGTATCACATGACAACTAGATATATTTTTGTAACCGGCGGCGTTGTATCGTCTCTTGGTAAAGGTATTGCCGCGGCTTCTCTTGCTGCAATTCTTGAAGCACGCGGCTTAAAAGTCACAATGTTAAAACTTGACCCTTATATTAATGTTGACCCGGGTACGATGAGTCCTATTCAACATGGTGAAGTGTTTGTTACCGAAGACGGTGCGGAAACTGATTTGGATTTAGGGCATTATGAACGATTTATTCGTACCAAAATGACCAAGCTTAATAACTTCACCACCGGCAGAATATATCAAGATATTCTTGCACGTGAGCGCAAAGGTGAGTTTTTAGGTGCCACTATTCAAGTTATTCCTCATATTACTAACGACATTAAGCGTCGCGTTATTGAGGGTGCTGAAGGTTATGACGTTGCTATGGTTGAGATTGGCGGCACGGTTGGTGATATTGAATCACAACCTTTCTTAGAAGCTATCCGCCAGTTAGGTACCGAATTAGGACGTGAACGTGCGATGTATATGCATCTAACGTTAGTGCCTTATATTAAAACAGCCGGCGAAATTAAAACAAAACCAACTCAACATTCAGTGAAAGAGCTACGCTCAATCGGTATCGTCCCTGATATTTTAGTGTGTCGAAGTGAACGCACTGTGCCTGCTAATGAGCGAGCAAAAATATCTTTGTTTACCAATGTTGCTGAAAAAGCGGTTTTATCAATGCGTGACGTTGATAGCATTTATAAGATTCCGGCGTTACTTAAAGCCCAAGGTATAGATGAATTAGTGGTTAAACGTTTTGGTCTTGATGTACCTGCAGCCGATTTAAGTGAATGGGAAAAAGTACTCTATCAAGAAGCTAACCCTTTTGGTGAAGTTACCATAGGCATGGTAGGTAAATATATCGAATTACCAGACGCGTATAAATCTGTTAACGAAGCATTAAAACATGCCGGCTTGAAAAACCAAGTAACGGTAAACATTAAATACATTGACTCACAAGATCTTGAGAGCAAAGGAACTGATGTTTTAGGAACCGTTGATGCGATATTAGTGCCAGGTGGTTTTGGTATTCGTGGCGTTGAAGGAAAAATTTTAGCGGCGAAATATGCCCGTGAAAACAAAGTGCCTTATTTAGGTATTTGTTTAGGTATGCAAGTGGCGCTTATTGATTATGCCCGCAATGTTGCTGGTCTTACTGACGCTCATAGCACCGAATTTAACCCTGAAACCCCACATCCAGTGGTTGGTTTAATTAATGAATGGTTAGATGAAGAAGGCCAAGTTGAATACCGTCATGAAAATTCAGACTTAGGCGGCACGATGCGTTTAGGTTCACAATTGTGCCACCTTGTGAAAGGTACCAAGGCATATGACGTATATGGCAGTGAAACAATTTATGAGAGACACCGTCATCGTTATGAGGTAAATAATAACTACCGTGAGCAAATTAGCAAAGCTGGTTTGGTGTTCTCGGGGTTATCTACGGATAAAACATTAGTTGAGATGATTGAAATACCGGATCATCCTTGGTTTATTGCTGGGCAGTTTCATCCTGAGTTTAATTCAACTCCACGTGATGGACACCCATTGTTTGAAAGCTTTATTGCTGCTTCATTTGAGCATCAAAAACAGCAATCAAGTTAAACCTGAAAATTAATAAAACCGTAGCATAGTGCTGCGGTTTTGCTTTCTGGCATAATTATTTATGGCAAAATGTTTTATCAGTAAAATGTAAACTAAAAACTATTACCAACTTAATAGCGGTTCATTCGCTGTAGTGCACTCAATTTAAAGGAATTATAATGTCGAATATCAGTAAAATTATCGCCCGTGAAATTATGGACTCTCGTGGTAACCCAACCGTTGAAGCTGACGTTTTTTTAGCATCGGGTGCTTGGGGCCGTGCTGCTGCACCCTCTGGCGCATCAACCGGTTCACGTGAAGCGTTAGAGTTACGTGATGGTGATAAGTCTCGTTATTTAGGTAAAGGCGTATTAAAAGCGGTTGCGGCGATAAACAATGACATCCAGGCGGCATTGATCGGACAAAGTGCTTTAGAACAAGCCACTATTGATCAAATCATGATCGACTTAGACGGTACTGAAAATAAAGAAAAATTTGGTGCCAATGCTATTTTAGCGGTTTCATTAGCAAATGCAAAAGCAGCCGCAATGGAAAAGAAAGTACAATTGTTTGAACATATCGCTGATTTAAACGGAACACCGGGTCAATACTCATTACCTTTACCTATGATGAATATTATCAATGGCGGTGAACATGCAGACAATAATGTTGATATTCAAGAGTTCATGATCCAACCGGTGAGTGCTAAAAGCTTCAGTGAAGCATTACGTATGGGCGCTGAAATATTTCATGCCTTGAAAAAAGTATTATCAGCAAAAGGTTTAAATACTGCCGTTGGTGATGAAGGTGGTTTTGCACCTGATTTAGCCTCGAATGCTGACGCCTTAGCCGTTATTAAGGAAGCAGTTTCTGCTGCCGGTTATGAATTAGGTAAAGACATTACGTTAGCGATGGATTGTGCTGCTTCAGAATTTTATGATAGCGAGAAAGGCATTTACGACCTGAAAGGCGAAGGCAAGCAATTTACAGCTAACGAATTCTCTGATTTCTTAGCAACGTTATGTGAAGAATATCCTATCGTTTCTATTGAAGACGGCTTGGACGAGTCTGATTGGGATGGTTTTGCTTACCAAACAAAATTATTGGGCGATAAAATACAAATTGTTGGCGATGATTTATTTGTAACGAATACTAAAATCTTAGCACGTGGTATTGAACAAGGTATTGGCAACTCAATTTTAATTAAGTTTAACCAAATTGGTACCTTAACTGAAACATTAGCGGCGATTAAAATGGCGAAAGATGCTGGTTTTACTGCCGTTATTTCTCATCGTTCAGGCGAAACTGAAGATGCAACGATTGCTGATTTAGCGGTAGGTACAGCGGCAGGCCAAATTAAAACTGGTTCACTTTGTCGTTCAGACCGTGTTTCTAAGTACAACCAATTACTACGTATTGAAGAGTACCTTGGTGATAAAGCTATATTTAATGGCCTGTCAGAAGTTAAAGGCCAATAACGATTAAACTATGTTTATTTCTTCCTACCACGTTGTTAGAAGTACTCATTGACTATCGTCAACTCCGTGCGTCTGCCTAGTGGTAGTTTGAACTAACTCATATTTTAATGAGTTATTTTAGTTATAAATATAGTAGTTATAAATATAGTCATAAAAAACCACTCATTTGAGTGGTTTTTTATTTTTAGGGATAACTGATTTAGACAGTAGGCTAGTTTAATAACCTAGCTAAAGCATGTTTATTTCTTCCTACCACGTTGTTAGAAGCACTCATTGACTATCGTCAACTCCGTGCGTTTGCCTAGTGGTAGTTTGAACTAACTCATATTTTAATGCGTTATTTTTGTTATAAATATAGTAGTTATAAATATAGTCAGATAAAGCCACTCATTTGAGTGGCTTTTTATCAGCACCGTCGAGAAAACTCTGCCGAGATGAATCGATAATTTCTTGACAACATCTGCTTGTACAGTACGCTATACAGTATATGAAAAGGGCACTCAGATACAATTATCGGATCAAGCCAACAGTAGACCAAGAAGTTAAACTCGTAGAGTTTGGCTCATATGCTCGTGGGCTGTGGAATTTGTTGTTATCTGAAAATATACGTCGATATCGCTATGATAAATCTTTTTTGTTTTACCCTGAAATGGCTGGTTTGATTCGAGATTTAAAAATCCGATGAATTCTCATGGCTGAAATCCTTTGATTCTGCGGCTTCTCAGCAAGTCGCTCGCGACCTTGAAACGGCACTGAAGAAATTACTATGCCACCCATAATTACTTTCCGCAGTAATTACTATGCCACCCATGATAATGCTGCACAATAATAAGGCACTGAAACACCGCTATCCATTGGTCAGCAACAAGGCATGTACTTCATCTTGTAAGTCTTTGTATATCGATTTTTATAGATGTTGATTAAATGAATGAATTTCAGGCAAGCTTTACTTCTCCCCCAAGGTAGCTGTATTTTTCTTGCTGTTTTTGAATGTAGCTATGTTTACGCGCTATTCAAACAAGCTTGGGCATTTGCTTTAC
>NZ_JACGVR010000007.1:0-178389 GCF_014077325.1 Colwellia sp. BRX8-5
GCACCACCTGATCCCATTCCGAACTCAGAAGTGAAACGCAGTAGCGCCGATGGTAGTGTGGGAGTTCCCATGTGAGAGTAGGACATTGCTAGGCTTCTAATTAAGAAAAACCCGTTACTAACGTAGCGGGTTTTTTGCTTTCTGACGTTTAAAAATACAGCATTTATACCGTAGAGCAGTAGCGTCAACGGTAGTGTGACTCATGTTCGACATGCCCATATGAGAGTAGGACATTCTCCGCTTCTATTTAGGTCGCTCTTTGCCATCCTTGGCAACGCGACATTAGTATATCCCTACACGTCAGAAACCCGTTACTAACGTAACGGGTTTTTTGCTTTCTGGCGTTTAAAAATACAGTATTTATAACTGTAGAGCAGTAGCGTCAACGGTAGTGTGACTCATGTTCGACAGGCCCATATGAGAGAAGGACATTGCTTGGCTTCTAATTAGGAAAAACCCGTTACTAACGTAACGGGTTTTTTGCTTTCTGACGTTTAAAAAAGACAGCATTTATACCGTAGAGCAGTAGCGTCAACGGTAGTGTGACTCATGTTCGACAGGCCCATGTCAGAGTCTGACATTCACCACTTCTCATTAGAAGGGGCAATCTTTAGCATTCTTGCCGCCTAATTGCATTTACCTAAGCCAACCAATTACATTTAACTACGCCACAATATCTTGGCACTATTAAACCTGTTACCTTTTGATAAATTAAACTCTGCTAATACAGACTTCTGCTATAGAACGGTCCTACTTTTCATATCAATTATTACCAATATTATGCTCACGATTTCTAGAGGAAGCGGACATAAGTATTATATTTATACATCAATTTCGCTGCTCAATTTGGGGGGATAACCATAACTATTAGCACTTTATAAATTTTATTAGTAGGTGACTTCGACTAATTTATTTAAGTTGTATTATTTGCTAAGTATAAATTTTTCTCTTATAAGCCAAGTAAAATATGATTAACTTAAAGTAACAATATTTGTCTTGTTCAATAATGATTGGCAACTTATTATATTAATTCATATTGTCAGTGAGTTATTATAAATAGTGATGTCTAAGCCTCAAATACTGGTTGTCGATGACAGCCCTGAAATCCGTTTAAGTGCAGCCTTTATTCTAGAAGACCAAGGTTTTTCGATACTTGAAGCAGAAAATCACCACTATGCCCAAGCAATATTAGCTGACAACAGTGTCGATCTAATTTTACTGGACATGAATTTTTCACTTGATACTACCTCTGGCGAGGAAGGTTTACGTTTCTTAACTTGGTTAAGTAAATCAGATTTTGTTATCCCTGTAATAGCCATGACTGGTTGGTCTAATGTTGACCTTGCTGTAAGTGCTATGAGACTTGGAGCTTGTGACTTTGTTGAAAAGCCATGGAATAATCAACGATTAATCCAAATTATTCGCCAACAGCTAAAAATGTCTGGTCTGCAAGTTCAGAATCAAAAGCTTAAACAGCAGTTAGAGTCTGTTACGGAACAAGATTTTACGTGGCGGTCTGAATCAATGGAGAAATTGTTACACCAAATAGATTCTGTTGCTGCAACTGATGCCAGTATTTTACTAACGGGTGACAACGGTACCGGTAAAAGTCATTTAGCTAAACGTATTCATGAACAATCTAATCGTGCTTTAGATGCATTTATTTCGGTAAATATGGGCGCTATTTCAGAATCTTTATTTGAAAGCGAAATTTTCGGACACAAAAAAGGCGCATTTACAGATGCTAAAGAAAATCGTATTGGTCGTTTTGAACTTGCCAAACACGGTACTCTTTTTTTAGATGAGATTGCTAATATTCCCCACTCGCAACAAGCTAAATTACTTAGAGTATTGGAATCTGGGGAATATGAAGTATTAGGTTCTAGCCAAACACAGATTGCTGATAGTAGAGTTATTTGCGCTACAAATGGTGATATCTCCAAATTAATAAGAGATGGAGATTTTCGTGAAGATCTCTATTTTCGTCTTAATACTATAGAGTTGAGAGTGCCGTCGTTGCAAGAAAGGTTTCAAGATATAGCTCCTCTTGCAAAGCACTTTATGACTCAACATGGTAAAAAGTATAAACGTGAAGAATTAAACCTTTCACTTGCAGCAATAAAAGCGTTGGAAGCATATCATTGGCCTGGTAATGTCCGAGAAATGAGTCATTTAATGGAGCGTGCGGTTTTGTTAGCTCAGGGGGATAACTTGGAACCAGAAGATCTACATCTTTCTATGATTAAACAGAACAACAGGTTGCCTATGATGACACTAGAGCAGGCTGAAAAAACTCTAATCGAACAAGCACTCGAGCAAAATCATAATAATGTGCCTAAAGCATCGATAATGCTTGGGTTAACTAAATCATCTATGTACCGCCGACTAGAAAAACACGGTATAAACATTCAGTAGTAGCATTAAAGTTAAAATCGAAATGTTATACCGTCTTAAAATACGAGTCCGATCTTATGAAATTATTTATCTTTAAATCCTTAGAGCAGCTTTTACAAGTTTGTTTTATTACCACGAGTTTTATTATAGTAAGCTTGTGGATGGTTATTGGAATAATTCAGGATTGGACAGCGTTAAATATTGTTTTAACCAGTACTGGAGTTGCTGCAGTTTTTTTCTTATTATTCTCTTATATATATAGTAGAACCATTATTGCTTTTAAACGTGCAAGTATGCATCTTGACGCTGTTCGTAATAATGATTATTGTCAGTATTCGAAACCTGCTTTCACTAAAGGTAAGGTCATAGAGTTTCATCAAGATCTCAAAAATTTGAGTTCTCATTTACAATTACTCAAGTCACGCTACGATCAACATATTTTCCTTGTTTATCGACTTATCGAACAACTTGACAGCCCTATTATGGTCTTTGATGAACGACCTCAACTTACTTATGCCAATACAGCCTTTAATGAATTATTCCCCCAACCGTGGCAGATTTTTAGAAATTCCTCTCCAGGGTTATTAGGTCTTGAATATGTAGATAATAATTGGCGTTTCAAAGAAAAACCATGTGACAATAAATGGCAAATACGCCACAGCGAGTTTATTGATCAAGGTAAAACTCATCATTTAATGGTTTTTGTTAATATTGAATCCGCATTGAGGCAAAGCCAGCTTAGTGCTTGGCAACAGCTTATTCGAGTACTCGGACATGAAATTCGTAATTCATTAACGCCAGTATCTGCATTAGCACAAGGATTAAGTTTAAAAGCAGAGGGTGAAAGAGAAAAAAAAGCCCTAGATGTTATCACCGAACGATGCCAGCACTTGGAAGAATTTGTCAGTAGATATGCTTCTATCACCAAACCATTTCATTTAAATTGCCAAATGATTTCGGTCACTAATATCGCTCAACGTATTCAGAGACTACTTAAAGATATTGATTTTGAAATTGAAATAAAAACAGAAAATTTTTGGGCTGATCCTGCTTTTATTGAACAGGTTTTGTTAAATGTGATTAAAAATGCCGACGAGGCTTCTGAACCTGGAGAGAAAATAAAACTGGTCTTTAGGGAAAAAGGAAACACATCATTAATTGAAGTCGTTGATAACGGTCACGGATTTGCTAATTTAGATAACCTTTTTGTTCCATTGTATTCAACTAAGCAAAATGGTCAGGGTATAGGATTGAGTTTTTGCCGAAATATTATAGAACATCACAAGGGCACCATTGAACTTATAAACAACACTAATGCGTCCGGTGTTACGGTTTCAATATCCCTCCCATTGCCTTCAATTACATCTTAAAATTTAATTACATCTACTAACTCTACTACAAATATTTATCAGTTATTTTAATCACTGAATCTTTACGTCACTTCTTATTAATTTTTCAATTGTTTTATATTTTACTGATAGAGTAATTTTTTTACCTTTCACTATAACTGGTTCATATTCGGTTCGTTTAGTTCGATAGCGGTCTACTTTATAATAAAATAATGTAAAAACAAATATATCTCATTGATATTGTTGCTTAATGTTTGTTGGCACAAATTTCGCTATAAGTATTAATTATTAGAAAATATTTATTCAAGGTGTCTCCTAAATGGATGTGAAAAAAGTAAAAACCAAGCAAAGCAAACTCAAATCAATGCCAGTGTACAGTGCTGTTGCGATTTTTTTGCTCGCTGCCCTGACTTGGTATGTGAGTACTCAAACTGGTGGTACTTCGGTTAAGCGTGACGACATGCTTTTTGGCACAGTAAAACATGGTGATTTACAGGTGGAAATCGAAGGATATGGTGCACTACGCAGTGATAAACAGGTACTCATTACTTCACTAACAAGTGCCACAGTTCAGGAAATTGTTCTTAAACCTGGCGCTCTAGTAACAGCGGATAGTATTATTATTCAACTGGCTAATCCTGAATTACAACAACAGGTAGATAGTGCAGTTAGAGAGCTATCTCAACAAAAAGCAAACTTACGACAACTAAAGTTAAATCAAAAACGTGAGATTCTTAACGAAAGTGGCAATTTTGCAGAATTGGAGGCGCGTTACGAAACAGCGAAAGTTAAACTAGAAGCACAGTCTGGTTTGGTTAAATCGGGCATAGTTTCAGTACTTGATTATAAAGAAAGCTTTGTTCAAGAAGCGCAGCTTAATAAGCGTATCAAAATCCATAAACAACGTACTACGGCTCTAAAGTTAGTTAATCAAGAAGCTATAAATATACAGAACGAACAAATAATGCAACAACAAGGGCAGTTAGATATCGCGCAAAACCGACTCGAACGCCTTACCGTTAAAGCGGGTTTTGATGGTGTATTACAACGCCTATCAGTTGAGTTGGGTCAAAGCCTCGCAGCGGGACAAGAAATTGCTCTTATAGGAAGCGTCGAAAATCTTATTGCTTTAGTTAGAGTGCCTCAAAGTAAAGCGCAACAAATATTTATTGGTCAAAAGGCTATTGTTGATACACGTCGAGACAAAATTGTAGGCACCGTTTCACGCATTGATCCCGTCGTAGTAGACAATACCGTTGAAGTTGAAATAGCGTTACCTGATCAACTGCCAGCGAGTGCTCGCCCGCAACTAAGTGTTGATGCCGTTATCATTACAGAGACCTTAGCTAACATCACCTATATGGAACGACCGGTCAACGGTCTAGCTAATTCAAATTCAAGTTTATTCCTACTTGATGATTCAAATAACGCAGCAATAAGAACCAAAGTAGAATTCGGTAAAGAAGCCGGTCGTTACATCCAAATAATTAAAGGAGGCAAAGTTAATGACATTTTTATTGTGTCTGATTTGTCGCTTGTGAAAAATTCAGAGCTGACTATAGACAGCTTTTAAATGCTATTTAGTCAATAACGTTAATTACAAATAATTTAAAAAATTCCCACACATTTAAGGAAAATGAATATGTCTGAAATAAAAATTGAAATGAAGAGTATTAGTAAAGTATTTGAAACTGATGATGTTGAAACCCATGCATTAAAAGACGTTGATATTGTTATTCGTGCAGGAGAATATGTTTCTATTGCAGGCCCGTCAGGGTGTGGTAAGTCTACGCTACTTTCTCTATTGGGTTTATTAGATATGTCTAGTTCAGGTTCTTATACAATAGAAGGGCTCGACGTCAGCTCACTCACTCTTGATGAAGCTGCTGCTATTCGTAATGAAAAAATAGGTTTTGTTTTTCAATCATTTAATCTCATTGATGAACTCTCTGTGTTTGATAACGTGGCGTTACCCTTACAATATAAAAAAGAACTTCCAACAGACGAATTTATTAAAGCAAGAGTTGAAGCCTGTTTAAAAATGGTAGAAATGAGCCATAGAGCTGACCATAAACCTAACCAGTTGTCGGGTGGACAGCAACAGCGTATTGCTATTGCTCGTGCATTGGTTGCCGATCCTGCAATATTACTCGTTGATGAGCCAACAGGTAACCTTGATTCACAAAGTGGTGACACTGTAATGGCAGTATTAGCTGAACTCAATAAAAACGGCACGACTATTTGTATGGTTACACATGATGCGCGTTACGCTGACATGGCTAATATTCAACTTAGATTGCTTGATGGGCAAATTGTCAAAGATGAAGCATTAAAGGTGGCAGTATGAGGAAATTAATTCTTCGACATAAACAAGCTTGGGCCAGTCTGAAAAAGAAACCTGGCTTTGTATTAACCGTATTAATGACCATGGGTATTACTTTAGGCGCTTTGCTATGTGCTGTAACATTAAACTATTTGTTATTAGTTGAGCCATTACCTTACCCAGAGCAAGACAGACTTTTTGTCGCTCAACATAAACTTATTGGCGCTGAAAAAGAAACCAAAGGTGTTGCTTATACCTATCCTGGATTAGTGCACTTATACAAGAGTAAAGAAGCATTTGAACAAGCTGCCATCATGATTTATGGGCAAGATGTTATTATTTCTCACAGCAGTCAACCGCTTGTTAATACTGCATATGTAACACCTGAATTGCACCAGATCTTAGCATCTCCAATGGCAATGGGTCGAATGTTTGAAGCCAGTGAAGCAATGGATACTAATAATCCTGTTGCAATGCTTAGCTATAATACTTGGAAGAAAGAGTATAAAAGTAGTGCTGATATTCTTAATCAAAAAATTAACCTTAGTGGTATCAGTTACCGAATTGTTGGCGTTTTATCTGAAAATTTTGTTGAACCTGAACTGAACGGAATTGGACGAGAAACACAAGTTTGGATGCCATGGGACTATAATCAGACAGGTAATGGTCAGAGACAAAGCTTTGGCAATATAAACGGTGGTCTTAAGTTTATTGGTCAATTAAAAAATGATGTGAGTAAAAGCCAAGCAGAACAACTGTTAACTCCCTTAGTAAGTGATCGTTGGCAAGAAGGTGTTGCTGAGATAGGTTTTTTCAAGGGTTGGTCAATTGTTATGATTGTAACCCCAGTTAAAGAAATTATTCTCGGTGACAGTGAATCTATTGCGATAAAGCTGTTAGCGGGTGTGATTGGTTTAGTTTTGATCGCTTGTCTTAACATCACAAATCTGTTTATGGCACGTACGGCCGAAAAGCAACGACAAATGGCTATTCAAGCGGCGATTGGGGCGACTAAAAAACATTTATTTAAAGGCATGCTTGCTGAAACAAGTTTGTTGATGTTTATGTCTATAATCATTGCCTTGGTGCTTGCTAAAGTCGGATTTAGTGTAATGCAACAATATTTGGGTGCTATATTACCTAGGGTTAGCGAGTTATCTATTAACCCGGTAACCTTTGGTAGTGCAGTGTTAATTACCGTTGTATTTGCATTGTTTTTCGCAAAATTAAGTACCAGTATGATCAATTACCGCGCACTAAATACCACGTTGCAAAGCAGTGGTAAGGGCAGTGGTTTACAGGTATCTAAAAAAATTCGTCAGGTGTTAATTGCCAGTCAGGTAGCATTAGCAACAGTGTTAGTATTTGCTAATATTAGCTTACTTAAAGATGCGGTTAAAACCATTAATGCACCCATTGGTTTTACAACAAATAACATTTCTACTTTAATTTTAAACTTTTCATCGACAGAATTTCCAACTGAGGAAGAAGCGATTCCAATCATGGCTGAAATAATGGATAAACTTGAAGCACTTCCTCAAGTAGAATCGATTAGTCAGACACGATCACCACTTGATGGCTTTAATGTTAGAGCACTAACAAATGTTAGTAATAATGAAAGGTATACTCCTTATTTTAATGGGATTGATCATACTTATTTTAATATGATTGAGCAGCAGATATTACAGGGTGACAACTTTACTGAAATAGACCGTAAAGATGGCAATAATATTATGATTGTTAACCAAGCCTTTGCTAAGCAGTTGAAAGCTGATAGTGATGTCATTGGTTTGCAAATATCGACAGGTCGCCCTGAGCCATTTAAAATCGTGGGTATTGTAAAAGACATTTCTATTCCTAACGATACACCTATAGGAAGCGACAATGCTGATATAGGAGTTCCAAGAGCTTATATACCCAATAACCTAGGCAACCAAAGCTTTATGCTTAAGGTTAAACCTGGTCAGACTGTTAGTCGTGAACAACTCGGTAAATTATTGTCCTCGGTTGATTCTAGATATTCTGTTTTTAGTTATAAATCTGCTGATGACATTCTAACTCAAAGATTGTTTGCTGAAATTACTACAGCCGTTACTACTGCAGTTTTAGCGAGTTTGGTATTTTTACTGGCAGGCATAGGTTTATATGGAATTTTGAGCTACGGCACTCAACTTAGATGCTTTGAGCTTGGCGCCCGCATGGCCATAGGTGCAACACGTAAACACTTGCTTTCAATGATAATTAACGATAATACGAAAGCTGTATTGATTGGTTTTGTCGGTAGTGTCGTATTGTTTGCTATCGCTTACATTGGAATGAGTGAATACATTCAACCATTTATTACTTGGCAAGCATTACCTATGGTAGTGGCTAGTTTAGTCTTGATTATAATGGTTACTTTATTCGCCTGTTACTGGCCTTTAAGGCAATACATTAACAAGCCAGCGATATTTAGTTTGCGTGGTAGTGATTAAGTTCATGACTTTGAATAATGTCATGTTTAAAATTAAAATTTTAGCGTAACTCTATGAATTAATAATACACGTGGACGTGACGCGATTTTATAAAATAAAGGTGGGCATGGCCCACCTTTTTTATTGTTAGTCATTTAGCTAAACTTAATTCGTTTACCTTAAATTATAGAATAAGCTGGTAAATACAAAAGCACATTTTTAGCTTAAACTATGATTTATAGACACCTATGACTATCTCTTTATTTCGAAATTACAGGGAGACTAAGCGTTTCAATGACAATACCCATAATTAAAGTGCAAAAATTAGACAAGGTGTTTAGCAACGATGACATGCTAACCCATGCACTGCAAGGCATAGACCTTGAAATCCAACAAGGTGAGTATATTTCAATTTCTGGCCCTTCAGGTTGTGGGAAATCGACTTTACTATCTATTATGGGGCTGCTAGATTTTGCTACTACAGGTAAGCTTTTTTTCGAAGGTGTTGATGTCAGCAACCTCACTTTAGAACAAACTGCTGCAATCAGGAATAAGAAAATTGGCTTTATCTTCCAGCAATTTAACCTGATAGATGAATTAAGCGTATACGACAATATAGCCCTGCCATTACGTTATGCAAAGCAACCTATTAGTGAAGAAGATATAAATAAAAAAGTTGATTACTGCTTGGATGTAGTTGGTATAGCCCCACTGGCCAGGCGTAGGCCTACCCAACTTTCTGGCGGCCAACAGCAGTGTGTTGCTATTGCTCGCGCCCTAGTCGCTGACCCTGCTATTTTATTAGTGGACGAGCCGACGGGGAATCTGGATTCTAAAAGTAGTGACCACGTTATGGCAATACTAGAGGCTTTAAATAATCAAGGGACTACACTTTGTGTTGTTACTCATGACATAGATTATGCTGAAATGGCAAAACGTAAGATCTATCTGCTTGACGGTCAGGTATTAGGCCAAACTCGCTTAAACCACCAGTGAATATTTTAAGTACAATCAGAATATACGACTATTTTATAGGCTATTTGTGAGTTTTTTAAGTATTGAGACTCACCAAGTAACTTACTCATTGAACGTACATCGCTAACAATTATACGATAGCGTTGAAAAGTTATTCCCCTCTTTTTCAATATAGCGCTTTAGATATTTCTTATAGTTATCTGTCTACTTCTCAGATGATTAGCTTTTCGTATATACTCTATAGAATTATATTTTTTATTCTAAGTAGTGTACGTAAATGAAGTGGGAAGTAGCTAAGTCTAGAGGAAGTGTTATTAATGAGATCAGAGATTTTTTTAAAAATAAAAATGTTATCGAAGTTGAAACACCATCACTCTCTATGGGAACAGTAACAGACCCTTACCTTGATGCCTTTAGCACCCAATACAACTATTTAGATAACAGCGATATAAATCAATCTCAACAACTATATTTACAAACTTCACCTGAGTTTCATATGAAACGACTACTTGCTTCAGGTTATGGCTGTATTTTCCAAATCTGTAAAGCATTTCGTCATGAAGATTCAGGCCGTTATCACAATCCTGAGTTCACCCTATTAGAATGGTACCGTATAGGTTTTGATCAACACGATTTAATGGCTGAAGTTGATGAACTATTATCTACAGTCGTAAAAACGCCAAAATCTGAAAAAATATCCTATCAAAATTTATTCATTAAATTCGTCAGTATAGATCCTTTAACAGCAACTTTTAATCAATTATATGAGGTTATCGAGTTACAGGGTAAAGCCGCAGATTGGTTGTATGAATCAGATGATTGTGACTTATTACTACAGTTTATCTTTTCAGAAATTATAGAAAAGAATATTGGCTTATCTCGACCATGCTTTGTCTATAATTTTCCAATTGCGCAAGCTTCTTTAGCTAAAGAATGTGTTGAAGATAACCGTGTCGCCCAAAGATTTGAATGCTATTTTAAGAGCGTTGAGTTAGCAAATGGCTTTAATGAATTAACAGATGCTGATATTCAAATAACAAGATTTGAACAAGATAACAGTAAACGTCAACAACTAGGACTTGTTACTAAAAATATAGATGAGAACTTTATTAAAGCTCTACAATCAGGGCTACCACAATGTGCAGGAGTAGCTTTAGGTATCGACCGCTTAATGATGATCGCGCTAGAAAAAAGTGCTATTGAGGATGTAATTTCTTTTCCGATAGAACGCGCTTAAAAGTTTTGTGATACTATATCAATTGTGATATTATCCACTTTTAACAGTAATTATTATCTAATTGTAAGGGGAGTATAAAGTGCTTGATCGTATTGGAATAACCGCAACATCACTTTGTGCGCTTCATTGTATCTTATTACCGGTATTGTTACCGGCACTGCCTTTACTAGGATTAAGCTTTTTAGCTGACCATGCATGGGAACATGTATTTTTATTAATGACCGCTGCACTAGGTACTTTAGCCTTGTTTTCCGGTTTTAAAAAATACCATAGAAAATATTACCCTTTCTACTTACTTTTTTTAGGCGTTGGTATTTACTGGATAAAGCATGATTTTTCAGAAGATATTCAGCCATTCTTTATTGTGATTGGCGCAAGTTTGATTGTAGCTGCCCACATCATTAACTTGAAATTATGTAACAGTTGTAAACAGTGTATCAGTGATACATGTGAAAGTAGCTAAACAGCTACCTTCACATATGTCTTTACATATTAAGCTCTTTTAACTTTCTTGTTAGGGTATTTCTTCCCCAACCTAATTTTTTAGCAGCCTCTTGCTTTCTGCCTTGTGTATAATGAAGCGCACGTTCTAATAGTATTTTCTCAAATTCAGGCAAAGCGGTATCAATAATATTGTTATTCCCTTTGGCTAATTGCTCATCAACCCACTCTTGCAACGCAACTGGCCATGATGAAGCTTCTGCAGTAGGGTTTGTTAATGATGTGTTCTCAGCAAGTTCGCTCGGTAAATCATCTAATATAATTTCTTTACCACTTGCCATTACCGTTAAGTAACGACAAATATTTTCAAGCTGACGAACATTTCCTGGCCACGCACATTGCTGTAAATAACTAAGAGTGGCTTTATGCAGGGTTTTTTGTTCAACCTCTAATTCTTTTGCTGCTAAATGTAAAAAATGATTAATAAGCTGTTCAATATCTTCCTTGCGTTCACGTAAACTGGGTAACTGTATTCTAATGACATTTAAACGGTGAAATAGATCTTCACGAAAATCACCATTACTGACTTGAACTTCTAGGTTCTGATGTGTAGCCGCAATGATCCTTACGTCAACTTTAATCGGTGAATGACCACCAACGCGATAAAATTGTCCATCGGCGAGCACACGTAACAAACGTGTTTGAATATCTAAAGGCATATCGCCAATTTCATCAAGAAACAAGGTTCCTTTATGCGCTTGTTCAAAGCGACCCTGTCTTACGGCATTCGCGCCAGTAAACGCACCTTTCTCATGGCCAAATAACTCTGATTCAATTAAATCTTTTGGTATTGCAGCCATATTTAAGGGAATAAAGGGAGCATTCGATCGTGGACTATGCGTGTGAAGCGCATGTGCAACAAGCTCTTTACCTGTACCAGACTCGCCATTAATGAGTACACTGATACTCGAACGTGATAGTCGTCCAATTGCCCTGAAAACTTCTTGCATAGCTGGAGCCGCACCAATTATCCCAACAGGATCAGGTGCTACTATAGAATGCTTACGTTTAGCACTTTGTTCTCGAGCATGTGTTAGCGCCCGTTTTGTTAGAGAGATAGCTTCGTCAGTATCAAAAGGTTTAGGTAAGTATTCAAATGCCCCACCTTGATAGGCATTTACAGCACTATCGAGATCAGAATGTGCAGTCATTATGATCACCGGTAGGTTAGGGAAATTCTCACTAACACGGCTAAGTAAAGTCATACCATCAATATTTGGCATCTTTATATCAGAAATTATTATTTCTGGTTGTTGATGCTCTAGGGCGATGAGTAAGTCTTCAGGTTTCTCAAAAGAGGCTACAGATATATTTGCTCCTGATAAGGCTTTTTCCAACACCCAGCGAATAGAACTGTCATCATCTACAATCCAAACTTGCTCAACATTCATTATTATTCTCTTCTTGTAAAGGCAGTAAAATTAAAAACTCAGTATGACCCGGTCGGCTATAGCAAGATAATTTACCCTTGTGCTGTTGCACTAAGGTTTGTGAAATAGACAAGCCTAAACCTGTACCGTTATCGCGTGCAGATACCATAGGGTAAAATAGAGTGTCTTGAATCTTTTTTGGAATACCAGGGCCATTATCAATAACACTGATTTGAACACAGAGCTTTACCCGTCTTCCATTAATGGTTTTATTACTAGCGGCTCTTGTTTTTAGGGTTATGTTACAACCCTCATCAATAATTTGAACGGCGTTGTTAACAATATTCAAAACAGCTTGTTGAAGCTTATCTTGATCAAAACTTATTTCAGGAATAGAGGGGTCATAGTCTCTAATAAATTTAATATTTTTAGGGTTGTTAAAATTAATCAGCTTAAAAACTTTTTCTAAGACAATATGAATATTTTGTTCTGCCATCTGAGGTAATTGATTAGGGCCTAAAAGCTTATCAACCAAATTAGTTAAACGGTCGGCTTGTTCAATAATCATTTCAGTATATTCTTGTTGCTCTTGCGTCAATTCTTTACTTAATAATTGTGCAGCGCCACGAAGACCGCCCAATGGATTCTTAATTTCATGAGCAAGCCCGCGTATCAAATCTCGAGACGACTCCCATTGCTGGTGTTGAAATGCTTCGATACTCATTTGTTTTTGCTGATCAATCTGTTTGAATTCTAAGATAATATGTGGCTGTTTGCTGAATTCAACAGACGAGGCTGTTATTTCCACGGTAATACGGCTGTGATCAAAAAATTCAATGGTGACATCACTGTCACTAAATTCTTGGCCTGAAGTCAGCAGCTGCTCTAAACGTTCCTTTTTAATCGGAGAATTGTAGAAGACTGTTGTTATTGGTAAGTTGCACAGCTTGTTAAAACTCTTAACTAATAGCGCTTCTGCTGCAGGGTTAACATATTTAATCGTTAATTTATTATCTAGCACTACAAGTGCTGTAACCATCTGATTTGGCAGCTTTTGTTGGTAGCTAAATTTTAATTGTTGATCTCTACTGCTGTTGCTAGACATAAAAACCTTTTGCACTGATGTAGTGCGACAAAATAGTAATGTAGTTACATTTGGTGCAAGTTGCAGCAAATGCTACTTAATTTGCGTTATTAACCGATGCTCTATGCATATAAAAGGTTATAGGTTTTGACGATGCAATTATCTTGCCTTTTTCATTAAGTAATTGCATTTTTATGATATGTTCGCCTCGATCTATATTTCGTAGCACAAACATCGAGTGAGATTGCGGAGGTTGATGGGGTTTACCATCTAAAAAAAGTTGAATAGCTAAGCCTTGTTTAAAGATAGGTTTGATACTACCTGCTATGTAAACAGAGCCAGTGTTGTCTCTAACCGTGGCATTTTGTTTAGGTTGGTTGATTTCAACTTGGTAATCATCTTTGATAATTTTTGGTGTTAAATCTAGCATTGAGGTATCAACAGAAGAGGCAGTATTGGGTTCTCTTATTTCAACTTCTTCCGCACCAGTTTGAGGGCTGTCAGAAAAAACTAAGATACCATCATCACTTCTCCAAACATAAATTTTGGTTGCCGTCGCAAAGGTATTACAACTAAGTAATGTGATAATTAAAGTTAATAACAATAAAGAATAACGCAAAAATTTAGCTCAACTTAAGATACTTACCTTAAACTTATATAATTAATCGTCTATTTGCCACAAAAAAGCTCACCGAAGTGAGCTTTTTTTTCATTTAATCATATAGTCGAGATTATACGCTGTAATATAATTCAAACTCTAATGGATGAGTTGTCATGTTTACGCGTTGTGATTCAGCACGTTTAATAGCAATGTATGCATCAATCATATCTTTATCCATAACACCACCAGCGATTAAGAACTCATAATCAGCTTCTAAGCTTTGTAAAGCATCTTCAAGTGATGTTGCTACTTGTGGAATAGCTGCAGCTTCTTCTGCTGGTAAATCGTATAAATCTTTATCCATCGCATCACCAGGATGAATTTTGTTTTTAATACCATCAAGACCAGCCATTAATAAAGCAGTAAAAGCTAAATATGGGTTTGCTGCTGGATCAGGGAAGCGAGCTTCAATACGCATTGCTTTTGGTGATGGAACAATCGGTATACGAATTGATGCAGAGCGGTTACGTGCAGAATATGCAAGCATTACCGGCGCTTCAAAATGTGGAACTAAACGTTTGTAAGAGTTAGTAGCTGGGTTAGTAAAAGCATTCAATGCTTTAGCATGCTTAATAATACCGCCAATATAATAAAGCGCCATTTCAGATAAGCCGCCGTATTTATCACCAGCGAATAAGTTAACACCGTCTTTAGCAAGTGATTGATGAACATGCATACCAGAGCCGTTGTCGCCAACTAATGGCTTAGGCATGAAAGTCGCTGTTTTACCGTAAGCGTGAGCAACGTTATGAACAACATACTTGTATATTTGAACTTCATCAGCTTTTTTAACTAAGGTATTGAAGCGACATGCAATTTCGTTTTGACCAGCCGTTGCTACTTCATGGTGATGCGCTTCAACAACTAAGCCCATTTCTTCCATAACTAAACACATGGCTGAACGAATATCTTGTGATGAATCTACAGGAGATGTTGGGAAGTAACCGCCTTTAACGCCTGGACGGTGACCCATATTGCCTTCTTCGTATTCAGTACCTGAATTCCAAGCGGCTTCTTTATCATCAATTTTATAGAAAGAACCACTCATATCAGTACTAAAGCGTACATCATCAAATAAGAAGAATTCTGGCTCAGGACCAATTAATACAGTATCAGCGATACCTGTGCTACGTAAGTACTCTTCAGCGCGTTTAGCAACTGAACGAGGATCACGGCTGTAACCTTGCATTGTACTTGGTTCTAAAATATCACAACGAATATTTAATGTTACTGCATCTGTAAAAGGATCTAATACCGCTGAATCAGCATCAGGCATCATTACCATGTCAGATTCATTAATACCTTTCCAACCTTCAATAGAAGAACCATCGAACATTTTACCGTCTTCAAAAAAGTCTTCATTTACTTGGTGATAAGGAATTGAAACGTGTTGCTCTTTACCTTTTGAATCAGTAAAACGTAGGTCTACAAATTTAACATCGTTGTCTTTGATTAAATCTAATACGGCTTGTGACATGTAAAGTCTCCAGTGTCATTAAAATAAAATACGTTTGCATTTCGCATGATGGGCATAAAGCGAAATTCATGCCAATAGATAAAGCCTTTATATATAAGGTGTTAACTTATTTACTAAAGCCTACTTGCACCACTACTGTGCGTGAGCTGCGCTAAATTGGTGCGCCTGCTGGTTGTTGGTGCTTAAGAGTATAACAGGGCATTACGATTCGTGTATGGAGAATTTAATAGGAGCTGAAATATTTGTTGCTGTCTTTGTTGACTTCGTTGCTGTATAATTCGCGCCCAATTATAGCCCTATATTCTTTTGATGAAAAAGTCTTGCAAGAAGTGAGTAAAACCCGTGTTAGATAAATTACGTAATGTTGCCATCATAGCCCACGTTGATCATGGTAAAACAACTTTGGTTGATAAATTATTAGAACAATCAGGTACCCTTGATGCCCGCGGCGGTCTTGAAGAGCGCACGATGGATTCGAATGATATCGAAAAAGAACGTGGTATCACAATCTTAGCTAAAAATACGGCTATTAACTGGAACGGTTACCGTGTAAACATCGTAGATACTCCTGGCCATGCTGATTTCGGTGGTGAAGTTGAGCGTGTTATGTCAATGGTAGATTCGGTTTTACTTATTGTTGATGCACAAGAAGGCCCTATGCCACAAACGCGTTTCGTAACGAAAAAAGCGTTTGCTCAAGGTTTAAAGCCAATCCTTGTTATTAATAAAGTTGATAAGCCTGGTTCTCGTCCTGATTGGGTTATGGACCAAGTTTTTGAATTGTTTGACAACCTTGGCGCTACAGATGAACAGCTTGACTTTAAAGTTGTTTACGCTTCAGCAATCAATGGTTGGGCTTCGCTTGAAGAAGGCGTAACCGGCACAGACATGACTCCTTTATTTGATACTATTCTTAAAGAAGTGCCTGCACCAACAGCGGATCCAGATGGTCCATTCCAAATGCAAATATCTCAACTTGATTACAGCTCTTACTTAGGTGTAATTGGCGTTGGCCGTATTACTCGTGGTTCTGTTAAACCAAACCAACAAGTAACGATTAAATTAGCAACTGGCAAGATCCATAACGCTAAAGTTGGTAAAGTATTTGGTTACTTAGGTCTAGAAAGACTTGATATCGAAGAAGGTTTTGCTGGCGATATTATTGCTATTACTGGTTTAGGCGAGTTAAAAATATCAGATACGGTTTGTTGTCCTACAGAAGTTGAAGGCTTACCAGCATTATCTGTTGATGAACCTACTATCAATATGACTTTCCAAGTAAACACTTCACCATTTTGTGGTAAAGAAGGTAAGTATGTTACTTCACGTAACATCAAAGACCGTTTAGACAAAGAATTAATTCACAACGTTGCTTTACGTGTTGAGCAACTTCCTGATGCTGATAAATTTAAAGTATCAGGTCGTGGTGAGCTTCACTTAGGCATTTTAATCGAAAACATGCGTCGCGAAGGTTTTGAGTTAGCGGTATCACGTCCTGAAGTTATTATTCGTGAAATTGATGGTCAAATACAAGAACCTTATGAAAACGTGACTATTGATGTTGAAGAGCAGCATCAAGGACCTATCATGGAAAGAATGGGTGTTCGTAAAGCTGAATTAACAGATATGGCACCTGATGGAACGGGTCGTATTCGTATGGACTTCATCATGCCAAGTCGTGGTTTGATCGGTTTCCAAACTGAATTCATGACATTAACGTCAGGTTCTGGCTTAATTTATCATACATTTTTTGAATACGGACCTCATAAAGGTGGCGATATTGGCCAGCGTAAAAATGGTGTAATGATCGGTAATGCAACAGGTAAAGCATTAACGAATGCAATATTCAACTTACAATCACGTGGTCGTATGTTGATCGGACACGGTGTTGATATTTATGAAGGTCAAGTTATTGGTATTCATAGCCGCGACAACGATTTAACAGTAAACGCTCTTAAAGGTAAGCAGTTAACTAACGTTCGTTCATCAGGTACTGATGAAGCACAAACGTTAACACCGCCTATCGTTATGTCACTTGAACAAGCGCTTGAGTTTATTGATAACGATGAGCTAGTTGAAGTTACACCACTGAGCATTCGTATTCGTAAAAAGCTTTTAAAAGAAAATGAACGTAAGCGTGATACTCGTCCTAAATAAGCCTCTTATCTAGACGATTGATAAAAACCAGCTTCGGCTGGTTTTTTTGTCAGTAAATTTGAGTAAGCCTAAACGTAATATTGCGTAAGACATGTCTTAAAAATATATAGGAAGTAACACAATACACGGTTAATAAAGTGGATGACTGTGTTTTAATCTATTGTTTTTTAATGAAAATTAATTAAGTGAGTCAGTTATGTCTAAATGTTGAGTTGACGCTAATCATTACACCTCACTGGTGAATATTAGTTTTAGTGATACGATTAGTTGCATGTGAACTTTGAAAGTAACGGTGCAGGGAGCAAACTTATTATGGAGCAGAGAAAATTAACTCGTTTAAATGATCTATTTGAAAAAGCTGTTGCTGATAAAGCTAACGTTATCGAACGCAGAGAGTTAAAAGTCCTTTATCAAGAGTACATCGATGATGGCAGGGAAATAGTTTTGCCGGTACAAGTCGCTATTTACCACCAACATGCCACGGCTTCATAACGACCAAGCGGTATCTTTAAAGAATATTATTAAGAAAGGGAATTTCGAAATGTCTCCAGAGCAACTCAAAGTGTTACAACGATTAAGTCAACTTTTTGAAGAAGGCCGAGCGGGTCCGAGTCAAATAAGAGAGCTGTCAAGCTTACTTACTGCTATTAACCAAAACCAAGATCGAAGTGATGTTTTTGCTAATCCCCCCTTTTCACACGCTAGATCAAGTAATGACACGTTATAACTTATAATCTCAGCAACATAAAACCCTACCAATAAAGAGTAAGTCTCTGTCATTAAGTTGATGGCGGCTCATTTAACATAAACAAGCTACCATCTATTATCACTCACCAGTACTAAGCAGACACTCATAAAAGTGCTCCTTTTGTACTAAGGGTTCTTAAGTGATTTTATGAATGTTTGTGATTTGTTAATTGAATTGTTCATTTCGTTAATTAAGCGTTCAACATCTTGTTCAATTAATTTATATTCTGTTTTAAGCTCACCGATAGCTCGCGCATTAAGATTATGTTTTAAATAAAGCATATTATCTTTAAGCGCATCAAGAATAGGTTGCATTCTCTTCTCCGCATTACGCATTGATTCAATCACTGAAGTATAACGATTTTGTGTTTCGTTATAACGCGATTGACTTTGACGTTTTAATGATTGATTAGTAAATTGTTCTAATTCACTATTCCATTCATTAAACAAAGCTTCAGCGACAGCTTCAATTGAATTAATACGAGCAGTTACATCCTCAGCAGCAACTTTACTCGTATGATAGTGATCATTACTTATTTCATATTGTTGTTGCAGTTCACCACCATCAAAATTTACTAATGCAGAGAACTGTTCTAAGGCATTTTTAAATTCTTCTTTTGCTTCCTCTTGTGACTCAGTAGCAGTTTCAACACGATCGATCAATATATCACGTTTATGTTTACCTACTTTTTCCATGGCCGAATAGTAAGCAGATTGACAGCCGACTATTGACAGTAAAAGAAAAAATAACGAGACCTTAATTGTAATCTTATTCATTAGTTCCTACCTTTATAGCGAGCAGCATCGATGACTGCCCACAGATGAAAAATAAGACCAGGAACCGCCATAAAGAATAAGATTCCTGTCGCTGCTAATGTGTAGTTAACCCAGGTTAACAGGAAAAACAGGATTGCTGCGAGGATCCTCCCTTGAACTAATTGACCTAAACCTGCAATAAAAAAACTACATATTGCCGCTAAAACATTACCACCTGAACCTTGATTAGACATCATTACTCCTACGTTAAATTTTATTACGATTATTATCACTATCACTTGCTTAGCAATTATCATAATATATTGTACACCATAAGATAATAACTAATTTGTAATGAACTGGATTAAAAGCATTAAAAACAACCAGCAAAGTCAGACTATTTGGCACTTTTGTTTGTTTTTTATAAATAGAATATTAAAAGAGCAAATACACATTACTGCCGGTTACTTATCTTATGTAACCCTGATGTCGCTGGTGCCTTTGATTGTAGTCATGTTGTCAGTTATGACCGCTTTTCCTATCTTTACTGATATTAAAGAAATTATTGAAAATTTTGTTTATCAAAATTTTATGCCTGCTGCGGGTGATGTGGTTAAAGAACATATTACCGGTTTTGTCACGAATGCTTCAGAGATGTCAGCTATCGCCATTAGTTTTTTATTCTTATTTGCCCTATTGCTAATTTCTGCCATTGACACCAGCTTAAATAAAATTTGGCGGGTCACAACCAAAAGACGCATTGTTACCGCTTTTTCTATGTACTGGATGGTACTGACTCTTGGACCCGTCTTAATGGGCAGTAGTATAGCGGCAACTTCATATATTGTTTCTTTGATATCGATAGGGAATTATGACGTTTTCGGCCTTACCAATATAGCGTTAAGAGCTTTGCCTATTTTTGCTTCGATTGGCGCATTCCTTATTTTATATATGGTGGTGCCTAATAAAGTGGTACCGCTTAAACATGCCTTGTTTGGTGCAACATTAGCGGCACTTTTATTTGAAGTCGCAAAAAAAGGCTTTGCTTTTTATATCACGCAACTCCCTTCTTATGAAGCTATTTACGGTGCTCTAGCGGGTATTCCGATTCTTTTTTTATGGGTGTATTTATCTTGGCTAGTCGTGCTTTTCGGTGCATTGTTTACGGTCAGCTTAGAAAATTTTAAACCAGAAGATCACCAAAGAGAACACTTAGATAAGCATCAGATAAGTTAATTTATAAAGGCTTGTTTGAAACTGACAGTTTTTAATATTTTGCGCCATAATATTATTTATGGTCTCAATAAACAGAGTAAATACATGTCACGGTCTTTATATCCTAAAATAGCAACATATTCTGAAGAGTTGTTACCTGTTGGGGGGCAGCATCAAATATATCTCGAGCAGTCGGGTAACCCAACAGGAATACCTGTGTTATACCTTCATGGTGGTCCTGGTAGCGGTTCAAGCGAGAACCATCGGCGTTATTTTGATCCTGAACTGTATCGTATTATTTTATTTGATCAGCGAGGTTGTGGGCGCTCAAAGCCCTCTCCGTCCGTACTAGATAATACCACCGTTCATTTAATTGACGATATCGAAGTTATTCGTCAACACCTAAATATTGAACAGTGGTTAATTTGTGGTGGCTCATGGGGAACAACTTTAGCACTAACCTATGGTATCGCTCATTCAGATAAAATCTTAGCTTTTATCTTACGTGGTGTATTCCTCGGGACTCGATCTGAATATCAATGGCTTTACAGTCAGAAGGGGGCAAAAAATTTTTTCCCAGAGTACTATCAAGAATTTGTTGAACACTTACCAGCCGAGCTACAACATTCTCCACTGTCAGGTTACCACCAAGTACTCAATTCAAGTAATGAGGTCGCGGTGATCTCGGCCAGTAAAGCTTGGACATTATGGGAATTAAGGTTATCAACCCTTGAGCATCACCATATAGGTCTGGCGCATGTTGATGACGCCCATCAAGCTCTATGCATGGCAAAGGTATCAAGTCATTACTTTACTCAAGATTGTTTTATCAATGAGAATTACATTTTAGAAAATATTGATAAACTAACCGCGATCCCTGCGATTATTCTTCATGGCCGTTACGACATGGTTTGTCAGCTTAATAATGCTTTTTCACTGACTAAATTTTGGGATAACGCGCAATTACAAATTTTGCCTTGTGCAGGACATAGTGGTTTTGAGCGACAAACTATTGATGCATTTTGTCGAGCGAGCGATACTATGGCAAATTTTCTAGCCGAGCAATAAAATGATCGCAGTTATTCAAAGAGTTTCACAAGCAAGCGTTACGGTTAATCAACAAGTAATAGGGAAAATTGATCGAGGGATTTTAGTGTTACTTGCCATTGAGCCTGACGACAACGAAACTAAAGCGAAACGATTAGCGCAACGGATTGCCGGTTATCGTATCTTTGAAGACGAAGTAGGAAAAATGAACCTAAATGTTAGCGATATTGACGGAGAAATTTTAGTTGTTTCACAATTTACACTAGCCGCCGATACGCGTTCAGGTATGCGCCCAAGCTTTACTTCTGCAGCTAAACCAGAAGTCAGCATCCCACTATATAATTATTTCTGTTTACAATTGCGTGGTCATGGTTTTGCCGTGCCTACGGGCGAGTTTGGTGCTGATATGAAAGTAGCACTAGTGAATGATGGTCCCGTTACCTTTACACTCACTTGCTAAGCGCAATGAACTATTGCATGCCATGTCGCCAATATTTACGCCAGCGTTTAAATGTTCTCGCGGGTAGCACGGTGTTAGCAAGTAAGCTCTCTTCAGCTTGACTTAACATATCGTAGGGCAGTAAATGAATAATAACATTTAAGTAATGAGGAATATGAAAGTACACTAGCTGTTTAGTTGGAGCGAGTACTTTTAACTCGGCGAGAAAATAATTAATTTCTTCGTTTGATGGGCTTGGCAAGTTAAGTGATAAAACAGCTTGCTCGTCCACTTTTTTTAAGATATTTTTGGTTAAAATCAATGAGTCGTTAATAGACTGATTTTTATGGTAAATATCACAAATAAACCAATCAGGTTTCATTTTTTTATGGTGATGAAGCCAATCTAGTGCCGAGCAATGATGCAAATTAACCTTGGTAGCTTGTGGATTAAAAAAGCGTTCGAAACATTCAATAACTTCTTGTGAATATTCAATGGTGTGTAAGGTTAAATCAGGTAAATAATGCAATAAAAATCGTGCTAAATTACCACCACCTAAGCCAAATTCCACAACTTTTTTAGGGCGAAAAAAAAGTAAAGGTGATAATAAGCTGATTTGATGAGGAAATGTGAGCTGTGAGGGCTTGCGCTTTAGCATCATGCTTTGTACGACATTATCAAAAGCTAACCAACGATAGTGTTGGTTTTCACTCACCGAAATGGAGTCATCATTTTGCGTGTAGTAACTTAATTGACCCTGTTGGATATTTTTAACTAATTTCATAATAGCGTATACGAACGAATCTTTTTAATTGTTATAGGTAAGCATAACCAATGTTTGAGTGTCGAGCACCCATAAGCCAGCAAGAATTTGACCAATACTACCACTTACGCTGGACAATATTACGTAAACCATCACAACAAAAACAAGGAAGTGAAAAAGATGACTTGGAAAAACAAGCGATTCATCGAGCGATTTTTGATGATAAAGGTAATATTATCGCTGTTGCCCGTCTTCACTTTTGTAGCTTGTTAGCAGGGCAAATTCGTTATATGGCGGTTGCTGATGATTTTCAGGGCAAAGGGTTAGGGCAGCAGTTAATACTCGCCCTTGAACAGTTTGCGAGCCGTTTAGGTGTCACTAAGCTCTCTTTGAAAGCGCGAGAACAAGCGATCAGCTTCTATGAAAAACAATCTTATAAAAACATTGGCTTTTCGCACTTATTATTCAATAAAATTAAGCATTTCAATATGGAAAAAACGCTTGTAAGCGATGATTTTCATTGTGATGAACTATCAACAGCACTGCAAAATACTTGGCATAGCACTATACCAATGAGCAAAGCGATGAAAGTGACGGTTGGTTATTATGATCAACAAAATTTAGTCACGACTTGTGATGAGCTTTTTAATAAAAATTTACACAATACTATGTTTGCGGGCAGTATCTACACATTAGCAACATTAACGGGATGGGGCTGGGTTTATTTGTTAATGGAACAGAAAAATCTTATGGGCAATATAGTGTTAGCTGATGCCAAGATTAGATATCATAGCCCAATAGCAGGAATAGCTTTTGCAAAAACAGGACGCTCGTTAAGCTCTGGCAATATTGATAACTTAGTGACCAAGCAGAAAATAAAACTCTGCGTTGAAGTTCAGGTAATGAGTGGAGAAAAGGTAGCCGCAACTTTTAATGGCTTATATTTTGTTCTACCAAAATGAGCCAAATTTAGGATTTGATACCATGATAAAAATTATAGTTTGTCTTATAGGCCTCTGTCTTTTTAACGCCAGTGTATTTGCAAACAGTGACATAGATAAAGTGCTAGATACTTTTCATCAAGCTGCTGGCGATGCTGACCAAAAAATTTATCTTGATTTACTTGATGAGCAAGCCGTATTTTTAGGCACTGATGGTCAAGAGCGCTGGACAAAAAAACAATTTACTGAGTTTGTTACTCCTTATTTCAGTCAAGGACAAGGTTGGCGCTATAAATCTCGTCAAAGAAATATTACGCTTATTGCATCAGCAAATAATAGCGAACAATTGGCGTTTTTTGACGAGTTACTCGACAATAGTCACTATGGCGAATGTCGGGGATCTGGCGTGCTTAAGTTGACGTCTGATGGTTGGAAAATATTACAGTATAATCTTTCTATACCAGTTCCTAATATTATTTCAACAGACGTTGTCAGTAAAATTAAAGAATATCATCAAAAGAATCGTTAATAAATTAAGGGAATACGATGGTAAAAAATGTTGCGATTATAGGTTGTGGTTGGCTTGGCCACGCTTTAGCAAAGCAATTGTTGAGAGAAGAATATCGCGTCACTGTAACGGTACAAAGTGAAGAGAAAAAGCAAAGACTAGCTAAAGAGCAAATAGATACAGAGCTTTTGATTTTACCTGTTGAAGATCCTAAATCAACAGTGTTAAGTGTTTTTGGTCACGATACGCTTATTATTTCTATAACACCACAGATCCGCCAAGGGCGAAGCGATTACCCTGAAAAAGTTGCGCAGTTAATTGAAATGGCTGAACTAGGGCGTGTAAAAAAAATTGTCTTGTTAAGTAGTACTGCTGTCTATAATGGTTTGTCAGGTTTAGTTGATGAACAATCAGTGCTAGATATGAACGCTGATAAAGTGGCTACTCTTATTCGCGCCGAAAAAGCAGCAGAGGCCTTTTCAGGCGAAACAGTTATATTGCGCTTGGCCGGATTAGTTGGGCCTGAGCGCCACCCCGGTAGGTTTTTGCAAGGAAGAAAATTACTTTCTGACCCACAAGCCTTTATCAATCTAATCCATCAGGACGATGCGGTTGGTGTTTTAATGGAGATAATTAAAGATGAAAACATTAGGGGTATTTATAACGTGGTCAGCGCTACGGAAACGTCTAAACAACATTATTACCATGCGGCTGCTGAAGCTTTAAATTTGCCGCTGCCAGAGTTCTCGTTTGAAACATCAATGCGTTTTGGTAAACGTATTAATGATGAAAAACTGCGTAATAGTTTTACTTATCAATTTACTCATGATGATTTAATTGTTTGGTTATATAAATCGGTTGCAGGGTTATAAGATGCTTAAAGCTTGGTTAACCAACAAAGCCACTCAGTTGTTTTTTGTTCTATGGTTGCATATTTCGTTATTAAACTTATTTTTTGTTAACAAACGAGGCGTTGTGTTTTTGTGGCAACAAAATAGCGAACTGAACACCTTACTTACTCATTTTATTACTGCTTTAATTGCGGCCATTATTTATATTGCCATCACTAAAATACGAATAGGTTTAGCGGAAAAAAAACTCACGATGGGTAATAATGTTTTTGTGGTGGGCTCAGTGGTTATGGTGTTACTCATTGGCTTTTTTTTATTTTCAAGTGAGTAACATAATGCCATTCATCTATCAAAGCACGTAGTTAAAAAGCGAGTCAACTACGTGCTTTATTTATTCTACTATTTTTAAGCTTAGCTGTTATTTAATACCTGATACGGCTAACCACTGGTTAAAATCAAGCAAGTTTGCCGGTAAAATAACTTTTCTGTTTGCCTGGCTTAAGCCTTGCATTTGCTGAAGGTACTGCTCGGTTAATTGTAAATCAAGTGCTTGTTGCCCACCCGGTTGCTCAATGGCAATCGCTATTTTAGTGATTGAATCCCCCGTTGCCTGCGCAATAGCAATTATTTGTGCCGCTTTACCTTCTGCAGAATTTATACGACGTTGTTTTTCACCTTCTGAAATATTGATCATTTCAGTCATTAAGCCTTCTGAACGGTTAATTCGACTCGCCTTATCTCCTAAACTTTTTGCTAGAATTGCCCGGCGTTCACGTTCCGCATTAACTTCTAACTCCATGGCATTTTTAACGGTATCAGGTGGCGTTATATTTTTTATCTCATAGCGATGAACACGTATTCCCCAACTTTCGCCTGCTTTATCTAATACTTCTACCACTTTAGCACTGATAACATCACGCTCTTCAAAAGTTCTGTCCAAGTCTAAGGTACCAATAACAGAACGCGTGGTGGTTTGTGCTAATTGCATCGCGGCAAAACGATAGTCAGTGATACCGTAGCTTGCTTTTAATGAATCAATGACTTCGATGTAAATAACGCCATCAACTTCAACATTTACTTCGTCTTTTGAAAAACATTCTTGTGGTGGTACGTCGATTGTTTCTTCTTTTAAATCTTGAATAAAAGCCACACGGTCAATAAATGGCAATAAAAGATGAAAGCCTGCTTCTAAGGTACAGCGGTACTTGCCTAAACGTTCAACGACATAGGCAGACTTTGTTGGTACTAAGCAAATAGCTTGTACGAATTTGTAGGCTAGAAAGAGAAATATAGCGCCCCAGATAGCCAGCACCACGATATCAAGGTTACTGCCACCCATATTACTTATAGTTTGCTGGATCATTATTTTGCTCCTTGAACGGTTTGCGTTACTTTGTCCATGCCTTCGAAAAAGCCTTCTAATTTCGCCATTTCAGCGGGCATAATTGAGACATCTGCAGTTTTTAAAATAGACCCAGTTTGTTTAATGAATTGCTCTAGTAAACGCATTTTTATCGCTTTGTCGCCACCCGGAGTCATTGACGCTTTGGCAATCATGTTCATGCCCTCTGCGGTGGCTTGCGTTAGTATTTCAATTTCTTTTGCAAAACCATGTGCTTCATTAATTTGTCGTTGTTTATCACCCTCTGAAATATTAATGGCTTCTTGGCGCTCACCTTCTGATAAATTTATTGTCGATTCTTTGTCAGCTTCAGCTAAAGTAATTTCAGCACGTTTTTTTCGCTCGGCTTCCATCTGTTTTTCAAGGGTATGAATGACATTAGCAGAAGGGGTGATATTTCTAACTTCGTAACGCAACATTTTGATGCCCCAAGGATCTGATGCTTTGTCTATTTCACGGACAATCGTTTCGTTAAGGGTGTCTCGTTCTGAAAACGTTTGTCCGAGTTTTAGCTTACCAATTTCACTTCGCATAGTGGTTTGCGCTAAATTTACACAAGCTCGGCGGTAATCTTCTATACCATAGCTGGCTTTGGCACCGTCCATAACTTGAATATAAACTAAGCCGTCGACTTCAATTTGAATATTATCGCGAGATATACAGCTTTGAGAAGGGATGTCTAAGACTTGTTCTCTTGTTTCATGACGGTAAGCGACACGGTCAATAAAAGGAATAAGAAAATGTAATCCAGGTTGCATTATTGCGCGAAATTTACCTAAACGTTCGATAATGCAAACTTCTTTCATTGGCACAATAAGGACCAGTTTGACAACAATAAACAGTAATCCAAGAAAGACAAAGGTGAGTGTGGCTAGCATAGGTTGCTCCCATATTTTTAGTTAGAATGATAGTTTTGTTGTTGTTACTTTATCGGTTCAACAACCAGAGAGATATTTTCTTTACAAACAATAGTGGCGTGACTACCTTTGGGTAACTCTGAACCGTCGCTCAGCGCGGTCCAAGTAGTGCCTTGAAATTCTACACGACCAGCATGAGTCCCTGGTCCAATTTTTTCTATAACCGTTACTTCTTTGCCATAAATGTCTAGTTCTTCATAAATATTTTCAACGGTATATTCACCACTGAAAAACCGCTCAGTGACAAAATAAAGTACAAATAGTAGAAATGAAGCAAGAATAAACCAAGTCGTTAAAGTCAGAGTCCAAGTATCGAGTAATTGTTGTTGTACACCAATAGCGACTAATAATGAGGCAATACCTAAATTTAAGAGGATACCACCGGGAACAAAAATTTCTGCGCAAGCAAATAATATGGCTAGAACAATCCACGTTTCAAATAAAAGTATGTACTCCACCGCTAACTCCTTGTCATTAATGCTTTAATAGATTAACAGGTTAAAAAAATATAGATACTGTTGTTATATTATTATGAAGAGGTAAAATTTATGATCACTTCTGTAAAAATAAAGTTAGCAAGTACGACATATTATGTCAAGTTTGTTGTTAAATTATATTTCCTAGTTAAGTCTAGGTTATTAGGTAACTCCCTTAAGTTAGTCTGGCTCTGATATTATTGTTTCAAAAATTGATATACAGGAAAGTATTAATAAGGTGAATGCGCGTACCTAGCAGAAATATACGTTGCTTTACTTTTTACATCCATGTGATCACAGCATACCGTTCATCCTGAACATTGCTGTTCTTTCACATCCATGTGATCACAGCATACCGTTCATCCTGAACATTGCTGTTCTTTCACATCCATGTGATCACAGCATACCGTTCATCCTGAACATATAAAGCCCATTAACTTTCATTAACGGGCTTTATTATTTAATATTTTTATTAAATACTAGAAGCTTGGTAGTATACCAGCAGGTATTAATTGATTTAATTCACCATCAGCAATAATATCTGAGGCTTCTGCAATATCGGGTGCAAAGTATCTATCTTTATCATAAAAGCTTACTTCTTGACGTAAAATAGCTTTGGCTAATTCAACTTTTTCAGCACCTTTAAGAGGAGCTCTAAAGTCTAAACCTTGCGCGGCGGCTAAATACTCTACGGCCAAGACACCATTGGTATTTTCTGCCATATCAGCTAAACGACGACCAGCAAAGCAAGCCATCGATACATGATCTTCTTGGTTAGCCGATGTTGGTAAACTGTCAACCGAAGCAGGGTGAGCTAACGATTTATTTTCTGATGCTAAAGCTGCTGAGGTCACCTGAGCTATCATAAAACCTGAGTTAACACCGCCGTTATCTACAAGAAATGGAGGGAGTTTACTTAAGTTTGCATCAATCAATAGTGCCATTCTACGTTCAGACAACGAACCTATTTCGGCAATGGCGAGGGCTAAATTATCAGCAGCCATAGCGACAGGTTCAGCGTGGAAATTACCTGCCGAGATAAAATCACCTTCATTTGCAAAAACCAGTGGATTATCCGTTACTCCATTGGCTTCGATATGAAGCACTTCAGCAGCCTGACGAATTTGTGTTAAACATGCCCCCATCACTTGTGGCTGACAACGTAATGAATAAGGGTCTTGTACTTTTTCACAATCAACATGAGAGCCACCAATTTCAGAGTTTGTATCTAAAACATAACGGTAAGCGGTTGCTGCATCTATTTGGCCTATTTGCCCACGTACTTGGTGAACGCGATCGTCAAAAGGGGCACGTGAACCTAATGCGGCTTCAACAGACATTGAGCCAATAACCACAGCAGCAGCAAATAAATCTTCAGCGTGAAATAAACCTTCCAAAGAAAAAGCCGTAGATGCTTGTGTACCGTTAAGTAGCGCTAAACCTTCTTTCGCGGCAAGTGTTACCGGTTCAAGACCTGCAATTTTTAAACCTTCAAGGGCGGTAATGACTTCACCGTCATGCGACATTTCACCTTCACCTAGTAAAGGTAAAACCATATGTGAAAGTGGCGCTAAATCGCCAGATGCGCCAACTGAACCTTTTTTGGGTACACAAGGATAGACTTCAGCATTAAGCAGAGTGATTAAGGCTTGGATGACTTTTAAACGTATACCTGAAAAGCCACGTGACAATGAATTGATTTTTAACACCATCATTAAGCGTACAGTGGCATCTTCCATATATTCGCCAAAACCCGCTGAGTGAGAAAGTACGATAGAGCGTTGTAATAATTCTAGCTCTTCTGTCTTTATGCGTGTGCTGGCTAATAAGCCAAAGCCGGTATTAATACCATAAACGACACGGTTTTCACGGATAACTTGTTGAACCGCTTCAGCACTTTGATGAATCGCATCAAAGGCACTCTCGTCAAGGCTATATTGAATACCTTCGTATTTAACGACGTTGCGTAATTGCGCTAGGGTTAATTGCCCTGGAATAATGTTTAATGTGCTTATATCTGACATGTATTTCTCGTTAATTCTAATTAATTCGTTAAATGAGTTTTCTTTAATGTGGCTGCATTAAGTCATTACGTCAGCCACGAAGAAAAAGTTACTTACCGTTAGCGCCTTCAATCATAGGTAAATCAAGGCCTTGCTCTATTGCACAATCAACGGCTATATCGTAACCCGCATCGGCATGACGCATAACACCTGTCGCAGGGTCGTTCCATAAAACACGGCCAATACGCTGTGCTGCTTCGTCAGTTCCGTCAGCAACAATAACCACACCTGAATGTTGGCTAAAGCCCATACCAACACCACCTCCGTGATGTATGCTTACCCAAGTAGCACCACCAGACGTTGAAAGTAGGGCATTAAGTAATGGCCAATCAGAAACAGCATCTGAGCCATCTAACATACTTTCAGTTTCTCGATTTGGTGAAGCAACTGAACCTGAATCTAAGTGATCTCGACCGATAACAACGGGGGCAGATAATTCGCCAGTTTTAACCATTTCGTTAAAGGCTAACGCTAAACGCGCACGGTCTTTTAAACCAACCCAACAAATACGTGCTGGTAGACCTTGAAAGTCGATACGCTCACGAGCCATATCCAACCAATTGTGTAAATGAGGATTATTGGGGATCAATTCTTTAACTTTTGCATCGGTTTTATAGATATCTTCTGGATCGCCAGACAATGCTACCCAGCGGAAAGGACCTATGCCCTCACAAAATAAAGGACGAACATATGCAGGTACAAAACCGGGGAAGTCAAAAGCATTTGTAACCCCTTCATCTAAAGCCATTTGACGAATGTTGTTGCCATAATCTGTTGTTGCAGAACCTGCCGCTTGTAAGTCGAGCATGGCTTGTACTTGTATCGCCATTGATTTTTTCGCCGCTTTTACTACAAAAGCTTCGTCTTTTAAGCGCATCTCTGCTGCGTATTCCATGGTCCAACCTTGTGGAAGGTAGCCATTTAATGGATCATGTGCTGATGTTTGATCTGTGGTTACATCGGGTGTGATACCACGCTTTACTAATTCAGGAAAAACGTCAGCGGCGTTACCTAATAAACCAACAGATATCGCTTCACCTCTAGCACATGCTTGGTTGATCATGACTAAAGCTTCATCTAGCGTTTTTGCTTTTTTGTCTACATAACGAGTTTTTATACGAAAGTCGATTCGGGTTTCATCACATTCAACCACTAATGCTGAGAAACCAGCCATAGTTGCTGCGAGAGGTTGTGCACCGCCCATACCGCCTAACCCACCAGTAAGTACCCACTTACCTTTAGCGCTTCCGCCAAAGTGTTGCTTAGCCATCGCGACAAAGGTTTCATAAGTACCTTGCACAATACCTTGTGAACCAATGTAAATCCACGAGCCCGCAGTCATTTGGCCATACATCATCAAGCCTTTTTTATCGAGCTCGTTGAAGTGTTCCCAATTACCCCAGTTTGGCACTAGGTTTGAGTTAGCAATTAAAACACGTGGCGCATTTGAGTGGGTTTTAAATACACCAACCGGCTTGCCTGATTGCACCATTAAGGTTTCGTCATCTTCTAAACGATTTAATACTTCAATAATTTTGTCATAGCAAGCCCAGTTGCGTGCGGCACGGCCGATCCCGCCGTAGACCACTAATGATTGCGGGTGTTCAGCAACTTCAGGGTCAAGGTTATTCATTAACATGCGTTTAGCCGCTTCGGTTAACCAACTTTTTGCGGTAATTTTATTACCACGATCGGCTCTGATCACTCGGCTTTTATCTAATCTTGGGTCTATTGAGGTATTTTCGATAGTCATGATATTTTCCTAACTATGGGTTGTAAAAAGGATGATTATTTCTTTAGAATTTTAAGTGACTGCCTAAACGATACTTATTACCCGGAGAGGTTAAGGTCGCTAAACTGACCACCCCTTTACTTGACCAAGTACGACGTTTCACTTGTAAACAAGGCATTGATTCTTCTATATGAAGTAATTGGCAAATATAGGCTTCTGCTAATACAGCTTCTATTTCGTGTGTTGCTTCTGTTAATGGTGCTTCACTTGATAAATATTCGTGAGGCGTTATTTGCGTGAAGTCTTGCTGTAAATAATTTTTTACTAAGTCGCTATTAACAAAACGTTGTTCGAGTTGAATCGGTTGATCATTTTCAAAATGCAGTACTTCAGAATAAAAAACTGACACGCTATTAATTGAATTAGTTTTTAAGTTAAGTAAAATAGCGATTTCTTCGTTAACAGCAACCGCTTTCAAGGTCAGCTGTTTAGCGTGATGTCGATGACCTCGTTCTTGAATTTCATCAGCGATATTACGAATTTCTAATAACGAAGACTGTGACTTAAACGTTGCAACAAAAGTGCCTGAGCCTTGCGAACGAATCAATAGTCCTTGCTCGGTAAGTTCTTGTAAAGCACGTCTTGCTGTCATACGACTTACTGAAAATTGATCCGCGAGTTCATTTTCAGAAGGGACTTTTGCATGTTGTTGCCATTCGCCAGATTCAATTTTTTGGCAAATATGCTGCTTTATTACGGTAAATTTTGCTGTTTTTACTTTAGTCATGTTAATTCGCTAGGTTTATTGTTTATAAGACTGTTGTCGTCTTAACGCTATAACTTGTATATACAATCTCATTTATTAGTGCTGATGTCAATAGTTGTATATACAAGCTTGCTTGTCTATTCTCTATCGCGTAAAGTAGCGTTATTAGCAATCAAACACTACGCTTATAATGCCGCCATCTTTTGATATAAACGCTGGTTAAAAGTTTAGCGTTAAAATCACCTTTTGGATCTATTATGACGATTAATTCTTCTGCTTGGCACACTCTCTTCATTAATGTAAATCTAGCGACTATGACTGATGGCGCTAACAGCTATGGTGCGATTGAAAATGGTGCTTTAGCAATAAGTGGAAGTAAAATTGCTTGGTTAGGCGCTGAAACTTCTTTACCCCCATATGATGAAAAATCAGTACGGGTTATTGATGGAAAAGGCAAATGGTTAACGCCCGGACTCGTTGATTGTCATACTCATATCGTTTATGGCGGTAACCGAGCCAATGAATTTGAAATGCGCTTACTCGGGAAAAGTTATCAAGAAATTGCTAATGCCGGCGGAGGCATAGTCTCAACAGTATCTGCCACACGCAAAGCCAGTGAAAGTGAATTATTAGCCAGTGCCTTACCCAGGTTAACTGCATTACATCAACAAGGTGTGACCAGTATTGAAATTAAATCGGGTTATGGTCTTGATACAGAAAACGAAATTAAAATGCTTAAAGTAGCAGGGCAGTTAGCTGAAAAACTGCCGGTTACTATTAAGCGGACTTTCCTTGGCGCTCATGCTTTACCTGTTGAATACAAAGATAATCCCGATGAATATGTCGACTTAGTCTGTGATGAAATGATACCCATTATTGCCGAAGGTAAATTAGCCGATGCGGTTGATGTTTTTTGCGAAAGTATTGGTTTTAGTTTAGTACAAACAGAACGTGTCTTTGCTGCGGCTCAAAAGCATCATCTACCGATAAAAGTTCACGCTGAGCAATTATCAAATTTAGGCGCTACCGCATTAGCGGCAAAATATAATGCGCTTTCATCTGATCATATCGAATTTTTAGATGAAACCGGTATTAAAGCCATGAAAGATGCAGACATGACTGCAGTACTGTTACCCGGAGCCTTTTATTTTCTTCGTGAAACACAATTACCGCCAATGGAATTATTACGCAAGTATCAAGTGCCAATGGCGATTGCTACCGATGCAAACCCCGGTTCCTCACCCATTCATAATATTCAACTGATGCTTAATATGGCATGCACATTCTTTCGATTAACACCGGCAGAAGCACTAGCTGGTGTTACTTGTTATGGTGCTAAAGCACTCGGTTTAGCTAATAAAGGTCAGCTTGCGCTTGGCTTTGATGCAGATATTGCCTTGTGGAATATAGAGCAACCAGCGGAACTTTGTTATCAATTTGGCGTAAACCCACTGAGTGAATTATTTGTAGCGGGTAATAAAGCCATTTAATTTCATTAAATGGGCTTATATTCAGGCGAAAATTTTTTCTGCGATAAGCCTAGTTAAAAACACCCTATACAAACTTCACTATATTGCTTAGTCTTAATATATACCCGTTCTACTTCAATACGCAGGTTCGTCTAATGGTGTTTAGCTATAAACCCCGTTTGGCATTGCAATAATTGATCTAATTTCCTAGTTAAACTCATCAATCGTATAGGTTTGTTGTCATTAGGTAAAAGGCTTTATATGAAACACTTTCGCTCGACGCGCTTATCACTCACTGGTTTTTTGATGGTAGTGTTAAGCTTGTTTTTATTTTCGAGTACGGCACAAGCCGCCTCTTTTTCTTTTACTGAATTTAATATTGCCTTTGTTTTGGGGTTAATGTTTCCTGTTATATTAATTATCGCCTTAGTTAAGCCCTTAAAAAACATTCGTCTTCGTTACCCCTTACTGATTTCTCTGAGTGTTTTATTGATGCTTTATGCCTTGGCTTATCCAAAAAGCTATCAAAGTGAATTGATACTTTCATCAGCCATGATTTTTTCTTCGGTGTTATTTTTTTTGCTACGAAGCACTTATTCTCAACCGGCAGAAAAAGTAAATTATTTAATCAATTTTATTGTTGTCGCAACAGCGGTATCTTTTGTTTTTAGTTTATGGTTTTTACCCGATATTGATGGTTATTTAGCCTGGCTGGCGGCAAGTTTACTGGTACTTGCATGTGCTGGCGTTACGGTGCTTTCATCAAAAAAAATTAAAGAGCCTAGTAGTGTGAGATTAACGGCACAGTGGTTTATACATCTTTGTTTCGTGGTTATTCTTTTCGCGTGGTTAAATGCTTTTATCAGTGTTGTTTGGTTAGTGTCGGCAATCGTTATTTCTTATCTAGCCGCTTTGGTCAATGGTTGTTGGTATTTAGTGCAAGCCATTCGCGTCGAACTTAATAATAGCGATGATATTCGTCAAAAAATATCAACAGCATATTTGTTAGACCCAGCAACAAATTTACCCTGTTATCAGCAAGCCTTAGAAAAACTAGACAATGTTATAAAGCAGAAGCCTAAAAGTCGCTTTGTGAGTATTGTTTTTAAGCCGGTAAACTTTCAAGCGGTTAACACCGTTTTAGGTCACCATAATTCTGATATTTTATTATTACAATTAGCGTATTGTTTACAGAAAAAAGTCGCTGAAAATATTTTATTAGTTAACTTTTCAGATGAACAATCACCGATAAAAATCGCTCGGCTACAAGGGTTACACTTTTTAGTCGTGCTAGATTTGAGTACTGACAACTATCCTGACCATACTAAAGTTGATCAGCTTTGCCGTGAGCTTATGGCTGCTGTGCCCAGTGCAATGAGTTTTAAAAGTTTTTCTCTCAATTTCGAATTGGCTTTTGGTGCTGCTTATATGGGTGAATACAGTCATAGTGTCAGTGAGGTTATTTCATTTGCTGAAGATGCCTTACTCGTTTCAGAACAAACTCAACAAGTTGTCAGTTACTTTGACCACAATAGTGCACTCTATACCGAACAACAATTACAGCGTATGGAACAATTAAAACAAGATATAGCCGATGAAAAATTACATTGGTATTTACAACCACAAATAGGTCTAGCAAATAAAAAAGTAGTAGGCTTTCACATGGAGGTGCATTGGTATTGCGGTGATCAAACACCGCGTGTACTCAACCAATTTGTCGATATTGCTGAGCATAGTGGCGATATCTATCTATTAACAAAGCAGATGATTGTTGAAGCATGTAAGGCCATTGCTCAATTACAAAAGGTAGGTTTTGAAAAGCCAGTAACCATTACCTTTGCTAGTAAAGAGTTACTTGAACCGGCATTAATTGACTACATTGTTTTGCAAGCTAAAGAATATAGTATTAATACAAATTCTTTAATTATCGAGTTTAAAGAAGCGCTAATTTTATCTGCTAGCCAAAGAGCAAAAGCGATCATTGATCAGCTGAAATCTTTAAATATAAAGATCGCGATAGGGGATTTTTCAGGCAGCTATGAATCATTACGATACTTACGAAAGCTGAGTATCCATCAAGTAAAAATTAATTGTGGCTTGTTGGGTAATAGTGATAATAATATTGAGAGTGGTAGCTCAGATAAGGCCATTATTAATGCGCTAATCAATTTAACCCGGGCAATGAAACTCCCCCTTATTGGCACCTCAATTAATAACAGTAATATTGAACAAGCATTTATATCAATGGGTGGTGAATATGCTCAGGGTAGATATTTAAGTCGTGGGGTTGTTTTTGATGAAATTGAAATTTGGACGCGACGTTGGCTCGAACAATATCCACATAGTGAGCCAGCTAAGTGAGCCCAATTTAAGTCAGTGGGCGTAACTTACTGAATATAAAGTCTAGATGATTTATTCAATGTCTAACGGCTCTGGTGACAAAATAATACCAGTATTGTCAGCATAAATGTGGTCTTCAGGGAGAAATGTTACCCCAGCAAAGTTTATTGCTAAATCACTTTCGCCAATATCTTGGTCGCTAGCACCGACAGGAATAGAGACTAAGCCTTGAATACCTAAGTCGAGTTCTTCTATTGCATCTACGTCGCGGACACTTCCATAGCAAACAATTCCTTCCCAAGCATTGTTAGCGGCCTGTTCAGCAATGTTAAAATCAATCAGTGCCCTACGTGTTGAGCCACCACCATCAATAACAAGTACTTTTCCTCGTCCATCTGTCGCTACAATTTGTGCTATTAAACCATTATTTTCAAAGCACTTAATGGTAACAACTTGACCACCAAAAGAGCTGCGCCCGCCATAATTACAAAAGATAGGATCAACAACATCAATAAGGTCGGCATAAATATTACAAAGCTCTGAGGTGTTGTATTCCATGATTTTTCCTTAATGCTATGATTGAATGCTTATACCTATGCTACTAAATTTTTGCTCACGGCAACAGTAAACATAAAGTGTGAAAAAATTTAATCGATTGGCTGTTAGTATAGCTCGATGTACAAACGTTGTGTGAAATATATTCAATGGTAAATAACCGTATAATCAGCAAATAATAATAGCGACTGTCTTGTATTGCTAAGCAAAAGAATATTTAATGGTCGCCCGCAACTTAATAGAGAATATAACATGGTAGGTGAGAAAGACTTTTATCACGGTCTATTATTTTCTGTTGAAGCCGTAGTTTTTGGCTTACTTGCTACATTTTTTTTGTTGTATTATCGGGGGATAGGTCGACAGTATGTTAGCTACTGGACGGTGAGCCTATTTTCTTTAAGTGCCCATCAACTTTGCCTTGCCATTGAAACCCAACTTACCGACCTCAGTGTTATCGCCTTAGAGAAAGTTCTTCTTACAGTAGGTATTCAAGTTAGTTTTTATTTTCATCTCTGCGCACTTTTACTCGGAATATATAGCGCAGTTTCAAAAAAAAATATTTCTAAAAAAATCACCAATAGCATCTTTATACTCAGTGCTTTGTTCGCACTAACGGCAACGTTACTCTATGGATTTGATGTTAACGAGGTTTATAACCGCTTTTACCTGCGAGAGAGTTTACCTGCATTTTTGATGGGCTGTAGTTTATTGCTAACGGCCTTTTATCTATATAACTTGCCAAAAAAATATTTTTCTGCACATATTTTTATTATTTATAGTCTTATTATGGGGGGCAGGTACGTTTTATTTTCCTTTCTTTCTATTGTACTTATCAATGAGTATTGGTTTAGGCCATTAGCAGAAGTACTGATTTATTTTGATTTGGGTGCCTTTACTTTATTAGCATTTACTATGCTTATTTGGATGCAAGGGGCAGAGCGAAGTATTGCGACCTCTGCGATGAATAAGGCTCAATATTTAGGTAAGCACGATTCATTAACCGGGGCGTTAAACCGACAACAAGTCATGGAGAAACTGCCTTTAATCATCGAAAAAACCGCCTGTAATCAACAAAATTTAGCGGTTTTTTTACTAGATATTAAAGGCTTTAAATTTGTAAATGATACATACGGGCTTAAGGTTGGGGATGCTATTTTAGGTGAAATAGCGCGTAGACTTGATGAAAGTATTTTTTTACCCCAGGTGGTTGGACGATTAAGTGGTGATTCTTTTACTTTTATTATTGATGGTGTTGACGAAAAGCAACAAGCGGCTGCAATAGAACATTTACACGGCTTAATAAGTCGGGCGTACCATATCAAACAACATAAAGTATTATTACAATGCTCTGTTGGTTATTGTTTATATCCTGGGGATGGGCTATTAGCTGAAGATTTATTGCAGAAAGCTAATTTAGCCTTAGCGCAAGCTGAAAGTCAAAATGTGGCGACGGTTAAATATAAAACGGGAATGCAATCGCATGGTCGAAGATTACTTGCCATGGAAAAAGAAATTCGCGATGGTTTTGAAAACAATGAATTTGTACTCTATTTTCAACCACAGCTTAACTTATTAAATAATCGTATAGAAGGCTTCGAAGCGCTTGTTCGCTGGCAACACCAAGAACGTGGTTTATTACAACCCGCAAGTTTTTTACCTGATATTGAATCGCTTAACCTGCTTAGTGAGCTAGACAGTTATGTGCTTGAACGAGCATGCCAAACTATTGCACGTTTGCAAAAAGAATATCATCGACGAGTGACCATAGCGGTTAATATTACCGCCGTTGAATTTCAAGATCCAAAATTGATTGAAAATATCCAAGCCTTACTTTTTAAATATCAAATAACACCAAGATGTTTAGATTTAGAAATTACCGAAAATGTTGTGATGACTGAAATCGCAACAGCAATGAATACCATTGTTATTTTGCAAAATATGGGCATAAAAGTTTCAATTGATGATTTTGGTACAGGGTATTCCTCATTGGCATACCTGCGTAAACTGCCGATCGACAAAATTAAAATTGATCGGAGTTTTATTGAAGAAGTCGCAAGTAATGATTCAGATTTAACGATTGTTAAATCTATGGTTGAGCTTTCTCATGGTTTAGGTAAGCGTGTTTTAGCCGAGGGAGTTGAAACCGAAGAACAACTAAGGGTATTACGCAACATTGGCTGTGATGCTGTTCAAGGATATTACATCAGTAAACCTATACCCGAAGAAGCATTGAAAAAATACTTTGCCCGATAATTATCATCTTATTATTTCATATAAAAAAACATATAAATTTGTTTCAAATTTTAATTTTCTACCTATACTAAAAATATCAATCTATTAATATTTTTAGGATCTCCTTTATGCTAATCAAGCACAAGCTTATTGCTAACACCGGTATTTTGGTTTTATCAATGGTCTTTATGTTGGGCTTACTTAATTTTACTATGTCGTCTTTGGAAACTGATATAAAAATTGCTCGAGAAATTGGCAATATCGAAACCGAAATTTTACAGTTGCGTCGTAATGAAAAGGATTTTTTAGCTAGAAAAGATATCAAGTATTTTGAGGCGTTTAGTGAAAATTATGCCGAGCTTATAAGAAATATTAGTTCACTTGAGCAAGCTTACGAAACGATAGGCAAAGACCTTCCTGAATTAAATAAGCTTCGCGCTGTGCTAAATGATTATCAACAGTTCTTTAAAGACTTAGTTGATGCACAAAAAGATCTTGGTTTATCTTCAACCGACGGTCTATACGGCTCATTAAGATCTGCTGTTCATGTAGTTGAAGAGTCGATTGGTAATAGTGACTATAAATTGCTGAGCAATATGCTACAACTTAGACGCAATGAGAAAGACTTTATGTTACGTCTTGATGCGAAATACGTCGACCGTTGGAATAATAATGCCAGTTCTTTTGTTCAAGACATAAACGTAAGCGATTTATCCAGTGATGCTAAATCACAAGCTATTGATAATATCTCTCTCTATGAACAAGCATTTACAGACTTTGTTGCCGGACAAAAACGGCTTGGTTTCACCGCTAAAGAAGGTTTAAAAGGTGATATGCGTAACGCTGTTCATCAAGTGGATGAAATTTTAGATAAACTTGTTTTACTGAGTAAAAATGAGGTTGTTGAGCACACCAGATTTGTTGACTTGGTTGCCTACAGTGTCTTTTTTAGCATATTACTTATTGCCATCAGTTTTGCCTTTTTTGTCAGTAGAAGTATTTTATTAAGCATAAATCAGCTAAACGAGACCATGAAAAAAGTGGCTGATACTCAGGATTTATCGTTAACCGTATCTACTCACAGTGATGATGAACTCGGCGAAATGGCCACTATTTTTAATAATATGCTGGGTAAGTTTAGAAACTTAATTACGGCCGTTAACCTTTCTGTTGATACTGTGCACGAAGCAACAGATAGTTTATCAAAAAATATTCACCTTGCTAATGCCGGAGTCGACTCACAAATTCAACAAACGGATATGGTCGCTACCGCGGTGACTCAAATGGTTGCGACCGTTGATGAAATTGCTAATAATACCAATGCCGCTGCGAGTAAAGCTGAAGCAACCAATAATAATGCGATTAGTGGTAAAGAAGGGGTTGAGCAAACTATTGCGAAAATTGATGAGCTTTCTGAAAAGTTAAGAGAGTCAGAAAATATAGTGCACGAACTTGCTAAAGATAGCGATACTATTGGTTCAGTATTAGATGTTATTCGAGGCATAGCAGAGCAAACAAACTTACTGGCGTTAAATGCGGCTATCGAAGCTGCCAGGGCAGGTGAACAAGGGCGTGGCTTTGCTGTGGTTGCTGATGAAGTTAGAACGTTAGCCAGTCGGACTCAAGATTCGACACAAGAAATTGAAACGATTATTAGTTCATTACAAGGACGAACCAAAGAAATTGTTTCTCATATGGCTATTTGCCGAACACAAGGCCAAGACAGCGCAGACCAAGCAAGCTCAGCGGGTAAAATGCTAGAAGAAATAACCTATGATGTTTCAACCATCATGGAAATGAATACAGCTATAGCATCAGCCATTCAAGAGCAAAGTACGGTCGCTTCTGAAGTTAATCAACATGTGGTTGAGATAAGAGACGTCGCCGAACAAGCCGGGCTAATATCTCATCAAAATGCACAAATGAGTGAAGAGTTATCTCAGCAAGCGGCAGTGTTGAATAATGAAGTGAGTCAGTTTAAAGTTTAGAAATATACTTTTCTCTTGAAGATACCGAACAGGTGTTTTCAAGAGAAAACGTTATCTCTGTCTAGTTATTACTAGGCAAAGTTCGCTAAATAAAAGCCATCTTGAATGTTTGTGTTAACTTATTCTATTTTATTTCACTTCAACAAAACTAATCGACGCTTCTCTATTTTGGCTTGTGGTTAAACTTGAACAATAGCTTTGCCAATTAATGTCGTAATTATCAAAGAGATTTTTGAATGTTTGGTCAGTGAAAATAGCGCCGTGCTTGTCATCAAATACTAAGCGGTGGCCATGCTTACCTAGCGGTTCAATATCAGTTAATAGCACGTCTTTTTTATGAAACACTTCTGGTATTTTAACGCCATTTTTAGCTTTCGTTTCTACAGGAGAAAATACTCTTAGGTATTCAAAGGAGAAACTAAGTTGAAGGTTACTATCAAAATTAAGGGTTAATTTTTTTTGCTTGCGATCAAGCGTAAACTGAATGATTTTCATTAATTCCTGCGCTTATATTGGCTAAAAGAGTAGGAAGTTAACTTCCTACTCTTTTCTTTCTATAGAATAAAACGGCTTAAATCTTCATTTTTAACTAATTCAGAAATAGTGTCATCTACGTATTTTTGATCAATTATAATGACTTCCCCAGCACGCTTATCAGCATTAAATGATAGGTCTTCGATTAAACGTTCCATCATAGTATGTAAGCGTCTTGCGCCAATGTTTTCTGTACTTTCATTAACTTGCCATGCGGCATTAGCGATTGCCTGAATACCATCTTCACTAAAAGAAACATGTACACCTTCTGTTGCCAACAAAGCAATATACTGTTCAGTTAATGATGCGTTTGGTTCAGTCAAAATTCTAACAAAATCATGGGTAGTTAGCGCTTGTAACTCGACACGAATTGGTAATCGACCTTGCAATTCAGGGATCAAATCAGATGGTTTTGCCATCTGGAATGCGCCTGAAGCAATAAATAAAATATGGTCTGTTTTAATCATGCCATGCTTAGTGCTTACTGTTGAGCCCTCAATCAGTGGGAGTAAGTCTCTTTGTACCCCTTCGCGAGAAACATCAGGACCTGAGCTATCACCACGCTTACAAATCTTGTCAATTTCATCGATAAAAACGATGCCATTTTGCTCTACTGCATAAATAGCCTTTTCTTTGATATCGTCATTGTTAACAATTTTGGCGGCTTCTTCTTCTTGCAACGCTTTAAAAGCATCTTTAATTTTTAATTTACGCTTACTGGTTTTTTCATTAGACATGCCCTGAAACATATTTTGCAGCTGCGAAGTCATCTCTTCCATACCAGGAGGAGCCATTATTTCAACCCCCATTTGTGGGGCAGCTAAATCTAATTCTATTTCTTTATCATCAAGTTGACCTTCACGAAACTTTTTGCGAAAAGCTTGACGAGTACTACTATTATCCGTAGCTCCATCAGCGCCAAAACCGTCTCGTGGTGGTGGCAATAATATATCTAAAATTCGTTCTTCAGCGGCTTCTTCGGCGATATGTTTTACCCGAGCCATTTCTTGCTCTTTGGTCATCTTTATTGCCATATCAGCCAAGTCACGAATGATCGTTTCGACTTCTTTACCAACATAACCGACTTCGGTAAATTTAGTTGCTTCAACTTTAATAAAAGGAGCGTTGGCAAGTTTGGCCAGACGCCTTGCTATTTCTGTTTTACCAACCCCTGTTGGACCAATCATTAGAATGTTTTTAGGGGTAACTTCGGTGCGTAACTCTTCGTTTAACTGCATTCTGCGCCAGCGATTTCTTAAGGCGATGGCTACAGCACGTTTGGCATCACTTTGACCAATAATGTGGCTGTCTAATTCACTGACTATTTCACGTGGTGTCATATTCGACATGATAATTCCTTAAGCATTTTACTTATTTGATACACTTACTAAGCGAGACGAAAGTTGAGCTTTATAGCTCGTCAATCGTATGTTGATGATTGGTGAATACACAAATGTCGCCAGCGATTTTTAACGACTTTTCAACAATTTCAATCGCAGAAAGCTCGGTATTCTCTAACAGTGCAGTTGCTGCCGACTGTGCAAAGTTACCACCACTACCGATAGCAATTAAGTCATTCTCTGGTTGTATAACATCGCCATTGCCGGTGATGATTAATGAAGCTGTTTCGTCTGCAACAGCAAGTAAAGCCTCTAATTTTCTTAAGGCGCGGTCACTTCGCCAATCTTTAGCAAGCTCAACAGCGGCTTTAGTTAAATGGCCTTGGTGTTGTTCAAGTTTACTTTCAAAGCGCTCAAATAAAGTAAAAGCATCAGCAGTGCCGCCAGCAAAACCAGCAAGGACCTTGCCGTTATATAAACGACGAACTTTGCGAGCATTACCTTTCATTACGGTATTTCCAAGCGATACTTGGCCATCACCACCAATTGCTACTTTGCCATTACGTCTTACGGATACGATAGTTGTCACAATTAACCTCAAATATTTATTTATATCTATGAAGAATAGATAAGGCTAATTATGACTTTTTCAAGGAGGGAGCTAGATAAATGTGTCTATTATGTCAATCGGACTAACTTATTGTTCACTAATCCGTTGGATTTTATTTCCAAAGCCAAATTTGGCAGCCATTAACATTATTACTTTTTAGCTTATGTTTGTCTTTTTCTGCTTCACGTTTACGCTCATAAGGACCTAAAAACACTTTGTAATAAATTCCGTTTTTACCTTTAGATTCACTTATTTGAGCCGTTAAGCCAGTAAAGGCAATATTGGCTTTTAATACTTCGGCTTGTCTCATCGTTCTAAACGACGCGCACTGCATCTTATACGGTCCTTTATCCTTAACTTCATATTTACCCACTTCAACTTCTTTACTCTTTAGGTTGTCAACATATGCCCATATCTCTTTTGGTGGAGCGGGTAATGCTTTTTCTTTCACCGCTTGTGGGGCTTCTTTGACTATTTTCACGGGAGAGACTTGCGGTTTATTGTCTTTTATTGACCATAATCCATAAATAAAACCACCGATCAATAACATGACTAAAAAGAGTAAAAACTTAAATTTTAAGGTGAAGGTTGGTTTAGGCGCTACCTTGCCTTTATAGGGACTTTTCTTTTTGTTTTGTGCGCGGGAAACGTAATCTTGATGAGCCATGAAATAATAATATACCGGTAAACGTCGGGTAATTCTAACCAACTGGTAAGGAAATGACACTAGTTTAAAAAGAAAATTGTAACAGAAGGCTTATTACTTAAAGTTACCAACTTAAATCAAGTGGATCAACATCTACTGTCCAGCGTACTTTTTTCTGCCATTCATTCTGAGAAATAGCGTTAATCAGCTGATAAATAGCAAGATGAAGTTGCTTGCGTGATTTAGCTTGTACAATTAAATGATAGCGATATTTACCTGCTTTTTTTTCCATCGCAGCTGGCACCGGACCGGCAAATTGGCAGCCATCAAAAGTAAATTCGGTTAATGCACTGAGAAATTTTTCAGGATAAGAAGGATAGTTAGCTTCTGCCCGAAAAAGTGCTTGATAACTAAACGGTGGTAATAAGGCCTGTTTGCGCTCAGTTAACGCATATTTAGCAAAGTGTGGGTAACCGTTGTTGACTAAATCTTGCAGTAATGGATGTTCAGGGAAGTTGGTTTGTACTAATACTTTTCCGGGCTTACTTTCTCGACCTGCACGGCCAGCAACTTGCACTAATAATTGTGCCATGTGCTCGGCGGCACGAAAGTCAAAACTAAAGAGTGCACCATCAACGTCTAACACTGCAACCAGTGTTACATCAGGGAAGTGATGCCCCTTCGCCAACATTTGTGTACCAATCAGTAACTGATGTTTTTTATCACTGACTTCTTGTAATAATTTTGCTAATTCGCCTTTTTTACGAGTACTGTCGCGATCGATTCTTACGGTACTATAGTCAGCAAAAAGTTCGCCGATGCGCTCTTCTAATTGTTCTGTACCTTGTCCCATAGGTTTAATACGGACACTTCCGCAACTAGGACACTGGTATGGGATACGCTTTTGACTACTACAGTGGTGACAAATTAATAATTTTTTTCCTTGGTGCAAAGTATAAGGTTTATTACAACGCTGACAATCGGCTACCCAGTGACACTCTTGACAATTAATCGCTGGCGCATAACCACGGCGATTTAAAAATATTAAGGCTTGTTCACCGCGTTTAAGTGTTGTTTCAATCGCCTTTTTTAACGTACCTGATAAGCCATGTTCCATTTGCTGTTGGGCAACATTAATAAGACTGATTTTGGCTTGAGTACTTTGACCGGGTCTTTTAGTTAATTGATGATATTGATATTTACCCGACAATGCATTTTGTAGCGTTTCTAAACTAGGCGTGGCACTACCGAGTACAATGGGAATATTTAACTGACCCGCGCGTAAAATAGCAATGTCGCGCGCGTGATAACGAAAACTGTCTTGTTGTTTAAAAGAGCCATCGTGCTCTTCATCAACAATAATTAAACCTAAATGATGTAGCGGCGCAAAAACAGCTGAACGCGTGCCAATAATTATTGCGGCGGTGCCCCGTTGTGCAGCCAGCCAAGTTTGTAAACGTTCTTTGTCGTTTAATCCTGAGTGGTGCAAACAAATAGGTAAATTAAAGCGTTGTTCAAACCGACTGAGCATTTGTGGTGTTAGACCAATTTCAGGCACTAATACCAGTACTTGTTTATTGGCGGCGAGAGTTTTTTCCATCGCTTGTAAATAAACTTCGGTTTTACCACTACCGGTGACACCGTCTACTAAATGACAAGAAAACTGCTCAAAGGACGCTTTAACCGCTGAGACAATAACCGCTTGTTCAACGGTTAAGGTTAGCTTTTCATTCTCAGCTAAAGCGTCTTGGTGATAGACAAAGGTTTCAGCTTTTTGTTGCCTTTCTTCAATTAACTTTTTCTTTTCAAGCGTATTTAATTGTGCTTTTGTATAGCCTAGTGTTCTAATTTCTGCCCAAGTTAGCCCCGGGTGGGTTTTAATGACATTATACAGTTCGGCTTGTTTGGGGGCTCGCTTAACTATTTTTTCTAATACCAGCTTTTCTTCACTGTCTTGCTCAAGCAAGAAACAATGCCAAGTGGTCGCTAAATCAATAGTAGGTTGCTCAATTTGACGAAGCAACACGGGAAGAGCCAGTTGTAGTACGTCTCCAATCGGGTGATGATAATAATCAGCACAACGCAGTAAAAACTTTAACAGCGCGGGAGGAAAACGAAAGTTGTCATTGACTAAGCCAATAATCGGCTTAAGTTTTTTGTCGTCAATATCACAGACTTCACTGGTACTTATAATAATACCAATAACTTCTCTATGACTAAAAGGTACGATCACTCGTGCGCCTATTTGAATCTCGTCATTACTGATGCTTTTTGGCACGATATAAGTAAATAACTGACGCATAGGTACAGGAATAGCGACTTGAATATAACTAACCTGCATAACGAGTACTTTTTTGACCATAATTAAGCTTATTCTGCCGACTTGTTGTTAATATGCCAAGTACGATTTTATAGAAAGTTTAACTTTAATCACCTTAACGGATTAATTGTTCATTTTTTAGCAATTAGTGTCATTAGGCTATTGCTAAGCATGTGTCGATGATTTAAAATTCGCCTCCATTATTTTTAACTCGTATGGTGCTTAGCAGCAATAATGACTGACTAAGTGGCGATACGGCCTTATACAGAGGTTTCTATGAAAGACGGTATTCATCCTAATTATGTTGAGTTCAAGGCAACTTGTTCTTGCGGTAACATCATCGTAACTCGTTCTACAGCGAAAAAAGATATTCACTTAGACGTATGTTCAGCTTGTCACCCATTTTACACGGGCAAACAAAAAGCTGCTGAGACCGGTGGTCGTGTTGATAAATTCAACAAACGTTTTGGTGCACTTAGCAGCAAGTAATTTTGCGCTAAAATCAAAATGTAAAAAAAGCGTCGTAAGACGCTTTTTTTATGCCTAAAAATCCATTGAAATACCATTCAGCTTTGGCGTGATCTCAAAAAATATAATATTTTTCGCTTTTCTTTAAACCCTTTTCATAAATACTGTATCTTACTTTATAACGACACCATTATTGAGAGTTAACCTTTGGATAACCCGAAAGTTATTAACATTAAAAACTGTGCTGAACCGCCGATCCATATTGCTGTAAACCGTGCAAAAGAACGTGCAATTATTAGTCGAGCACAGCAGGGTGATCAGCAGGCTTTTTATCAACTTTATCAGCAGTATCATCGTAAAGTTTATGCTATTTGCTGGCGTATGCTTGCAGATAAAGATAGTGCAGAGGATGTTTGCCAAGAGGTTTTTGTACAACTATGGCAAAAAATAGCTAATTTTCGTGGTGAAAGTAAATTTTCTACTTGGTTACACAGTGTCACCAACAATATTGTACTTGGACACTTGCGCAAACATAAAAACTGGTTGCAACGTATCTTTAGTATCGAAGATCAAACCATGGCAGATATTGCCGTAGAAATGCCAGATAGTGCGGGTCTAACCGAATTAGATAAACATATCGCTCGTTTACCTGAAAGAGCTCGCTTAGTTTTTGTGTTGTTCGCGGTTGAAGGTTACCGCCATGAAGAAATTGCAAATATGCTCGACATGGCAGTAGGTACTAGTAAAGCGCAATACCATAGAGCTAGAAATTTGTTAATGGAGTGGATCGAGATATGAATAAATTATTATCAGAGCAAGCTTTACAAAAAGCACTGGCAAAATTACCTGATGAAATGACACCACAACGTGATTTATGGGCTGGTATTGAACGGGCGATTGAAGTTAAAACACAAGACAAACCTGTCTTTGTATCACCGGTGAAAAAAGTGTTTATGCCTACAGCATGGGCGGCATCTTTAGTGCTCGCAGTATTGGCTACTTGGTTTTCTTTTTCGCCTCAATTTTCAGAACAGCCGCTGGATTTAGCGCAACAAAATAACTCACCCCTGACCTTAGTAACTGCAATGCAAGAAAATTTTAAGCACACCAAGCAATCGATGTTGATTAGCTTTGGCCAGCCTAAAATATCGGCACTGCCAAAAGAAATTCAACAAGAGTTAATAAACCTAAGCTCAGCCCAAGCTACGATTGAAAAGGCTCTAAATGAAGACCCAAGTAATAATGATTTACTTAATTTATTACGTTGGACCCAAAAACAAGAATTAGATCTATTAAGCCAACTATACAGCCCTAAATGGCAGAGTATTTAAAGATAACACTATAAAGAGGTAGTTATGAGAGTTTTACAAAAAGTTATTCCGATGATGTTATTTTCAGCCGCTTGTTCAAGCTTTGCGGGTGAGCAGATAGACAAGTCATTACTGGTCAGTGATGTCAGTAGTGTAAATATTGAAAATTTACGCGGTAATATTACGGTTATTGGTTGGGATAAAAACACTATTTCGATAAAGGGAGAATTGGAAGACGACGCCGAAGGTTTACTCTTTAAGCAACAAGGATCGCGTGTAAAAATTAAGGTTGAGCTTGAAAATCATAGCAACAACTTCTGGGGTAACAATGCTAAAGGCTCAGTATTAACGATTCATATGCCTAAAAACATTCGTGTCAGTTTTGAGGGGATTGCCAGTGATATTAATTTTGAGAACTTGCATGCCAGCGCCGAAGCAAAAACAGTAAGTGGTAACATCAAAGCGGTAAATTTGAGTGAACGCATTGAATTAATTTCAGTTAGTGGTGATATTAACAGCAGCAAATTATCAGGGAAAGTGAGTTTGTCGAGTGTTAGCGGTAATATTAAAGATCGTCAGTCACGTGGACGTTTAAGTTTGCGCGTGGTCAGTGGTGAAATTGACGCGCAATCAACAGCAAAAGAAGTGACGATCGAAAATGTCAGTGGCGATATTAACATAGGATTAAATGAGATTGACGAACTTACCGTTGCAAATGTCAGTGGCGTTCTGTCAGCAACGTTATCGTTAAATGATGGTGGTGTCGTTAAGATGTCTAGTGTTAGTGGCGGTTTAGCATTAAAACTACAAAAAAATGTTCAAGCAAGCTTCAGATTATCAGCCAGTGCTGGTGGTCAGATCACTAATAAAATTACCACGCAAAAATCAAATAAAGCTAAGTATGGACCAAGCTCAAAATTAGACTTTGAAACCGGTAGTGCCAACGCGAACGTACGTGTAAATACGGTAAATGGCAATATTAGCGTCAGCAATTAATTTTTATGACTCTGGCATTGAAAATAGAACGAGTTAGGGCGCTTTCTGGCTCGTATTTATATTCTGTTTCAAAGTAAATTCTGCTAACCTACCAAAAGTTTTAATCTCGCATTTGCGATAGAGTTTTAGGGTATATAAATGGCAGAGCGCAAGCCAAATAAATTTTTCAAAGATAAAAAGTATTCTCAAGATAGTCAAATGAATGCTTTAAAAGTTCCACCTCATTCGCTTGAGGCAGAGCAATCTGTATTGGGCGGTTTATTGCTCGATAACGAGACGTGGGATCGTGTTGGCGAACGTGTTGTCGCTCAGGATTTTTATAGTCGTTCACATCGTATTACTTTTGAAACCATAGCTGCGCTAATTGAACTAGGCAACCCTGTTGATTTAATTACCTTATCTGAAGCTTTAGAAAACGAGCAACGACTTGAAGATGCTGGTGGCTTTGCTTACCTTGCCGAAATGATGAGGAATACACCCAGTGCGGCCAATATCACCGCTTATGCCGACATCGTTCGTGAACGTGCAGTTACTCGTGAAATGATCAGTGTGGCAAATGAAATTGCTGAAGCGGGTTATGATCCTCAAGGCCGTGCCAGTGCAGAGCTTCTCGATTTTGCTGAAACTAAAATATTTGCTATCGCTGAACAACGGGCTAACAAGTCCGAAGGGCCAGAAAACATTACCTCAGTACTAGAAAAAACAGTCGATCGTATTGAACAACTTTGTTCATCGCCAAATAATGGTGTTACCGGGGTTTCTAGTGGCTTTTCTGATTTAGATAAGATGACCGCTGGTTTTCAAAAGTCAGATCTTATTATCGTTGCTGCACGTCCATCAATGGGTAAAACTACCTTTGCGATGAACATCGCAGAAAACGCGGCGATGACTGAAGATAAACCCGCATTGATTTTTAGTTTAGAAATGCCTGCAGAACAACTGATGATGAGAATGCTAGCCTCATTAGGCCGTATTGACCAAACCAAAATTCGTACGGGGCAATTAGGTGACGAAGATTGGGCGCGTTTATCATCAACCATGGGGTTACTTATTGATAAAGGTAAGATGTTTATTGATGATGCCGCTGGTTTAACGCCAACCGATGTTCGCTCTCGTGCGCGCCGCATTGCCCGTGATCACGGTGGTATAAGTATGATCATGATCGATTACTTACAGTTGATGCGCGCGCCACAATTTGCTGATAACCGCACCTTAGAGATTGCCGAAATATCACGGTCATTAAAAGCATTAGCTAAAGAATTACAAGTGCCGGTTGTGGCACTGTCTCAGCTAAACCGTAGTTTGGAGCAACGCTCAGATAAACGGCCGATTAACTCGGATCTTCGTGAATCAGGCTCTATTGAGCAAGATGCCGATTTGATCATGTTTATCTATCGTGATGAGGTTTATCACGATGATTCAGAGTTTAAAGGTATGGCAGAAATTATTATTGGTAAACAACGTAACGGCCCTATTGGTCGTGTTCCGTTGACTTTCCAAGGACAGTTTTCTCGTTTTGATAATTATGCCGGCCCGCATGTATTAGATGAAGATTAATGGCATTAACGACCGCAACGGCAATTATTAATTTATCTGCGCTCAAGCACAACTTAGCGCAGATAAAATCACTTGCACCGACAGCAAAGGTGCTAGCCGTTTTAAAAGCTAATGCCTATGGCCATGGCCTTGAACGCATTGCGCACGCATTGTTTTCTGAGCAAGCTAAAATAAATGAACACGGTCATTCATCGATCACCGCTGATGCTATTGCCGTGGCAAGAATTGATGAAGCGCTGGCATTACGGTCTTCAGGTATTACTCAACCGATTGTCTTGCTCGAAGGTTTTTTTAATGCAAAAGACTTAGCGATACTTGCGGTCAATAATTTACAAACGGTTATTCATAACCATCAACAACTTGATGCTCTTTTATCGGCAACGCTTCCTTCTCCGTTAAAGGTTTGGCTAAAAATCGATACCGGTATGCACCGTTTAGGTATAAATCCAGAGGAGTTTAGCCATTTTTATCAGCAATTAACGGACTCAGTAAACGTGCAAAAAAATATTGTGCTAATGAGTCACTTAGGTTGTGCTGATGATAAAAGCAATCAGGCGACTCGCCAACAAATATCACTCTTTGAAAAAGTAACGTTAGGCTGTAACGAAGAACGAACATTGGCAAACTCTGCCGGTATTTGTGCATGGCCAGCAAGCCATTACCAATGGCTTCGCCCCGGTTTATTATTATACGGGATTTCTCCTTTACCCTTTGAAAGTAACGCAGCAAATTTATCAACTTGTGCGCCAGAGAGTGCTTTGCACAATAAAGATATAACCTTGGATGTTCTGCCAGTAATGACGCTGAAGTCAAGTTTGATCGCCGTACGTGAATTAGCCGCTGGCGAATCAGTCGGTTACGGTAATGCTTGGACAAGTGAGCAAAAGACTATTATTGGTGTTGTTGCCATTGGTTACGGTGATGGTTACCCTCGGCATGCTAAAAATGGCACACCTGTTTTGGTCAATGGACGAAGGGTTCCTTTGGTAGGAAGAGTATCAATGGATATGATCACTGTTGATTTAGGGATAAATGCACAAGAACAGGTTGGCGATGTTGTGACTTTGTGGGGAGAGCAATTATCTGTTGCCGAAATAGCGCTATGTGCAACTACCATTCCCTATGAGCTCTTATGTAATATTACTCGCCGTGTACAAATCACCTTGTCAGCGCAGTAAAGGTCTTTTTTAAATACTAAGTAAACTACTAATCTTCTTGGTAAAGTCGCCAAAAATTCATTTACAGCGCACTTAACCGCCACTGTTTATTATAATGTCATTAATTGTCAGTTGTTATTGAGTCAATAAACTAAATATAGCGTAAAAAATAAAAAACCTCGTATATTGCTAAACGAGGTTTTGGTCTATGACTACAAATTACTTAATTCACTATTTATCGAAACTGAACTCAATAAAAGCTTTACCAAATTCAGAATTTAACGGAATAATAATGATAGGGCCATCAGCTTTGTGGTGAATAGTATGGTTTTGACCAGAAACAACCATAGGCGTTGCCATGTCAAATTCAAAGCCTTTTTCGCTCAGCATACGCTTAGCGCCACCGGTGACCATATTAGTAATTTCACCGACTAAATCGGTAATTTCTTCATTGACTTCGTCAGGACCTTCGCCAACCATTTTTTTCATGGTGGCCAGTGCTAACTTTCCTTCAAAAGTAATTGATAGTGAGCCTTTTGTTTGAGCGCTCACCATACCAATTAAACCAGAAACATCGCCCATAGCAACTTCATTTTTTTTCAAACGAGGTTTTTCAGGTACTAATTCCATTTGTGCCATAGTAGACATTACATTGAGCATTGAAGATAAAAAAGGGTTAATAAACTCTACATTCATGAATGTTTCCCAAGGGCTTAGTTATACTAGTCATTTTATTTTGCATGTTAATTTAGCAAATGTAAATCGTTCCTACTAGTTATTGTTTTTTATTATCGCAATTTTAACTGATTTCGAAAAAGTTAAGCTGCCAATAATTGTTTCGTCTTTATAATTTACAGTATTTACTTGCTTAGGGTAAGTATCGATGAGTAAATCATTTTTTACCACTAATCCGGATAAAAAGTTTTCAAAATTAGCTTCTTGGTAAATATAAACATTACCTTTAGCGACTTCTAAACCTATCCAATTGAGCTTGATTGGCTGTTTTTTATTATCTTGAACATCAATAAGTTGGAAATGTGCTTCAACATAGTTTTGAATGAACTTTTCGTATTCAGGATGCTCAGCTGAAAAGCGTATTTGCTGTTGCTCAGCAATAGCATTATCAATATCGTGAGCCGTAAATTGATGAATAACTTCTATGTTATGGGTTCTTGGATTAACTGATAAATCAGTTAATCCAAAGAAGTATCGGTGGGCTGCGCTTGAAAGCGCAACGCCACACAATAAACAAAAAATAAAGCTTTTAAATAATGAGGTTTTTGACATTATTTATCTTCTTATTCCTTGTCTTCTTTTTCGTCATCAGCTGACTTTAATTTAACATTATAGTCACGCATCATGTCTTTTTTCTTACGTTTGTATAATTCAAAGCTTGATTTAATAGGGCGTGCTGGCCAGTAGTTATTGTTAACATCTACATCGGCTGTTTCCCAGTTTGGATCAATAGCGATAGCGGTAATCTCTTTATCAGTAATAAATAATTTAGAAACATTTTTACTGTTTTTACGCCAGATTTCTGCAGGAATATGTACTTGTTCTGTTGTTTTATCTGCAAAAGTTAATTGCACAATAATAGGCATGACCAAGCCACCCTTATTTTCAAAATCAACGATGTAGAAATTTCTTTCATCAACAAGGAGATCTTTTTGCCATTGTTCTAACTTTTTATTTGCGCTGTTATAGGTATTACGTGCTTTATTGGTTGCCGTAAATTTATCATGCTCATTGTAAAAATCTAACAATTCAGGCTTGTCAGTTGTTCTAAGCCATTGACCTTTATCACGAAGGTCACTAATAAATGTTGGCTTTTCACTCTCTAAGGCACGATTCCAAGCGGCTTCTGTATCAGGGTTTTGGCTATTAGGACGATATAAATGAATATTACCTAAAGCGATATCAACATGATCTGTTGTGTAGAACCAACCACGCCAGAACCAATCTAAATCAACGGCTGATGCATCTTCCATGGTGCGGAAAAAGTCTGAAGGTGTTGGGCGTTTAAACATCCAACGTTGTGCATATTCCTTAAAGGCAAAATCAAATAATTCACGGCCCATAACGGTTTCACGTAAAATATTTAATGCTGTTGCTGGCTTACCATAGGCATTATTACCAAACTGAAGAATTGATTCAGAGTTGGTCATAATAGGTACCTGGTTAGTACTTTTCATGTAATTAGTAATGTCAGCAGCATGACCACGGCGTGAAGGATAACCTTCTTCCCATGCTTGTTGTGCTAAAAACTGTAGGAAAGTGTTTAAACCTTCATCCATCCAAGTCCATTGACGTTCATCAGAGTTAACGATCATTGGAAAGTAGTTATGACCCACTTCGTGAATAATTACTCCAACTAAGCCGTATTTAGTACCACGAGAATAGGTTTTTTCACCTGTTTCTTTGTCAAGTGTTGGGCGAGGACCATTAAAAGTGATCATCGGATATTCCATGCCACCAACGGGTCCATTGACTGAAATTGATACTGGGTATGGGTAAGCAAAGGTGTATTTATTATACTGTTGCATGGTATGGATAATAGCTTCAGTGGAGTACTTTTCCCATAATGGATTACCTTCATTAGGGTAAAAAGACATCGCCATGGTATCGGTACCGCCTTCTTTATAACCTTGAGCGTCCCAAATAAATTTACGGCTTGATGCGAAAGCAAAATCACGAACATTTTTAGCTTTAAAATGCCAGGTTTTCGTTTTTGTTGAGCGAGATTTTTCGTTTTCAAGTGCTTCATCAACGGTAACGATAAGCACAGGTTTCTTTGCGTTTTTAGCTTGTTCTAAACGTTTACGCTGTGTTTTTGTTAAGACCTTGCTTTCATTTTGTAACTCACCGGTAGCGGCAACAATATGATCAGCAGGAACGGTGATCTTAACGTCGTAATCACCAAATTCTAAAGTGAATTCGCCGTTACCTAAAAACTGCTTGTTTTGCCAGCCCATAACGTCATAGTATGCTGCTGCGCGAGGAAACCAGCCAGCAAGCTCATACAAATAGTTATCGTCTTCTTTAAAGTATTCGTAACCCGAACGGCCACCTAACACTTTTTGTTCATGAAGCTTATAGTTCCACTTAATATTTAATTCAACATCATCGCCGGATTTTAATGCCTTAGGTAAGATAACGCGCATCATTGTGCCGTTAATCACATAGTCAAGAGCACTACCGTTTGATGCTGTAACTGCAGTAATTGTATTACCACCATCAAATTCAGTTGACTCGATAGCGCCACGCAATCCGCTATAAGTTATTTTTTTACTAGGAGCTGTCGCTGTTAAGCGATTATCAGAGTCACGTTTTAAGCGGTTTTGATCTAGCTGTATCCACAAGTAGCGTAAAGTGTCAGGTGAATTATTGGTATAACTCATTGTTTCGCTACCCGTTAAGGTTTGCGTTTTATCATCAAGTTGAATATTAATTTTATAATCAACTTGTTGTTGCCAATACTGGTGACCTGGTGCGCCTGATGCAGTTCTGTAAGTGTTGGGTGTTGGTAAAGATTCTTCTAATTGACGAAATTTATCGCTACTAATGGTGTTTTTCGCTATTGCGCTACCACTGGCAACAACAAATAAGCAAATTAACGCTGACTTGATTGAATATTTCATAGGCTTCCTGAATATTTTATAATATGGGCATGTTTAACCGTGTACTTATAGCATAAATAAGTTCACTGAGTTAAGGGGGAGGGTACTTCTTATGCGACCAATAGCTCTAAATATGAGTTTAATGGGGTGTTAAAGTTATTATTACTCCTGAATAATAACGCTATTTACTGCAGCTTTGACAAGCACCATGCGCTTCAACAATTTGATGGCTAATGGTAAAGCCGGTTGCATCTGCCATCGAGCGTAAAGCTAAGTCTAAATTAGACGATTGAATTTCTTCAACATGTCCGCAACGGTCACAAATAAGTAATTGCACGGGATGATTACATTCACTGAAATGATGGCACATCACAAAAGCATTTATAGACTCAATCTTATGAACAAAGCCCTGCTTACCAAGGAAATCTAAAGCACGATAGATGGTTGCTGGTTTTGCTGCTGGGTCAATTAGCTTTAATTCGTCAAGCAAATCATAAGCACCAATAGCACCGCTATGTCCGGTTAATAGTTTAAATACTTGTTCGCGAGCCAAAGTAAATCGTGCACCACGCTTCTTGCAAGACTCTTTTGCTTGTATTAATAATTCTTCTGCATTCATTATGAGTTAGGTACTTGCATGATTGGGTTATTTTTTAGCAGTTTAACACAGAGATTTTGATGATGTAATATGCTTGAAAGGTTAATTACTTAACCCTTTAAATTAAAAGCGTGTTGTTGGCACTCTCAACGTTTACGAAAATGTAATGTAATATTTGATAGTTGGATAACAGCTAAGTACCAAGATAAAATTCACTTTACTGGTTTAGCAATTTTATCTTGCCCTCTTCGATACCTACGTGTCATCTTTAATCAATAAGAATAAATTTTTTACTATGGACTGAACATGCCTGAATTTGAATATTTAGATTTAACGCTCCAAAATAATGTCTTACATTTACAACTTGCACGCCCGAATAAGGCGAACGCGATGAATAAAAAAATGTGGTTTGAAATTGGTGACGCTTATCGTTGGATAAATAACCAAAACGATATTCATGTCGTGGTATTGAGTGGCAAGGGGAAACAATTTTCATCGGGCGCCGATATCAACTTTTTATTAGACGTTATGGCGTCAACACAAGATTGCCAAAATGATAAAACAGCGCACTTGAGGGCTGAAATCATTAATATGCAACAAGCATTTTCAGCGATTGTTGATTGTTCTATTCCAACAATCGCAGCGGTCCATGGTGTATGTATCGGGGGGGCGGTTGATTTAATTTCGGCATGCGATATTCGTTTAGCGTCGATGCGGTCTTACTTTAGCATTTTGGAAACGCAATTAGGTATACCTGCAGATATGGGAACATTGCAACGCTTGCATTTTAATTTACCCGATGGGCGATTACGAGAATTAGCATACACTTCGGCTATTTTCTCAGGACGTCAGGCAAAAAAATGGGGCATGATTAATGATACCTATTTAACACGTAAGCGTTTAATGAAAGCTGCTTTCAGTTTAGCCAACCGCATTGCTTTATTACCTAATTATGCCGTAAAAGCGACAAAACGCAGTTTAAATGTAAATACCGATACTATTGTGGCTAATGGCTTAAGTGCCGTTGCCGACTTAAACGCAGAATTACTGCAGTCTCCACAAGCAATGTTGACAATGGAAGAGCTCAAACGAAAACTGAAAAAGTGATATAAAATTAAGTCATTTCAGTGAAATTATTTAAACGTTCTCCTCAATAAATATTTGTTGGCTTTAGCGCTATAGAGTTAATCTTTATATTTTACTAAAGAGTGTGCGTCGGGCACCTGCACTTGCTCAGGAAGGCCCGAGAAGAGACTTTGGGAAAATAATCATTAATTAAGCAGTATTCTCAGTAACGTTTGTCATCAAATATTCATAAACTAACTCACTAAAAGCTATACCTTTTTCATTATTTAAGTCATAATTCATTGACATATAACAAGGAATGTTAATGATGAATGTCAATGAATTTGATCGAATGAATACCCTCTCTGAAAAAATCCTCAGCTCAACCGCATCTGTCCATGAAATAGCAGAATTTACTGTATTACTTAACCTATGGAAAAGCTCTGAAAAATTCAATTTAGTTATTGATTTACCCCAATAAAGAATAGACGTTTCAATTGTAAATATATTGATCTTTAGGTATAAATGTCTCGCCTATTTAGGATAAATTATAACAAATGGATGTTTTTGAATGAATTATACTGCTTCTCTTTTTGTGAGCTTAATATCAATGGCTCTTTTAGCTTCTTGTGGTGGAGGCAGTGGTGAACGTTCAGAAAAAATAACGACACCGCAGCCTACTGTTCCAACACCACCTGTTGTCGACGCGATTTTTACAGAAGATAATGCCGGTGATATTGCCATCTGGAGTACGGTGTTAACCGAAGCGAGTATTAATGCCGCAGACATCATCGAACAGGAAATTATTTGGTTTCATCATGCACCTGAAAACATCTTAATTAGAGACTGTAATAGCACAGGTACCGTTGAAAAAATTATTGACGATACAGAAAATAGCTACCAATTAGTTTTTACAAACTGTAGTTACCAAACCGATATTATTGATAGAGAAAGTTCAACCACAACAGTGACTGCCTTAGTGAATATTACCCAGCAGTATATTCAACTTGATGACAGCAAGAATCCTTACTCGGATAGTTTCCTTATTAAGGACCTAAGTGCAAAGTTTTCCTCTACGCGCTTTATTATTTCTACAATAGAAGAGCCTTCACTTTCATTAGAGTTAATGTTTGAGCTTTTGCTAACAAGCAACCAAACGTGGAGCGCAAGTACTGAAGATTTAGAAGGAGATCTCGTTTTAAATTATCAAAGTAAAAACAGAAAACTTGATATAAAAGCAATCGACTTTAAAGTTAAAACTGATGATTTAATGGTTGTTACTGACTCTCTAAAGCAAACGACAATTAATCAACATATTAACGCGCCAGGTAGTAATAAATATCCGCATTACCAAGTCGATATTACCAGTACAATAACGAGTGAACTATTTGCCTTTGAGACCACTTTAACCTCTAACGTTACCTCGCCATATTCAGGTAAAGGTTATGCATCACAATCACCTGCTGGAACCTTTAGACTGACCAACGCTCAAAATGAAGAAATATTGCTAACATTTATCACAAATAAATATATGCAATTGCACCTTAACCAAGAACTTATAGGTGAAGCAGAAACAGTAGCATGGACTTCATCCGCCTTATTTAATTTACATGATAATGCCCAAGCACTAGCTTTTATCCAAGAGTTAACACCGTTTAAAGCTATTTCAATTACTAAAGAGACGATTGAAAATGATCCCGTTGAAAAAGTAATCATAAAATTTAATAAAAAAGTATCCATTGATAGTAGTTATTCGAATACTCCGATACAAGTTTCAACTTTTTCGGTCTCTAATTCTTTTTACCGACCTATTATTTTAGCGACTGAAAACAAGATTACCCTTTCTTTCGATACCAATGAATCTAAAGGTTTTTATAATATTTATTACGACGGAAACTATAAACTGAAAACCAGTGAAAAATATGTTGAACAAAGTTCAGGCGGACACTCAGTTAAACAAATCGTTGGCATTGTCGGTGAGGCAGTTACATTAGATCATACCGTAGAGCAGGTTCGATACTCATCTGTGTTCAACCATCTTATTGCAATAAATGATTTTAATACCGTAATAAAAGTCTTTGATCTTGAAACAGGTCACTTAATTAAGGCTTCTAATGAAACCAATATTATTTTTGACCATATTTGTTTCTCGGCTGATCAAGAACGTATATTTTTAACGGGTCTAAACTATGACGATTACAGTTACCAAATATTTTCATATGACCACCAAACGCTAAGGCTTATTGAGTCGTATCAGCAAACGGGCTCTGCTCATAGCCTTAAAAAGTGCGCGGCTAATCAACTTATATTTGTAAATGATGATTCACTTGAGCAATTTAACTTGTCAACGACAAACTTTGCGCTTACCAACACCGCTTTAGCTAACGTCAATAACATTGTTCAATTTCCATTAAACGACAATAAATTATTATATGTGTCGGATACAGATAGCAGTGGTTATGAATTGTTCTCATTAACATTAGATCCTTTCGCGATTGAAGCTGTTGCGACTCCACTGGCGGATAGTCGCGATACTTACAATTACTCTGGTAACCAAGAACGGGCTATTTTCATTGATGGCGTCAATGAAACACTGCTTGCTAGAAACACTGTTATTAAGATAAATGACACTTCTGAAGTACTGCATACCTTTACGGGCGAAGAAACTTATTTTCCTAAGAAAAATGAACATATCAGATATCATAATGAAGCGCATAATATTATCGTTACTAATCTTGCGGTTTATGACGCCTCAACTTTTGTTGAGCTTATAGCACTTCCGTCGATTCCTGCGGCAAGCTATTGGTTTGTTGATAATGATGATAGATTATCTGTAGTCCTTCAATCAATGGATAGTATTTACCGAGTAAAGCTCTACTAATTTTATCGAGCGCTCAATTATAAAAAGGCATCAGCACAAAATATATAATTATTATGCTGATGTTTAATTGAAGCGATTGTCTTATTTACGCCCGCGTTGAGTCAATAAATACTCGTCTTAAGATAAAGCAATAACGATTTTATGTTAGTAAAAAAACAATGCTAGAAAGCCCTTAAACACTAATTATTGATGAGAAATTACCGTGAATAAATTATTTATAATAGGCATGTTATTTGCCTTAAATGCATGCACATCAGAATCAAAAAAGTCACTAGGTATAGCATCCAACCCTAATCCTAAACCTTATGTGTTGTTAATTTCACTGGATGGTTTTAGGTGGGATTATGTTGATAAATATCAGCCTACATTCTTGTCTCAATTTGCTAAAGAGTCTGCTCATTTAACATCATTACGTCCTACTTTCCCGACAAAAACCTTTCCTAACCATTTGAGTATTGTTACGGGGTCATACCCTGAGAATCATGGCATAGTGTCTAACCGTTTCTATGCTCGCGATTTAAATAAAACCTACAGCATAAGAGACTCGGAAGCGGTGACCAATCCCGACTTTTATTTACGTAAACCCTTGTGGATTATTGCGGAAGAACAAAATATGCGTACGGCTAACTATTTTTGGCCAAGCTCCGAAGCCGCTATTGCGGGTATTTATCCGTCTCATTTTAAAAAATATGATCACAACGCCTCACATCAAGAACGCATAGATGGTGTATTAAATTGGTATCAGCTTCCTTCAAGCGAACGGCCGCAATTAATAACCACTTATTTTCATGATATAGACAGTGCAGGGCATGGTTTTGGTCAAGATTCACCTGAGCTTATTGCCGCTATTAACCGTGTAGATAGCACCATTCGTGAAATGGTTGAAAAAGTACGAACGTTAGATTTTGAAGTAAATATTATTATTGTCTCTGATCATGGTATGGCTGATTATCCTGCTAAGAATTATGAATATTTACCTAATTGGTTAAATGATGAATATAAAGTTTTGGCAACCAACCCTATTACACTTATATACGATGAGGGTAAGTCTACCCGCACATTAGCTCAAACTGTTGCACAATTAAATCAACAAGCTAAACATTATAAATGTTATCAATACCAAGATATTCCAGCAAAATTTAACGCCTCAAAATCCAGTCGTATCGGTGATATAGCTTGTTTAACCGATAACGATTGGTCGATAGGTTTTACCGGAAAAACCAGTAAAGGAAATCATGGTTGGAGTCAGTTTGACACTACAGACATGGACGGAATATTCTATGCACAAGGGCCCGCATTTAAAAAAGCATATCAGTTAGATACGGCTGAAAACATAAATATTATGCCATTAATTGCAGACATTTTAGGCCTAGAAATCACCACCCCAATTGATGGTAAATTAGCGATTATGAAGCCGTTACTTAAATAAATATTATGCCAATAACAATTGCACACTAAAAGTAATACACCGGTGATTTATTCGCTGGAGTATTGCTTTACTTATCCTTAAGGTTTTATAAATAACTCGTTATGGTTATGTAAACATAACGACTTGTCATTGAGTAAAGAAAGAGAGTTCACTTGAAACTAGTAATATATAGTTTAACGCTGCTATTAATATTGACCAGCCAGCTATCAATGGCTTTTACCACTACGCCTTTTCAAATACCAAGAAGTAAAGTCGTTGAAATTAAAGATCCCGACAGTCAACGTGTTTACCCATTATTTATAAAGTTACCTAAATCTTATGCTAAAAATGATGATAAAACTTATCCCGTTATTTACTTAACCGATGCTTGGTATACTTTTCAGATTGTTTCTGGGGCAACCCGTTATCCAATGAATGCACAAAAAATGAAAGAAGCTATTATCGTTGGCATTTCATATGCTAAAGGGTCGAAGCGAGATGCTAGCAGAGTGCGAGACTATACCCCGTCAATAAATAAATCCTGGCAACAAACAACAGGTGGTGCTCAACAGCATATGGCGTTTATCGAAGCTAGTGTTATCAATTATATCGATAAAAATTATCGAACGGATCGACAAGATAGAACCTTTGTCGGTAACTCACTTGGCGGATTATTTGGTACATATATATTATTAACTAAACCGACATTATTTAATCATTACATACTGGGTAGTCCTTCTTATTGGTTTGATAATAAGGTTGTTTTTACATTAGAAGAGGCGCATCGAAAGCGGCAGTTAACCATTAATGCTAATATTTTTATTGCTATTGGCGAACGTGAATCAAAAGCATTAGACAGCAGCCATGACATGGTCAAAGATGCTGAAGATTTTTATGAAAAAATACTTAATTGGCAGCAAACTCATGTAAAAGCAAAAATTGTTATTATCCCAGAAGCCAATCATCAAACCGCTTTTCCTACGACGGTCATTCAAGGACTACACTGGATTTACAAAATATAACCTCATGCTAGTTTTGTATTTTTAGCCTAAAAAAAAGTCAAAAATAGTGTATATAATGGTAAATAATATACATTAAGTAAAATATTCTAATTAACGTTAAAAAATAATTGCCAATTAATCGATATTGAGTTAAAAATGCGATTATCAGTGTATTTATATTTTAGTAGAGTTTATAAAATGGCTAATTTAGCAATATCAGCAGAAAGTTTTAAGGTAAATAGAAATTTTTACGATGATAGAAATTATCCGCGCGGCATAAAGCGTTCCGGTGACTTTAACTTGGCCGAGGCCGAGGCATTAGAAAAATATGGTGTTGCATTAATGGCACTTTCTTTAGGAAGTCGTCTGCCTGTTACCGAAGAAGAGCAACATTTTGTTGAAGTTTGTCGTGGTAATGCTGCTGTAAGCAATACCATCGAGAAGGCATGGTTAAAATATCAAAACATAATTTTAACACCCAAGCAATTCCACACCTTATTTGGTCGAACTAAAGTTGAAACAGACGAAGAACTTGAGTCAGATCCTGACGACCTAGATTAACTTTTTTTTGTCAATTTATTAGGCTGTTTATGCAAAAGGCTTGCTATAACTTAGCCCCGATTTAGGTTTAAATTGACTAAGCGTTAATTCGCCAAATTATTAAGTGATGTTATTTAAAATTCACCCATCTTTATACCATAAAAATAGCTGAAAGCTATCGAGGCTTTCGGTGCTGTCACTTGACATTATTTCTTTTGTTTAACATCGCTAAAGCCTTTATAATCAGCGAAATTTTTTGTTGTTGTTTCCAACAGCTACATTCGCTTTAAACTTAAAGGTTTTTTATAACTTTATGATTTCACATAAACTTTCCGTTGCACCCATGCTCGATTGGACTGATCGCCATTGCCGTTACTTCTATCGTGTTATGTCAAAGCACACCGTGCTATACACCGAAATGGTGACTACTGGCGCAATTATATTTGGTAAAGGTGATTATTTATCCTTTAACAAAGAAGAACATCCTGTTGTACTGCAACTGGGGGGAAGTGATGTTAAAGCCATGACAGAGTGTGCAAAAATGGCTGAACAGTATGGTTATGATGAAATTAACATTAATGTTGGCTGCCCATCTGATCGTGTCCAAAATGGTCGTTTTGGTGCTTGCTTAATGGCTGAACCTTCTTTGGTCGCTGACTGTGTCAATGAGATGCAAGCGACAGCCAATATTCCGGTTACTGTTAAATCGCGTATCGGTATCGATGACCATGACAGTTATGAGTTTTTACATAATTTTGTTGATGTGGTCTCTCAGGCTGACTGTAAACATTTTATTATTCATGCACGTAAAGCTTGGTTAAGCGGTTTAAGCCCTAAGCAAAATAGGGAAGTTCCCCCGCTTGATTATGGTCGTGTTTATCAAATCAAAAAAGACTTTCCACAGTTACAAATTTCAATTAATGGCGGTATTAAAACCTATGATGAAGCCAATGAGCATTTAGCTCATATTGATGGTGTGATGATAGGCCGTGAAATTTATCAAAACCCTTATATGTTAGTTGAAGCAGATAACGCGATTTATCAAAAAAACACGGATATTCTTTCTCGTGAGCAAATTGTTGCCGAGATGGCGCGCTATATTGATATTCATATTGCCAACGGCGGGCGTGCTTGGCATGTTGTTCGCCATATGCTTGGACTCTGCAATGGTTTAGCGGGTGCTAGGCAGTTTCGTCGTTATTTAAGTGAGCAATGCAGTGGTAATGAAGTTACCAGCCAAGTTCTTTTTGATGCGTTCGCACAAGTGACCCTTCCTGCAGGCGAGTAATTTTCTGTTTTGTGTACCGATTTTGGGAAATTGTATCCCTAAATCGGAATACTATTTATCTTGCCGTTTAGCGATAAATATAATGTTATCGCTATAATTATTAATAATTGGCTTTTTTGACCACTTTTCTTTTATTTAGTCTTAAACTTTATTTTTATGATAAAAGCATAGATTAATTAATCCTATAAAATTCAATTACTTAATTTTTTTTTGATCTCTGGCACAACCTTTGTAATAGATATTACGACTTAACTATTATAAAACTTGGAGAACAACATGAAAACGTTATTGATCACCACATTAACTACCGCTTTATTATCTTTTAACAGTTTTGCAGACAACACTACAGACATCAAAACTATCGCTAATCTGATGGTTAAAACAGGCATTGAACAACTCAATACAAAATTAACGAGTAGCGTAAAAGATAAAGTTCAGCCAGATATCACGATGTCAGCTTTAGCCAACAACAAATATTCCCAAATTTTAGTGGCTAAGCTTAGTAACAAAAAGGGTACTCAACAAAAGAATACCGTTCAAGTAGCGGATGAGTAAGGAATTGATTATGCCGAGCTTAGAGCTAATTTTTACGTTATTGATGTTACCTGCTGTATTTTTATTGGCAGCGTCTTTAGTGGTAAGCCTAGTAGAAAATAACCGTGAACAATCATCAGCCGAAAAACAAGCCGCAAGCTAAACGCAGGGAATTTGTTGTACCCTGCCAATTTATATTTTTTTTTCGACTGTACAACTATCGATTTATTCGTTATTTTTTAAGCCTTATTCAAAAATGAATGACGCTAACTATGCCTTCGACTTTTCAGCAAATAATATCGTGCCGTCAGCTGCATGATTTGCTTTTTCCTACACTCCATTTAACCGGAGACTCTGCAAAACCATTATCAAATATAATACTGCTTGATGCGAGTATCCCACCCGTTGGTAATATGCGCTCGCCAGAAAAACAATGGCCAGATTTTACGTTGCCTTATGCCAAGCGATTCGATTTAAATAAAAACTTTTCTGATTTATCAAATCCACTTCCCCACACTATGCCAAGTGCTGAACATTTTCAGCAGCAAGCGCGTGCGTTAGGGGTAATGACAGACAGTCAAATTGTTGTTTACGATGACCAAGGCTTATTTTCTGCAGCGCGTGCTTGGTATATGTTTAGAGCAATGGGACATGAAAATGTTGCCGTACTTGATGGCGGCTTACCCGCTTGGTTGGCATCAGGGTATCGTGTTTCATCAGCGACATCTTCCGTTACTAGCCGTGGTAACTTTATCGCTACATTTTGTAAAAAATACTTTTATAGCAGCCAAAATATAGAACGTAACCTTAACTCTCAAGAACACCTTATTGTTGATGCTAGGGCTAAAGAACGCTTTGAGGGCAAAGTTGCTGAGCCACGCGAAGGTATTCGTAGCGGTCATATTCCCTCTTCTGTGAATTTACCCTTTAGTGATTTATCGCATGATGGCTGCTTGCTCGCCAAAAATATTTTAAAAGAAAAATTTAACGCTATTAATAGCGAAAATAAACCAATGGTGATGAGCTGTGGCTCTGGGGTAACCGCCTGTGTTTTAGCGTTAACCGCCGAAATGTGCGGTTATAAGCACGTAAAAGTTTATGACGGCTCATGGAGTGAGTGGGGCGCAGGTGATTATTTTCCGGTAGTGGTTACTCAATAATTCAACGCTCATTTTAATAAAATTCCACCATGTTATGGGTATAGTCAAATTAACTAATTAATTTGTGAATTTGACTATATTTTCGTCTGACATATTATGTCACCTTTCTTTCTGTAATCGATGTCTTTATAAAATCCCTTAATAAACAGTAGTTTAATTTGTTTTGCTGAGTTGGCATGTCACTTGTAATAGAAAACACAGTAGCAAGTTAAGCATTAACATTTTGGTTAATACTTAATGAGTCATTAAATTAAAATACTAATAGCAGCGCATTTGCGCAGGAGAATGGATTATGGGCATGTTTTCACGTTTTACCGATATTATTAACGCTAACTTAAACAATATGTTAGATAAAGCTGAAGATCCTGAGAAAATGGTTAAATTGATCATTCAGGAAATGGAAGAAACCTTGGTTGAAGTACGCTCTACTGCAGCAAAAAATATAGCAGAAAAGAAAACCTTAATGCGTAAAATAGCATCACTAGAAGCTAGTATTAATAATTGGCAAGAAAAAGCCGCATTAGCCATTAATAAAGGGCGTGATGATCTTGCGAAGTCTGCGCTACATGAAAAGCAAAAATGTTCAGTACAAGTCAGTGAATTCCATGATGACTTAGCGCAGCTAGAGATTTTTTTGAGTGCAGTACAAGAAGACGGTCAACGTTTACAAGAAAAACTTCAAGAAGCTAAACGTAAGCAAGACGCTTTTGCATTACGCCAAGAGTCAGTTGAAGTACGTTTAAAAGTGCGTGAAAGAGCGATTGTCTACAACATAGATGAAGCCATTAATAAATTTGAACGCTACCAACAAAAAATTGACCGAGTAGAAGCTGAATTAGAGTCTTATGACTTTACCGAGAATAAAGATCTCGCCAGCCAGTTTCGTGATTTAGAAACAGATGAATCTATTGAACAAGAATTAGCCGATTTAAAAAAGCAAGTTGTTAATGGCTAAGATGGCTAAGCGACAAAAAACTAGGGGGCATTACATGATACATCATAGTGGCTATTTCATAATGATCATGTGTCTTGCTCCCGTATTAACTTTTTTTGTTGGCGCAGGACTATTAACTTTTTTTACAAAACAGCGGTTAGAATTAAGGAATAAATGATGAGCTATCAACGTGAGTATTCAGTGAAAAAAACTTTAACAAAAGATGTTGCCCATAAAAAATTATCAGGCGTTTGTGCGGGCATCGCAAAATATTATGACTTACCAAGAATAGCTGTTCGTATTGCCGCTATTGCTGCTTTGCTTATATTTCCGTTAGCTAGCGGTGTTGCTTATGTGGTCGCGGCGATACTATTACCCACCAAGCATTAATGGGCAGTATTAACTTAAAGCGATAGCGAGTAAATAATATTTACCGATAGCTGTGCGTAAAACTAAGTAAGCAGGAGGAATTATGTCATTTTTTAAATCATTAACATTAGCAATTTTTGCAACCTTATTTTTAACCTATGCATTAGGAATAAGTTTTATAGAAATGTTTAATGTCGACCTTCATGTTGGTGATGAACTCATTGATCCTTTAAAAGCGATTAGTGTTTCAGCAATTATTATGGTTATTCTTGTCATGGTGGCATTTGCAATTGTTATGAGTGTGTTTGGTTCATTAATTTTTATCGGTATGATGATTTTTGGTGCGGCGGCCTTTGTGATGATTGGTATATTTTGGCCCGTTATTTTTATTGCTGTTGTTATTTGGTTAATGGCAGGGGACAAAAAACAAATCGCCTAAAGATGAACCCCCCGCAAATTTTGGCTGACTATTTCACCTTTAAGATTTATTTTTTTAAAAAAATTGCGCTAAAATATTTTTACATTGCTGCGTTTTTACTAAACGTTTAAATTCTTTAGCTTCGTTATCAATGACCTGTTGCATAGTCAATTGAGCATGTTGTTTCATCAATTTTCTACTGGTCATGACAGAATCATGAGGTAATTTAGCAATAGTATTAGCAATATCGCTAGCTATTTTTAGTAAATCTTCCGGTATGCATATTTGATTAATAAGACCGTAATCTAGTGCTTGTTCGGCAGTAAATTGCTTGCCAAGTACTAAAAGTTCAAACGCTTTGTTATGACCAATACGCAGGGGTAACATCAGGCTAGAGCCAGCTTCAGGTGATAGACCTAACTGAGTAAAGGGTAATTTAAATTTACTATTGTTTGCCGCTATGACCATGTCGCAATGTAACAACAAGGTAGTACCAATACCTATTGCCGGGCCAGCAACTGCGGCAATAAGAGGTTTATCAAATATTGTTAGTGCTTGTACAAAATCTAATGCTACTAATTCATCATCTTGTGAGCATTGTAAAAAGTCATCCAAATCATTACCTGCACAAAAACAGTTTTCATCGCCTTGAATAAGCACACAGTGGATAGTTGAATTTTCGCTCGCATATTTTAGAGCAGCACATAAGTCGATATACATACTTTGATTAAGTGCATTTTTTTTATGTTTACGGTTAATAGTCACGGTGAAAACATGATTGTTTTCTTGGCTAATAATTAAGTTATCCATTTTGCTCCAGCTTAGTTACAATGTTAAGGCAATAAAAATAATCTGTCTAAAAAAGGAAGTATAGCGAGAAATGAATAAAATATGTTTTATAGCCATTGTATTATCTTTTACGTTACTCAGTATCAATAGCGATGTTTTTGCTGTTGAACACGATAGTAATATTATTATTGACGGGCCTTATGTGAGAGCTAGCATACCTGGAACCAGTATAACTTCAGCTTATATGTCGATTGAAAATAAAAATGATGAGGCGCTAATTTTAACAGGAGTCAGTGGCTTGTTTTCCGATAGAATTGAAATTCATCAACACACCATGAGTGATGGTATGATGAAGATGCGTCAAGTTGAACAATTGACAATCGAAGGGAATAATAAAGTGGTATTGCAGCCTATGGGCTATCACTTAATGATATTTAACGTTAAAAAAGCCTTGTTACCTGAAGAGGAACTTTCATTAACATTGCACTTTAAGCAGCAAAAGGATCTTGTCGTAACCATTCCGGTGCGAAGTATTAAACAAGAAAACCCAGCTAAAAAACAACACCATTAGGAGCTCAACATGACGACTAATTTTTCAGGCAAAACTTTTGTCACCATTTTTTTTGCTATCATCCTCTCAGGCTATTTTCTCGGCGTTTATTGGAGCTTTGAACCTGAGCAGCTTGATATTAGAGCTGAAGCAACGAAAGATGCAACGGCAGCTGGTATAAAACCTGTTGTCGGTTACACCACAACAACGGCACTTATTAGAGTAACCGAGACATTATTAAATAAACCTGGCGGTTATCTGTCAAATGATGCTTTGCCACCCTCAGTATTTTTAGACAATATCCCAGCTTGGGAGCTTGGTGCGCTTGAAATGTCGCGTGATATGGCGCTTGTTATGCGTCAGGAATTTAGCCGCTCTCAGTCACAATCGGTAGAAAATAAGCACTTAAAAGTTGCTCAGCCTCAATACAATATCGATCACAAAAGCTGGGCGATGCCAAGTGCAGAAAGTGAATACAATAAAGCAATTAACGAATTGTATGCCTATCGCAAAGCGTTAGGCGATGTTAACAGTCAAACAGCGCAATTTTATGCTCGCTCAGATAATTTACGTGACTGGATCCAAGAAGTGAATAAACGTTTAGGCAGCTACTCTCAACGATTAAGTGCAAGTGTTGGCCGTGAACAATTAAATACCGACTTAGCTGGCGATAGCGTTGCCCAGCAATCAACATCTGCACAGTCAAGCGTTGTCTTAAAAACCAGCTGGTGGAAAATTGATAATGAATTTTATGAAGCACGTGGTGCGTGTTGGGCGTTACTTCACTTTTTACGCGCCGTAGAAATTGATTTTAATGATGTATTAGAGAAGAAAAATGCTAAAGTAAGCGTACAGCAAATTATTCGAGAATTAGAAGCAAGCCAAGAATCTATATGGAGTCCAATGATCCTTAATGGTGATGGTTTTGGTTTATTAGCTAATCATTCTTTAGTAATGGCAAATTATATTTCTCGTGCTAACGCAGCACTAATCGATTTAAATGACTTATTAAGTCAAGGATAATAAAGGGTTCAACATGAAAAAAACAGCATTAGCATTACTTGTTACCGGGTTACTTTCAACATCAGCAATGGCTGATACTATTGCCGGACTTTATATTGGTGGCTCAATATGGAGTAATGAAGCAACAGGTACTTTTGGTGAACAAACTGGCTTAGTTGATTTTAATTTAGAAGATAAAGAGCAAGGTTCATTTTATATCGCTCTAGAACATCCGATCCCTTTAATCCCCAATCTAATGATAGCCTCAACAACGTTAGATACTGATGGCGCAACAGTTTTGTCGCAGGATTTTGACTTTTCTGGTAAAACATTCGACGCTGGTACCGCTGTCGGTAGCACCTTCGATATTAGTTATATTGACTATACGTTATATTATGAAATTTTTGATAACGGTCTTTTCTCTTTTGATATTGGTTTAACCGGTCGTGATTTTGATGGCGATATTACGGTTGCATCAGCAATTGGTGGTACATCAGTTGAAGGAACATTAGCCGTTACAGAAATCGTACCTATGCTTTATGTTTCAACGATTGTCGGCTTACCCGGCACGAGTTTTAATCTTTTTGCCAATGGTAATTTATTATCGATTGACGATCATACTATATACGACTACCAAGTCGGTTTGAGCTACGAGCTTATTGATAACTTAGCGGTTGATGTAAATTTAACACTTGGCTATAAAGCGGTTAAATTTGAACTTGAAGATTTAGATGATTTGTATACAAACATTGAATTTAAAGGTGCTTTTGCAGGTGTTGTTGTCCACTTTTAAGGTTTTAATTGGACCTGTTTCACAAAGCTGAATTTTTTAACAGATAAAGGCGCTAATTATAAAATTAGCGCCTTTTTTGTTACGAAAAAAGAGTTTATGCCACTCATCTGTTAAATCCACTTAGTGACGTTATGGTAAATTTAGTATAAATAAGTTTCTACTATCCAATCAGTTACTTGCTAGAGATATTATAAATATATGTATTTATCCGTTATTATCCATTATTAAGCGCGACGTTAACGTTTTTGTAACAAGTGGTTGCCTTATAAGCGTTTATTACTTTAACGTAACGTATGCTTTACTTTTTGTTTGTGTTTTTTAAGCTAAATGATTGCTTTATTGTTACATAAATGTAATAAATTACCGTAGAGTCCACTTTAGTGGGTTAATAATAAAATATACTTAGGGAATCGTATGAACTTTAATAAATCAATCATAGCAACATTCGTAGGGTCTGCAATCGCTTCAGCTTCTATGGGAGCTTTAGCTTCAGATGCAAGTACTGTTGTAAAATTTTCCGTACCATCTGTATCAAATCAAGTAGCTTCAGTAAGTGGCATGAGCAATCAATATGATGCTCAATTAGGTCAAAATACTTTTCAGTGGGCAAATGTTAAAAATAAAGCCCCTAATATCGGTGCTATTTCATCGGAACATCAAGTTGCCTACGCCTCTGAATTCTATTTAAATCAACTTACAGGTATTTCTACTGTAAAAAAATCAGGTGTACAAGCCGTATTAGCAAGTGTGCATGATAAAGGTGTTGGCGCGAAAATAGCAAAATACAAACAAGAAGTTAATGGCGTAGAAGTTTTCAATCGTGAATATAATATCATGATGGATGCTGAGTTTAACTTAGTTGCTTCATCTGGTTATTTAGCAAATAAAGCATCAAGCCAAAGACTTAAAAGTGATTTGTATTTAAACGCTTTTGGAAGCCCTGTTGAAGCCATTAAAGCAGCTTTTACTGATTTATCTGGTGACTCAAGTAATATTAATCTTTCTGTAAAAGAAACCGCTGGTAAATATACTAAATTTAACGTTTCAAATAGTGAAAAAGCACTAGGTGAACCACGCGCAAAACAAGTTTTCTTCGAACAGAAAGGTCAGCTTATACCTGCATATTATGTTGAAGTTGAATCTGCATTGGCAGACAGTGTAGATTCAGAATATTTTAGTTATGTTATCTCTGCTAATAACGGCAAAGTTTTGTTTAAAAACGATCTTTCCAGCCACGCTGATAACTTTAATTATCGTGTATACGCTGATGAAGATACTAAAAAACCTTGGGATAGCCCTCATGGAAATGTAATTCCAGCAGTTAGCGCAGACACTCCAGACGCCACTGCTTATTTAGATGCCCCAATGCTTTCATTAGTTTCTGCGGGAATAAGTACTGGTGATGCATGGTTAGCTGATGATGCAACAACAACAGATGGTAATAATGTAAAAGCTTATGTAGATGCTATCGCACCTGATGGATTTACTAATGGTGATATAATCGCCGAATTAACAAGCACTAATACATTTGATTATAAATACGATACAGATTTAGTTGAAAATTCAATTCATAATAGAAAAGCTGCAACAGTTAATTTATTTTACTTAAATAACTATTTGCATGATGATTTTTACGATCATGGTTTTGATGAAGCATCTGGTAATGCCCAGAATTTTAACTATGAACGTGGTGGTGTTGAAGGGGATGCACTCCTAGCTGAAGTTCAGGATAACTCTGGCTTCAATAATGCGAATATGTCGACTCCTGCTGATGGTGGTTCGCCACGCATGCAAATGTACTTATTTGACAGCAAAGATGCAGTAAATGGCACTGATTACGGTGTAACTGTGACATCTCATGACGATATCGGTCTAGCTGGCGTTTCAAAACGTTCGTCGTTCGGTCAAGGTCAATTCAATATTGCTGGCAGTGTAGTTCGTATTGATGATGCAATGGATGTGATTACTGATGGTTGTCAAGCGGCTGCAAACCCTGATGCGTTAATGGGAAAAATAGCGATTATTGATCGCGGCACTTGTAACTTCACTGTAAAAGTTAAAAATGCACAAGATGTAGGTGCTATTGCCGTTATTGTCGTGAATAATGTTGACGATGGTGCGACTCCATCTATGGGCGGAAGTGATGATGCAGTAACAATTCCTAATATGGGGATTAATTTTGCAACAGGCGCAGCAATTTACGCTAAATTAACTGCTGCTGAAGATGTTACTATCTCTATGTTTAATAATAAGCCTTATAAAGGTAGTTCATTTGATAATGGTATTGTGGCTCACGAATGGGGTCACTACATCAGTAACCGTTTAGTTGGTAACGGTTCAGGATTAAGTAATAACCAAGGTCGCTCTATGGGCGAAGGTTGGGGTGACTTCCATGCGTTGTTGTTATTGTCTGACGCTGACGATGCAATGATTGCAGGCAATGAAATGTTTGGTACTGCATATTCTGCTACATCATATGTTGCAAATTTCCAAACAGGAATCCGTAACTACCCATACTCTACAGATATGGAAATTAACCCACTCACCTTTGACAATGTTACTTTAGGTAATGGTGTATTTGAGTTTCCAGAGGGTACAGCAGAAGTACATGACGCAGGTGAACCTTGGGCAGCAATGTTATGGGATTCATATGTAGCATTAATCAACGATGAACGTCATACTTTTGCAGAAGCAAAAAGTTTGATGAAAGACTACTTGGTTGGTGGTTACAAAATGACACCAGTTGCACCAACATATACGGAAGCACGTGATGCCGTTCTTGCTGCAGCTTATGCTAATGATCCAGCGGATTACGATCTTATCTTAGCTGCATTCGCTCGAAGAGGCATGGGATTAGGTGCTGTATCTCCAGCCCGTGATTCTATAGACCATACTGGCGTAGTAGAATCTTACGACGTTAAGTACTCTGAATTTGCTATTACTTCTCATACATTAAACTCAAATTATGAAGGACTTACTTCAGGTTATTGTTCTAATGACAACATTTTAGATAAAGGTGAAACAGGTACAGTAAGCTTTACTATCCAAAATAGAGGTAGTGAAATTTATACTGATGTAGTTGCTAAAATTGAAGTTGTTGGTGATCATGACATTACTTTAGCAAATGAGGGCATGACGACTTTTGCTCGTTTAAATCCAACTGAGTTTTCTACTAGTGTCCCTATTGAACTAGTACTAAATGATGCGATGATGTCTGATTCAATCGAATTAAAAGTCACATTCCCTGAACTTGAAGACGATGTTTCAAATGAATACTCATTTACGGCAACCGTTAATTATGATTTTGCAGATCGTGCACCAGTAAGTAGTTCATCAACAGATACCATGGAAGATATTTCATTATTTAAGAACTGGACTGAAAATGTAATGACAGGCGGAGAATTCGCAGTCGGAACACAGTCATTTGATAATGGCGGTAATATTCCTTTCTTTGCTAGTTTTGGTTTCGATTTAGGCGAACAAACAATGGTTTTGGGCAATAATAGCTTTCAATCAGACGTTGCAGTAGAAACTAAAGCAATTCAAGTTGGCTATGCTGGTAACTTTGAAATGAGTTTTTGGCACTTTTATGGCTTAGAAGAAGGCTGGGATGGTGGTGTTGTTGAGATCAGTGTAAATGGCGGTGACTGGGCAGACGTTACTGAAATGGGCGGAAGATTTGATGTTGGTTATACAGTTACTCTGGATGATGATGATAATGAAGTAGCAGTAGAGCTAGTATCACAAGATTCCCAAGCATTATCTGGACGTCCAGTATTCACTGGTCGAAATAATGATGTTACTTGGGGCAACATGGAACGTGTTAACTTTGGTACAACATTAAACGGAAGTGAAGTTAAACTAAGATTCCGCGTTGGTACTGATTCATATGCAAATGATTTTGGTTGGTGGATTGATAATGTTCAATTTAGTAACATTACATCATCAGTATATTCAGACCTAGTTGCAGGTGATAGTGTTGCTTGTGATAACCGTGCACCGATTGTAACAGCCGTTACTGATGTAGAGCGAATTGTTAGAGAAGGTATCTCTGTTAGCATGAGTGTTGAAGCTACAGATCCTAATGGTGATGCATTAACATACAGCTGGGAACAAACCTCTGGTCCAACAGTGACATTAGCGGGCTCAAACACAGCAGCTATATCTTTCACTTCTCCTAGTATTGAATCTGGTAGTGAAACACTAACATTTGTAGCAAGTGTTAATGATGGTACTGTCGATGCTACACAGAGTTTCTCTGTAGTGGTTAATGATATGCCTAGTATGGTTCCAGCTAGGAAAGATTCTAGCGGTGGTTCAACTGGCTTATTAGCCTTCTTGCTATTACCTTTAGCGTTATTACGTCGCCGTAAAAAGTAAGTAGTAACAACAAGTAAAAATAAAGCTGATTGGTCATTCAATCAGCTTTTTTTATAACTAAACGTTTATCACTTAATTATGACTGGAAATAAAAAAGGAAGTAAATATGCGTAACCTTAGTGTCATCGCCCTTAGTGTAACTTTTTTAATGGCTTGTTCAGATAAAAGAGAAGTCGTACAGCCACTAGAAAAAAAAACCAGCGATAAAGAAGCTGCTTCTTTAAAGCCAAACACATCAGTTGCTACAACTAATGAAACACTTGCACGGGCCACTAGTAGCGGTTTAAGTGAACGTAATGGAAGTTTACAAAATAACAACGTTTTTAAAAAACTGACAAATTCAGAAAATAAATACTTAATGCTCAACGAACAGAAATTTGAATTACAAGCAGATAAGCTGACTAATGGCGCTAAAGTTGTTAATTTATTAATGTCAGAAACGGGCACGGTAAAGGGCACTTTTGTGGTTATCGTTAACAACTTAGCCAGCCTAACAAGCTATGACAATACCGCAAATATTAATAAAATAGCTAAAAGTACCTATCGATTAACGCCAAAAGAGGGTGTCGATCTCTTAAGTTATTATAAATCACTTGTAGCAGCAAAACAGTTTGAGCGCGTAGAAATAGAAATAGATTACAGTGGTAAAGTGGGTCGCCCATTAGCAGAAGAGCGCTAAAAGGCGAACAGGTAGAATTAAGACGTTAAGTCTGAGGGTAAACTAGTGCTTGGGCTCATGAATAAAGTGTGCAAGTTTTGGTTCATCAAACTTATACGTTGTTAAACAATATTCACAAGTCATCGATACGCAACCTTGCTCTTCTATAATGCTTATCAATTCGCTTGGTGAAACTTGAGAAATAGCCGTTAAACATTTTTCCTCAGAACAACTGCATTGATAATTAACCGATTGAGGTTCAAATAAACGAACCTCTTCTTGATGATACAAACGATACAATAAGTCTTCAGCGTCTAGTGAAAAAATCTCATCTGCTTTTATTGTATTGGTTAGTTGGCACAAGTGTTCGAAATCACTAAGCTGAGTTTCCTTGCTATCACTATCAGGGAGCAGTTGTATTAAGCTACCAGCAACTTGAGTATTATCAGCATTATTAAATAACCAAATTTTTGTGGGTATTTGTTCAGAAACTTCAAAGTAGTGTGCTAAACAATCAGCTAAATTATCTTTATCTAGTGCAACAACTCCTTGGTAAGGTTCGCCTTTTTCAGGACGTATAGTAATAACCATCGTACCTTTACCTATTAGTTCTTTTAAGCCTATACCAGCAGTTGGCTCAGCTAAACGAGCTATGCCACGCATATTTTGTTTATCGTCACCATTAACTGACATATAGCTAATGGGGCCATCGCCCTGTAATTGAACGGTAATTTCGCCCTCAAACTTTAAAGTAGCTGTAAGCAAGCAAGTGGCGGCAACTAATTCACCTAACAAGGCTTGCACGCCGGGAGGGTATTCATGCAAAGCGATAATTTCTTGATAAGCTTTAGTCAGTTGTACAAGCTCTCCACGAGCATGCTTACCATCAAATAAGTAGCGATTTAAAACATCAGTTTTAACAGTCACAGTTAGATCCTTTCTTTAAATTGTATTAATTGTCGACGTTGTTTCTTATCGGGTTTGGTATCACTAGCGGGGCTAAGTAAAGTGCCTTGTTTACGTGCTAAGGCATTTTTTTCACGAGTGGTAATACTGTTGGGTGTTTCTTGGTAAAGAGTTTGCGCAAAACTCGCATCTCGACGTTTATCTGCCAGCGCCACAACAATAATTTCTCGTTCTTCATAACTCTGGCGTAAGACAACTTTATCTCCTAAAGCAACGACTTTACCCGACTTTGTTCGTTGACCATTATAGAACACTTTACCACCATCAATCATTTGTTTGGCAATGGCACGTGTTTTGTAAAAACGAGCAGCCCATAACCACTTATCGAGACGGGTTGAAGTGTTTTCAGTGAGAGGTGAATTATGTTTCATCTACTTACCATCTTCCTATAAATATATGTCGCGGCGAAAATATCATAATTGCTTATAATGTCTAGTCTTTTAACTAAGTGTATCGCTGAACTGGCAATATTAGTTTGCACATAACAGCACTAAATTGTTAATAAATATTTTAATCATCATCTTACCCTTGTTGATAATGTCTAGCTCAAGTACTATCACGGTATAATAATGAAAATTAATTTAAATTTCTATAAAGATAACCATGCAATTACCTTCAAATTTTTCTAGTGTAGTCGACTTCTCTTCACAATTACCTCAGCAAAAAATAGCTAAGGTGATCAGTGTATTTTTGTTAGCTTACATCGCGTATGTTTTTGCACAAATCACTTGGCTTGTTGCGCCAAGTGGCCAATATCATGCATCTTCAAATGTTAGCGTAAAAGTAGCAATACAGAACACTGAAAAAGCTGATATCAGTTTAACAAATTTAAAAACATTGAACTTATTTGGCTTATATACAGACAGTATAGATACAATTGAAACGGTTGAAGTGGAAAGTGCACCTCAAACACAGTTACGTTTAACGCTATCAGGGGCAGTAGCAAGTGATGACAAAACTACGTCTGCGGCGGTCATTGAAAACGCTGGTAAGCAAGACACCTATAGTCCTGGTGAAACCATTACCGGAACACGTGCCGTGCTCGATAGTGTCTTTCGTGATCGAGTGCTTTTAAAGCATGCCGGAAAACTTGAAACATTGATGCTTGATGGATTTGATTACAATGAAAAAATACAACAAAACGTGGTAAATAAATCGGCAATATCTCCGGCTAAAACTCGAGAATTAAATAGTCGACTAACATCACCTAATGTTATTGATCAAAGAACAAATAAGATGTTGAGTAAAAGTGCAGAGTCATTTAAAGACGAAATTAATACCGACCCAAGTAAAATTACTGATTATTTAAAAATATCGCCAAAACGTAAAAGTGGCAAAATAGTAGGCTACAGATTGTTGCCGGGTAAAAACGCAGATTTTTTTCAAAATTCAGGGCTGAAATCTGGTGATATCGCGATTCAAATGAATGGTTATGATTTAACGGTGCCAAGCGAAGCCGCACAGGCACTTGCTGCATTAAAACAAGATAAAGAAGTATCACTATTAATCGATCGTAATGGTGAATTGAACGAAATATTATTTAGTATCGGTGGTTAATACCTTTACTGACCAAAATTGAGAATTAAGTTATGAAAAATTTTTCCTTGCGCAAGACTCTTCGCGCCCCTTGGTATAAAGGATTGTTAGCAACAGGTTTAACTGTTGTGATGATGAATACTTTATTATTTAGTGCTGATATACATGCGGCTAAGTACTCGCCAAACTTTAAAGGTACTGAAATTGACGAATTCATTAATATAGTCGGTAAAAACCTGAAAAAAACCATGATCGTTGACCCTAACGTTCGAGGTAAAGTGACATTACGTACCCAAGATCAACTTACCGAAAAACAATATTATCAAGTGTTCTTAAATGTGCTTGAAGTCTATGGTTTTTCTGCTGTTGAAATGGATAATAATGTTGTAAAAGTTATTCGTAATAAAGACGCTAAAACTTCATCAATACCGGTTGTTGGTAACGAAAACCCTGGTGTGGGTGATGAAATGGTGACACGAGTTGTTGAAGTTAAAAATGTCACAGTACGTGAATTAACCCCTTTACTTCGTCAACTTTCAGATCAAGCCGGTGGCGGTAACGTGGTCAATTATGATCCCGCTAATGTCATCATGCTAACGGGTACTGCTGCGGTTGTTAATCGTTTAGTCAATATTATTGAGCGTGTCGACAAAGCTGGCGATCAAGACGTACAAATTATTAAACTGCAATATGCATCGGCGGCAGAAATGGTGCGTATTGTTGAAGCCATGCATAAATCTGATCAAGGAAAATCTGGTACGCCAACCTTCCTTATCCCTAAAATAGTTGCTGATGAGCGCACCAATAGTGTAATTGTTAGCGGTGAATCTCAAGCCCGTTCGCGTGTCGCTAAGTTAATTTCCCGCTTAGACAGTGAATTAGAAACCAATGGTAATACCCGTGTTTACTATTTGAAATACTCAAAAGCCGAAGACTTAGTCAAAGTACTTGAAGGGGTCAGTAAATCAATTGAAGCCGAAAACGCTGGCGCACAAACGAGTAAACAAAGCAGTAAAAAACGTAATGTCAGCATTGACGCTCATGAAGACACCAATACCTTGGTTATTACCGCTCAGCAAGACATGTTACGTTCACTTGAGGAAGTCATCCGCAAATTAGACGTTCGTCGTGCACAAGTGCTTGTTGAAGCGATAATCGTCGAAGTTTTTGAAAGTGATGGTATTAGTTTAGGTGTGCAATGGTTCAGCGAAGATGGTGGTTTTACCCAGTTCAATAATGGTCCTGCGCCTATAAGTGCTGTAGCAGCGGCTGCTGAGGCAGCTCAATCAACACCAGGTACTAAAGGTTCTACCGTTACTTCTGAAAATGGTGCCACAACGATTAACCCTAATCAAGACGATATTAAAGGAGACTATTCATTAGCCGCAACCTTACTCGGTTCAGTTAGCGGTGGTATGTTTGGTATTATGAAAAATGGCTGGGGCGCAATCATACAAGCGGTGAGTAATGACACTAATTCCAATATCCTTGCTACGCCAAGTATCACTACACTCGATAATGAAGAAGCGCACTTTTTAGTTGGACAAGAAATTCCTATTCTTACTGGCTCTACTGCCGGTAGCAATAACGGTAATCCATTTCAAACCGTTGAACGCCAAGAAGTTGGTATAAAACTAACCGTTACCCCACAAGTGAATGAGGGCAGTGGTGTGCAGTTAACCATAGAGCAAGAAGTCTCTTCGGTGAGTGGCGCTACAGGGGTAGATATTTCTATCAACAAACGCGAAATTAAAACGGTAGTGATGGCCGATTCTGGCGCAACCGTGGTACTGGGTGGCTTGATTGATGAAGACGTTCAAGAAAGTGAACAAAAAGTACCTTTATTAGGTGACATACCTTTTATTGGGCACTTATTTAAATCAACAACAACATCAACGCGTAAACGTAATTTAATGGTATTTATTCGCCCAACGATTATTCGTGATGGCAAGTTGATGAATGAAATTAGTAAAGAAAAGTATAACTATATTCGTGCGACTGAAATACGTAAGCAAGAAGAAGGTTTGTCATTAATGAGCGATGAAAAAATGCCATTGTTACCTGAATGGAATGACCAACTGACCTTACCTCCTTCATTCGATGAATACATGAAAGAAAGTCAGTCTAAAGACTCTAGCTTATTACCGCCTGTCGTTAAAAGCGAGGGTGATGACTCATCAACTTCAGACCAAAAAGACCAATAATATGGCTGATATTGAAAAGAGAGAAGACATCGACAGCGTAGTGACTTTAAATGTTGCAGGTAATGGTCAAGAGGCAGAAGAAGTAAAAGTGCAGATCAGCCGTTTGCCTTTTAATTTTGCCAAACGTCATCATGTACTCATTAGTAAAAGTAACGACCAATACACCTTACATTGCTTAGCCAATGTTAAAAGTGCGGCAGTATTAGAAGTGCGTAGGGTCTTAAAAAGCCCCTTTGCTATTGAATTTCATTCGTTAGATGAATTTGAACAGTTATTAACTATTTCATACCAACGAGACTCTTCAGAAGCTCAACAGATGATGGAAGATATTGGCAACGAAGTTGACTTGTATTCTCTCGCTGACGAGATGACAGAAACAGAAGATCTGCTAGAAAATGAAGATGATGCGCCAATCATCAAATTGATCAATGCGATGTTGAGTGAAGCAATAAAAGAAAATGCTTCTGATATTCATATTGAAACTTTTGAATTAGCGCTACAAATTCGTTTTCGTGTTGATGGCGTTTTACGTGAAGTATTAAAGCCTAATCGTAAACTTGCTTCATTATTAGTTTCTCGTATCAAGGTTATGGCAAAACTTGACATTGCTGAAAAACGCATACCACAAGATGGTCGTATTTCTTTGCGCATTGCCGGTCGTGCTGTTGATGTACGTGTTTCAACAATGCCAACGGGCCATGGTGAGCGTGTGGTACTTCGTTTACTTGATAAGAACTCGGTTCGTCTCGATTTAGAAGATTTAGGCATGACACTTGCCAACCGAATAAAGTTTTCAAAACTCATCGAAAAACCCCATGGTATTATTTTAGTTACGGGTCCTACGGGATCGGGTAAAAGTACCACGCTTTATGCGGGACTGAGCCAAATCGATTCGAAAGAGCGTAACGTTTTAACGGTTGAAGATCCCATCGAGTACGCCATTGAAGGTATTGGACAAACGCAAGTTAATACCAAAGTTGATATGACCTTTGCTCGCGGGTTACGGGCGATACTTCGCCAAGATCCCGATGTTGTTATGGTTGGTGAAATACGCGATTTAGAAACCGCTCAAATTGGCGTGCAAGCGAGTTTAACCGGTCACTTAGTGATGTCGACATTGCATACTAACAGTGCCGCTGGTGCCATTACTCGTATGGAAGATATGGGCGTAGAGTCATTTTTACTCTCATCGAGTCTCTTGGGAGTCTTAGCACAACGACTCGTGAGAACATTGTGCCCGCATTGTAAAGAAAGCCATTTACCTGATGGCCCAGAGCTAAAATTACTTGAGTTACCTCAAGACAACACCCAGCATATTTATCGCGCAGTTGGTTGTAGTGAATGTAGCCAAAAGGGCTATAAAGGACGTATGGGTATTCATGAACTTATTGTTGTCGACGATAAAGTACGCGAGCTTATTCATAATGGTAAGGGTGAGCAGGCTATTGAAAAGTTTATTCGCCAAAATACGCCAAGCATACGCCGTGACGGCTTTGATAAAGTGTTGACCGGACAAACGACACTCGAAGAAGTTTTGCGTGTTACCAAAGAAGATTAACTAGAGTTTTATTATGGCAGCTTTTGATTATCAAGCAGTAAATAGCCGTGGTAAAACGGTAAAGGGTGTTATCGAAGGTGATACACCCAGACAAGCGCGTGGCTTATTACGTGACAAAGGCTTAATGCCCACTGAAGTAACGCCAAGCTTACAAAAAACTAAGCAAGCCGCGAATAAATCACGGTTTGGCGGACGAACAAAAGTATCTGTTGCTGAACTTGCTTTAATCACACGTCAGTTGGCAACATTAGTCGAGTCGGGTTTACCGATTGAAGAATCTTTGCTTGCCGTTGGCGAACAATGTGAAAAAAACAGCATGAAAAGTATGATCATGGCGGTGCGAACAAAAGTAACCGAAGGTTATGGTTTAGCGGAGAGTATGGCCGAGTTTCCGCATGTCTTTAGTCACTTATACCGAGCAATGGTTGCAGCGGGTGAAAAATCCGGTTTCTTAGATACGGTTTTAAACCGCTTAGCCGATTACACCGAGCAACGGGAACACTTACGTTCACAAATCATTCAAGCGCTTATTTATCCCGTTATTATGACGGTCGTAGCCATAGGCGTTATCGCAATACTGTTAACGGCGGTAGTCCCTAAAATTGTTGGCCAGTTTGATCACATGGGCGCAAACTTACCTGCAACGACTCAGTTTTTAATTAGTACCAGTGATTTTTTAAGAGATAATGGTTTGTATATCCTTATTTTGATTGCCTTACTGATTGGTGGCTTTAATCATTTAATGAAAAAGGCCAGCTTCAAGTTTGCTTTTCATCGCAAGGTGATTAGTTTTCCAGGGCTGGGCAAAATTATTCGTGGTATTAATACCGCTCGGTTTGCTCGTACCTTAAGTATTTTAACCGCCAGTGCTGTTCCTTTGCTGGAAAGCATGAAAATATCAGGTGAAGTTTTAGAAAATTTATACATTAAGCAATGCGTTAAAGAGTCGGCCGATAAAGTGCGCGAAGGCGCGAGTTTACGAGTTTCTTTAGAGCAAACGAAATTATTTCCACCGATGATGCTTCATATGATTGCTAGTGGTGAAAAAAGTGGCAAGTTAGAACATATGCTTGGTCGATCAGCAGACAACCAAGACAGGGAGTTTGAAGCGTTGATGAATATATCGCTAAAAGCTTTTGAACCCGCCTTGATGATCGCTATGGCCGGTATCGTTCTTTTTATAGTTATGGCTATTTTACAGCCAATTCTTCAGTTAAATACCTTAGTAGGAGGTTAATGTGCACAAAAAAATTCAACCAATGAAAGTGAAAAATAAACAACGTGGCTTTACTTTATTGGAAGTGATGGTTGTTATTGTTATTTTAGGTTTGTTAGGCAGTGTTGTTGTCCAAAACTTGATGGGCAATATGGATACCGCAAAACTTCAAAAATCAGTACAAGATATTAATGCATTAGAAACGTCGTTAAGTATGTACAAAATGGATAACTATAACTACCCAACGACTGAACAAGGCTTAGAAGCTTTAGTTGAAGAAACTGACGTTGAACCTTTACCGCGTCGTTTTCCAAACGGGGGTTATGTTAAACGTTTACCTGACGATCCATGGGGCAACGCCTATCAACTATTAAATCCAGGCGAAAATGGTGATATTGATATTTTTACCATGGGACCCGACGGTGAACCTGGTACAGAAGACGATATTGGCAACTGGAACCTTGGCGACTACCAGTAGTTTTGGTGAACTCTTAATATGAAGCATTATTCCAAAAACAGCACAGTAGTTAACGGTTTCACTTTAATTGAAGTGATGTTGGTTATTGTGCTGGTGGGTTTAATGGTTTCGGTCGTTCAGTTTAGTGCTTCAGGTGATAAAGCCGAAGAAACACTTGAACTCTCGAGTAAACGTTTTGCTGGCGTTTTTAATATTGCTGCTGAATATGGCATGCTAAATAATATTGAATTAGGCTTAGTTATTGGCAAAAAAGGTTATCAGTTTTTAGGGTACGACGGTATAACGTGGTCGGATATCTCTGATAATGAATTATTCAGTCGCTATAAATTACCTGAAGGTGTTGAGTTGATTTTACAACTTGATGACTTGCCAATTGAAGAACCACAATTATTTGATACTGAAGTATTTAATGAGTTGCAAGCGGCTAATAAAGAGAACGACTTAGATGAAGACGTAGGTAAAGATGATGACGGTAATAATATAGAAAAAAAAATACTTATTCCCCAAATTTACATACTCTCAGGCGGTGAAATAACACCGTTTAGTCTGCGTTTTCAATTCGTTAAAAATAATTACACTGAAGCAAAGCTTTATTTTAAGGCGACCGGCTTATACACCACACCGATAACCGTTGAAGGGCCACTCTTTGATGATGAATAAGGTGAAACGGGTCATTAAAACGGCTTCATTAGGCTTCACTTTAATTGAAGTCATGTTAGCGATGGCTATTTTTTCAATCGCGGGTATTGCGTTGTTAAGTGCAGCAGACAATAACTTTAAGAATTTAAGTCATTTAGAAAATAAAGTATTAGCCAATTGGGTGGCCTCAAATCAATTAGTTGCGATGACATTAGACCCAACATGGCCACCAAAAAACAATAAAAAAGGCACCGTAGAAATGGCTGGCCAAGAATGGTTTTGGCTACAAAAAGTGCTTAAAACAGAAAATAAGAATATGCGTGCTATAACGATTGAAATTCGTAATAAAGAAGATGAAAAGTTAGCGATCACTAGTATGGTTACCTATATCTCAAAGAGCCAGCCGTAGTGAAGATTTGCTTGAATAAGCCAACGAATAATGGCTTTACCTTGTTAGAAGTTTTAATAGCTATCGCTATTTTTTCAATGATCAGCATGAGTAGTTTCACTATTTTTAATACGGTATTAAAAGGTAATGAGTCATCTAAAATTCGTACCGAACGCGTTAATGAATTACAGCGAGGCTTTTTACTTATCGAGCGTGATTTACTGCAAATTGCTAAACGCAGTATTCGATTAAATGGCGAAGCTCCCCAGCAAGATTTTTTATATACTGACAGCAATAGTTTTTCAAATGGCGAAAGTACCTTAGCTTTTGTTCGCAACGGATGGACAAATCCAGGTCTACTATTACCGCGTAGCAATATGCAATCAGTCGCTTATCAATTAAATGAGGGAACCTTTGAGCGACTTCATTTTAATTTTGTTGACGCTATCCAAGGGCAAGAGCCTAAAAGAAGAAAGTTAATCACCGAGATTGAAGCGCTAAATTTTGAGTTTTTTTATGACAAAAAATGGCAAAAACAAATTATAAATAAAAGTTTACCTCGAGCGATTGCTGTTGAGCTAATAACTAAAGATTATGGGCTTATAAGACGAGAATTTTTAGTGGCGGGTGATGATGTCTAAATTTAAAGCCTACGTATTGTGCTGTTCGTTATGGGAGGTCTAATGAAGAACTCTCAGTGCCGTACTGATATGAGTAAGTCGACCGCTAAAAAAGTGACCGGTGTGGCGTTAATTACTGTTTTGCTTATCGTCGCGTTAGCCGCCGTATTAGCCACACAGATGACTGCGCGCTTGCAGTTGCAGATGCAACGTACTAATAATGTTACGCTAAATCAGCAGGCTTATTGGTATGCGATGGGCGCAGAAGCGTTTGCAAAAAGAATATTAATCAATGTTTTTAAAGATGAAAAAGACGTAACGCATTTAGAACAAATTTGGGCTCAAGGCGAAACAAGTTATCCTGTTGACTTTGGACAAATTACCGGCGAAATTTTTGATATGCAAGCCTGTTTTAATTTAAATGCTTTAAGGCCTGATGATAATGCTACTCCTACGGGCACTCAAAGGCGCCCAATAGAAGACGCTTTCCAAAAATTAATTATGTCGCTTAATGTTGAAGGTGTTAGTCAGTTTGATGCTGAATACATGACCGATGCATTGGTTGACTGGCTTGATCAAAACAGCGCTATAGCCAGTGCTGGTGGTGCTGAAGATAATGATTACTCTGCAAAAGAGTTTCCTTATTTACCCGCTAATTATTATTTGGCCAGTATTACCGAACTACGCTTAATTGAACACTTTACTGTGCCGGTTATTAATAAATTAAAAGAGTATGCTTGCGTAATACCTAATAATAATCTTCATAAAATGAATATAAACACCATAAGAAGCGACCAACCTGAATTGTTGGAGGCTTTTTTAGGTATTCCTTTAGCGGATGCAGAAAATGCCTTGGCTAGCCGAGAGGGTGCTGGTTTTAAAACACGAGATGAGTTTTTTAATTTAGCCGATATATCAAAACATACAAAAATAACCAATGATCAAAAAGAGCAGTTCGATGTTGTTAGCCATTATTTTAAACTAAAAAGTATCGCTAGTTTTAATGACAGCTACTTCGCGTTGAGCACTTTAATGAAAGTTGAAAGCAATAATAATATCTCCGTAGTGAGTCGTACCATAGGACGAGAGTAATGACCGAAAAGTTATATATCCGATTAGGTACTAACGCAAAAGACGTAGTGCACTGGGTAATATTTAGTGACGATCAAGAAGGCATCATTGCCAGTGGTGAACTCCCCAATGCCAATGCGTTAGAGCAATTAGCTGAGAAAGCCAAACAACGTGAAGTCATTACGTTTGTGCCAGCCAGTGATATCAGTTTGAAAAGTTTAACGGTACCCAGTAAATCTTCAAAAGCGATGCGCTTAGCTGTGCCGTATATGCTTGAAGATGAATTAGCACAAGATGTTGAAGAGTTATTTTTCGCTTATAGTGATATCAAAATTGTCGGTAGTGCACACAATTGCTTTGTTGCAATTATCGAATCTGCTCAGTTGGCATTATGGCAAGGGTGGTTAAAAAGTGCAGATATTACCTGTAAAAAAATCATCCCAGATGTACTTGCAATGCCACTGACTAATGAAGTGAATGTTGGTAGTGCAATTGTCTTAGGTGAGCAAATACTGATACGCCAAGGACAATGGCAAGGGATCACCATAGACAGCAACACTTGGCCGTTAATTAGTCAGTCACTTAGCGGTACTCAAACAGTAGAGAAAATTAGCAGTGAGCAAAAATCAGTAGCGGACAATGATAGCAATAATGACGTACCCAACAGTTTCTCATTAAATGCTTATTCAATATTACCTGAAACCATCGCTACACTGACCATCAATGCGATGCCAGAAGAGCTGCCTTTGGCGTTATTAGCCGCTACATATAATCATGAAAAAGCGGGTAAGTTCAATTTACTACAGGGTGACTTCAAAGTTAAAGAACAGCGCTCACCCGTGCTAAAAAGTTGGTTTTTGGCCGCAGGTATTGCCATGTTCGCTTTATTGCTTAATGTCGGTATTAAAGGTGCCGAATTAATACAGCTTCATAGTCAACAGGCTGAAATTGAACAGCAAATCATTAGTACCTATAAAAAGGCTTTTCCAAAAACTAAGCGAGTTCGAGTCTCAACTATTCGCTCCCAACTTAAGCAGAAACTCAAAGAAGTAGGAGGGGCTAGTGGAGAAAGTGGCTTTTTAGCTATCTTAACTCAAGTGCAACCAGCGTTAGCTTTAGTGCCTGAAATAAAACCCCAAACGTTGAAGTTTGATGGTAAGCGCAACGAGATTCGTATGCAGGCAATTGCTAGTGATTATCAGTATTTTGATAAGTTAAAAATCGCTCTTGAAGAGAGTAATCTGACGGTATCTATGGGCGCGCAAAATAATCAAGGTGATCAAATTTCTGGCTCATTCAGCATAACCAGTAATGATGATAATCAGCAATCAACAAACACAAGTAAGGGGCGATAATGAAAACGTGGTGGCAACAATTAAAAAGCTCTGAGCAACGACTCGTTGCTATGATGAGCTTTGTTGTAGTGCTGTTTTTATTTTACAGCGCAGTGTGGCAACCATTGGTTACTAATACTGATAAAACTCAACAAAAAATCATGCGCCAACAAGCGCTTTATACCTGGGTGCAAGAAAATACCCTGCGCTATCAACAGTCACAAAAAAGAGTGGCATCATCAGCCAGCAATGCCAGCCTTTCTAGTATTGTTAACAGCAGTGCCGGTCGTAATAATATTTCGATAGCTCGCTTGCAACCTCAAGGTGAAGACTTACAAGTATGGATTGATGAAGTCCCCTTTACACAGTTACTTAGTTGGCTTGAATTTTTAGCCAATAATGAAGGTTTATTAGTGAAAAGTATTGATTTAAGTAAAGCCGATCGCAACGGTGTTGTTAGAGTTCGTCGCTTACAATTAGGAAAAGGTTAATGAAAAAGTGGTTTGCTTACGGAGCAATGTTCTTTAGTTTATATTTGATTTTTTTAATTGCAACTATGCCTGCAGCTTGGGTGGTTAGCTTTATTAATTTACCAAAAAACAGCCAAGTATCTCAACTTTCTGGCACAGTGTGGCAAAGTTATGCAAAACAAGTCCGCATTGATAATGTCGACATTAACAATGTCAGTAGTGAGTTAAGTTTCCTCTCATTATTGATGCTTGACCCGACAATTAAGTTAACTTTTGGCGGTGCCTTAGTCAGTGGACCAGAAGGTAGGTTGACAGCAAGCCAATTGCTTAAGCAGATAAAAATTACTAATGTTGATATCACAGTAGCTGCACAACAAATTACGGAAAAGCTTAATCTAGCTATCCCGATGCAAGCCCACAACCTTATTGAACTCAGTGTTGATGAATTTATACTCGGCAAGCCTGTATGTCAGCAAATGAAGGGCTTAATAAAATGGAACAAGGCAGCTATCACCGCATTATCAGAAAAAGCAAATTTAGGTACGTTATCTGCTGAGTTGGCTTGTGAAAAAGGGGCGCTTGCGTTTATCATTGCCCCTGAAAACGATCTTGGACTCACGTTTACCGCTTATCTGCATAATACCAATAGAGCTTCTGGAAATGGTTATTTAAAGCCAGGTGCGAACTTCCCTGAAAAATTAAAGCCACTGCTGTCCTTTATTGGCAAAGCTGATAACCAAGGGCGCTATCGATTGAATTTTTAAGCCATTTAATACGGTGATTAATCGTTACTTAGGCTAAACCTATTTCATCCTGGCTTTACGTCAGGATGAATAATAGCCATTACTTAATGGGATATTTCTTTATTTCATCAATTAATGTTCTAAAGTCTGATGTAGATGGGTAATCGTTAACAATATGTGGCGTTTTCTGACTATCTGGGTTTTCAACCGCTAATAAATGTTCAAAACCATAGCGTTGAGCCGATGCTAAAATATTGATACTATCATCAACAAACAAAGTATTCTCTAGGCTAAAACCTTGTTTCTCTTGAAGACGTTGCCATAATAATTGTGATTCTTTGGTAACACCAAATTCATGCGTAGAATATAAAACATCAAAATATTTATCGAGTTGCGTGCGTTCAATCTTAAGCAACAAGCTATCTGGGTGAGCATTAGTAACCAGTATTATTTCTCGTCCACTCTCTCGTAGTGCCACCATAAAATCATGAGCATCATCGCGTAAGTTAATTAAGTGTTGTACTTCACGTTTTAATGCTTGAATCGGTAATTGGGTTTGTTCAGCCCAGTAGTCTAAACAGTACCAGTCAATGGTCCCAGCAACTCTTTCATAGTGGCTTGCTAAGTTTTCTTTTGCTTGCTCAAGTGAAATCTTTGCATGCTCACTGTAACGTAGTGGTAAATGATGGAGCCAGAAATGGTTGTCAAAATGTAAATCTAAAATCGTTCCATCCATATCTAAAAGTACGGTAGAAATTTTTGACCAATTAAGCATATTATTTTTCCTAAGAGCGATTAATTATTAATTATATCTAAAGTTAACGTGCTATTCTAAAACTATATTATTAATATTTTACTCTTAGGTTTAGCTACCATGAGCAATAGTTTAACACTTCCCAAAGTCACTCAACGTAAGCAAGTTGCCAAGAGTCGCTTGTTTGCTATAGAACAAGTAGATCTCACCTTCAGTAACGGCGTAGAGCGAGAATATGAACGCATGCAAGGCTACGGTCGAGGCGCTGTATTAATTGTACCTATGTTAGACGATGAAACGTTTTTATTAGTACGCGAGTATTGTGCTGGCACCCATACATATGAGCTTGGCTTCCCGAAAGGACTTATTGATGAAGGCGAAAGTGCAGAGCATGCTGCTAATCGTGAGTTAAAAGAAGAAGTCGGCTATGGGGCGAATAAATTCACCCATGTGCATCGAGTCGCAACAGCACCGGCTTTTTTCTCTGCCTCAATGGAAATATTTCTTGCTGAAAGTTTATATGCAGAAAAACTCCCCGGTGATGAACCTGAAGAGCTAGAAGTTGTCTCATGGAAACTTGCCGACTATCAATCATTACTTGCCCAACCTGACTTTAATGAAGCAAGAAGCATAGCTGCTCTAATGCTGGTAAAAGATTTAGTTAAGAATATTTTAAAATAACACTCAAAAGAAAAAGTAAGTGAAGATTAATGAACAATGAAACGTTACTCGCCATCGCGATAGAAAGTGCAAAAAAAGCAGGCCTAGAAGTTACTAAGCATTACAAGTCGGGCAATTACACGTCAGAAATTAAAGAAGATAATAGCCCCGTTACTAGTGCTGACTATGCGGCTAACGATGTATTGATGCAAGAGCTGTCACGCTTGGCACCTGGCATTCCTATTATTTCTGAAGAAGTTGGTGCATTAGCGCTTAATCAAAGAAAAAATTGGTCACGATATTGGCTACTCGACCCTATTGATGGGACAGGTGAGTTTATTAAAGGCAGTGGCGATTTTGCTGTTAATGTCGCTTTGGTGGAAAATGGCTGGCCAAGTATTGGTGTTATTCACGCACCAGATCACCAACTTACCTACTATGGACAAAATAAGCTTGGCGCTTTTAAAGAAAGCCATACCGGTAGCCAGCAAATTCATGTCGCTAAATATGATGGCAAACGAAAAATCAAAGTGGCGGTAAGCCGCCGACAAGAGCTCAGCCTAATGGGGCAATACCTTAACAACGAAAACTTTGCTTTTGAATATGTGGCATTAGGCAGTTGCTCACTGAAAAACTGTCTAATTGCTGAAGGTGGTGCAGATTGTTACTTACGTATTGGTCCTACAGGTGAGTGGGATACAGGAGCGAGTCATTGTATTATCGAACAAGCGGGAGGCTCAATAATTGATAGTGAGTTTTTACCGTTAACTTATAATCAACGGGAAGGATTAATGAATCCTGACTTTATGACTTTAGGTGCGAGTAATATTCCGTGGCAAAGTATTGTGACCCCTCATCGAGCGCGACGCTCTTAATTTTTATTTTATTTTCAAAGGACCTATTATGCGTATTATATCTACTTTTATTTTAAGCCTTTCACTCCTGCTTACGGCACCAGCCTATAGTGCTTGGCAGTTGGACTCTAAAAATTCATCGTTAACTTTTGTGTCGATTAAAAAAGGCACTGTGGCTGAAAGTCATAGCTTTAAAGAATTTACGGGTGTTATCAACAATAGCGGCCTGGCAAATGTGACCATTGACCTAAGCAGTGTTGACACCAATATTGCGATACGTGATCAAAGAATGGCGGAGTTTCTCTTTGAAACAGCAACTTTTGCACAAGCGAGCTTTAGTGCGCAACTTAATCGTGTAGATATTGATGCGATAACTATCGGTTCAAGTCAGAAAATGTCACTTACGGGTAGCCTGAATTTACATGGTCACCAGCAAGAACTTACATTGAATGTTATGGTGGCTAAGCTATCAGCAAATCATATGTTAGTGAGCACCTTAAAGCCGGCTATCATTAAGGCCGAAGACTTTGCTTTAGTGGCAGGCATTAATAAATTAAAATCATTAGCAAATCTACCAAGCATTGCTTATGCCGTGCCGGTAAGTTTTGTATTAGCTTTCACTCAATAGCAAATGAGAAACGAACATCCATAGGGTGTTCGTTGTTATAAAATAACTATTGCGTTTGTTCTTGTTCGTTTTGTTGTTGTTCAAACTGATCAATGGGTAAAATATTTACCGTATCATGAAGCTCTGAATAAACTAAAAACGCACTACCATCAGCAAGTTGTATTTTTACTTGCGCCACTTTTTCGGACAAAGACACATCGTCCGCACCATATTCGGTACCTTCACGTAAAACAAACTCTCGAATAATACCTGTTAACGTATCGGGTTGTAGATCTTTGTAGGGGATTATCATAGGTAGCTCTCTAAAAAATTTGGAACACGATGTTCTAGCCAAAACTTTGGTCTTAAGGGATTATTACCATTGATAAAGCCAACATGCCCCCCTTTTTTACTGACCTCAAAACATATGTTACTGGGAATACTGCTAATATCACGGGTATTTTCATCACATAAGAAAGGGTCGTCATTTGAATGAATAATTAAGCAGGGTTGTTTAATTTTATCCAAAATAAAACGTCCACTTGCCTGATGATAATAATCTTCAGCGCTCTCAAAACCGTTAATAGGGGCTGTCACCAGTTGATCGAATTGCCAAATGGTCTTAATTTCATCGAGCTTATGGGCCAGTCTTTGCGATAGCGGAGCAGAGAGTAGATTACTGTCCATTTTATCCTTAATACTGTCTTTGAGCATGCCCACTAGATATTTCTGATATATACGCGAAAAGCCTTTGTTAATCCGCTTGCTACAACTGGCCAAATGTAAAGGGGCACAAATGATTGCAGCGGCTTGATAAGGATTATTAGGTTCTTTTGCTAAATAGCGCGCTAGTACATTACCTCCTAAAGAAAAGCCAATAATTGTCATTGGAAGCTGTGGATATTTTTTCTTTAAAAATTGCGTTAAATAACTAATATCATCAGTATCGCCACTATGATACGAACGAGCTTTTCTATTGACTCGTCCACTACAGCCCCTAAAATGCATGAGCACTCCGATCCACTGTTTCTCTTTAATAGCCGATAACATTCCTTTAGCATAATGACTGTTAACTGAACCTTCTAAACCATGAAGAACAACTACTAAAGGACGAGTTTCATTAAGTTTAGGTTTATCGGTCCATGCTAAATCAATAAAGTCGCCATCAGGTAACTCCACTGTTTCATTGCAAGTTTCTAGCTGTTTTCTAGATCTTAAAAATTTTGCAATAATAGTTTGGCAATGAGGATTGTGTAGCCACCAAGCTGGAGTGAATTGACTTTGAGTAAACATTTAAAGTTATAGTGGTCTGTTGTGGTTTATCAGTTTTATTATTGTATGTGAATTGAAAATAAATAGATATTTTTAGGCTAAAAAAAAGCTTACAAGGCTAAACGCCATCATAAACTTGTTGTCTTATATTCGTTGATTAATGAGTATACATTTTCATCATTTTCTTCATGTGATTTGTTTTGACGCTCAATTACATTGAGCGTAGAGGAAGATTGATTAATAGATAAGTTAATAAGCACACCTCAGTATTTAAGATTAATTGTGCAGATAATGCATGACAATCAACATAGACAAGTGCTGTTAGTATAACAAAAAACAATTATCCTTCGTTATTCAGATGAAAGTTGAGCTAAACCTTCTAAAATAGGGCAGTCAGGGTTATCGTCACCATCACATTGATCAGCTAGTTTTTGTAATATTGCTCTCATTTGCTCTAGCTCCAATATTTTTTCATTTATCTCCTGTAAATGACTCACCGCTAGTTGCTTCACGTGCCGACTTTCTCTATCAGTATCGAGCCAGAACTTGAGCAGTGACTGAATCTCAATCATGGAAAAACCTAAGTTTCTAGAACGACGGATGAACCCCAATTGTTGTATGTGTGCTTGGTTATAAAGTCGATAACCTGCATCTGTACGACTCGTTTTTTTTAATACGCCAATTTCTTCATAGTATCGGATCATTTTGGCCGACACCCCTGTTAAGTTAGAGGCTTTACCTATGGTGACAAGTTTCGCCATGTTATTTCTCCTTAAGAGTCCAACGTTGCAATAACAATGCGTTACTGACGACAAATAAGCTACTAAATGCCATCGCAGCTCCGGCAATAATAGGGTCAAGATACCCAAAGGCTGCTAGTGGAATTCCCACAGCATTAAAGATAAATGCCCAAAAAAGGTTTTGCTGTATTTTACGATAAGTTAGCCTTGCAATGATCAATGCCGTGGGTACTAGGCTTGGTTTACTGCGCATTAACGTGAAAGAAGCTGCGCTAACGGCAACATCAGTACCAGACGCCATTGCCATACCCAAATCTGCTTGGGCTAGCGCTGGCGCATCATTAATGCCATCACCAACCATAGCAACCTGATAACCTTGCTCTTGATATTGCAGAATATATTTTGCTTTATCTGCAGGCAACACCTCAGCTTTAAAATCGTCTAACTGTAATTCTGTCGCTACCGATGTTGCACTCGCTTGATTGTCACCGGTAAGCATAGCAACCTTTATACCTTGTTGTTGCAGTAGCTTCACAGCCTGCAGCGCATCAGACTTCAATTTATCACTAAAACAAAACAGCCCAAGTAATGTGATCTTATCTTGCTGCTGACTAGCCAACCAAGAAACAGAGGCACCTGGTATTTTTATGTGTTCGGTTGGAAGTTTTACCCCTAACTCCTGCATCCAATGACTACTGCCCATCAAGACTAAATTGTCACCAATGTTGCCTTTGACACCATAACCCGCGACAACTTGAAATTCAGCGACAGGTATTGGTTGTGTTTCGCTGGCTAATGCTTTTTCAACCACAGCTTTGCCTAATGGGTGCTCACTATTTATTTGTAAGGAATAGGCCAGCTGCAATACTGCTTCTTCACTACCACTGATGACCCTCATCTCATTTACAACGGGTTTGCCTTGGGTCAAGGTGCCTGTTTTATCAAATACCACTAAATTTATTTCTTTTGCCTGCTCTAACGCCACTGCATCTTTAACCAATACGCCTAATCTGGCAGCGGTTCCTGTACCTGCCATTATGGCTGCTGGAGTTGCTAAACCAAGTGCACATGGACAGGCAATCACTAAAACGGCTACCGCATTGAGAATGCCATTGGTCCAGTCATCAAATACTAAACCCAACACCAATAAGGTGGTAAGTGCGACCAATAACACCACAGGAATGAAGATACTACTGACTTTATCTACTATTGCTTGTACGGGAGCTTTTGCACCTTGGGCTTGCTCTACTAATTCAATAATTTTAGATAAAGTAGATTCGCTACCAACATTCGTGGCAAGGATCTCCAAAATACCGTCCAAATTAAGTGAGCCACCCGTGACAACGTCACCTTCTTTTTTACTTAACGGAATTGATTCACCACTAATTAACGCCTCATCCAGATGACTCTGGCCCTGCAAAATTTCACCGTCAACAGGGATGCTTTCGCCCGGTATTACTTTAACTTTTTCACCTGATTTTACTGATGAAGCGGCCACTTTTTGCCATTTACCTAAGCGCTGCACTGTTGCCTCAACAGGTTTCAAATTTTCCAATGCTCTAAGTGCATCAGTTGTTCGGCGTTTTGCTTTGTGTTCTAAATATTTACCCAGCAGAACCAAGGTTATTACTGCGCTACTACTTTCAAAATACAAGTGCGGCATGCCATGAGCGCTATTAAAGCTCCACCACAAATACAAAGATAGTCCGTAGGCTGCACTGGTACCTATGGAGACAAGAAGATCCATGTTGCCCATGCCAGCTTTTAATGCTCCCCAGCCTGCACGATAAAAGCGAGCGCCAAAATAGAACTGTACTGGCGTAGCTAATAGCCATTGCCAAACTGGCGGTAACATCCACTGTTGGGAAAACAACATGCCTAACATGGGTAACACCAGTGGCAAGGTAAGTAGGCCTGCTCCCAATACGGGCCAACATGCTTTAGTATAAAAAGGCTGATGTTGGCTGGGCTTTTCTATCACGCTGTCATTGTTCAACGGGATAAAAAGGTAACCGGCTTGTGTCACGGCTTGGGTTAGTTGTTCATCCGTTACAAAGGATAAAGTTTTTACTTGTACGTGCTCGGTGGCTAAATTGACCGATGCATCGACCACACCGGTTACTTTTAACAATGCCTGTTCGACCCGCGTCACACAAGAGGAGCAACTCATCTTTCCAATACCAAATTGCTTTACCTTTACGGGCACTTGATAACCAGCCTCAATAACAGCGGTAATTAATTCACTATGACTGGCAGTGCCTTGAATAGTAGCCGTATCTGTAGCTAGGTTAACGGTAACATCTGTCACGCCAACCACTTTGTGTAAGGCCTTTTCAACACGACCGACACATGAAGCACAGGTCATACCGTCAATTATAAATTGTGTAGTTATATTCATAAGCTTCTCATCTTAATTGAATTGTAGAACTAAGTTGAGGTTAAAGCTTACCACGGTAGTAGGGTCAACTGTTTTAGTATAAAAAGTGTTATAAGTAACAATTTATAATTTAACGGTGAACACCGTATTTTAAGGAGGAGTACAATAATCTTAATGACTGCTTTTTTAGATCAGCGATACCTGAGGTTAAATCTTTAATGTCTATATTCGTATCAAACAGTAAAATATACGCCTGCAAAATTTTAGGTTGCTAAAGACTCCTCTTTGGCAGCTATTGCCCTTAGGGTTATATTGTAGAAATTAACTACTTCAACGTTTAATTAAATTTTTTGAAAGATATTTTCGGTGCTTAAACGTAATAATTGCAGTTGCTGACTTTATTTAACGGTTTCCACCTTAATTTAGAAGGTTGCAACTTTAATCAACTTCTACAGGTTTTTACCTAATTATTTTCATTGATGTTTTTAAGAAAATAATAAACATAAAAAGCACCAATACCTAAAAGAATTGCTAATCCGCCAAAAGAATAAAGTACAACGGGATCATTAATAATCATATCGAAAAAGTTCATAATAGACTCCATAAAAATAATTGAGTTATAACAAAAATGGCTATAACGTAATGTTATAGCCATTTTAAATCGTGGGTTACTTTATGGTTGTGATATAGATCAATGAACCTTAAATTTATCCCTTAGATTATTGTCTTATTTTTTAGAGCTAAGGTTTTATTGTTTAGCTTTTAATGCTTCTTGTTCGATAATTTGTTGATAAAGTCGGTCAGCCTTTTCCCTTGCTTGAGCTATTTCTACATTGCTGAGTTTTAAGGAGTCCATATCGCGACTTTTTCCTGCATTTTGATAACCATTACTTGCGGAAATAATATTCCATATAAAAGACATCTCTACACTTTTCTCAACACCCAATCCTTCAAAATACATCAGTGCTAAATTAAACTGGGCTAGGGCGTAGTTTTGCTTTGCCGCAGTTTCATACCAACGTGCGGCTTTTGGATAGTCTTTATATGTACCCGTGCCATTGAAATACATAACACCAAGATTAAATTGTGCGGCAACGGAGTCTCTTATCGCTGCTCTTTCCATCAGTGCAAAAGCGGTTTTTAAATCTTTTTTAACGATGACTCCGTCAGAATACATCAGTGACAAACTAAATAGTGCGTCGGGGTGATTTTGTGAAGCGGCTAAGGACATTAATTCCAACGCTTTTTTGGGATCTTTTGTAACGCCGTAACCATTTAAATAAATAAGCGCCATTTGATACTGCGCAGGAGAATACTCCTGAGCAACTAAGGGTTCAAATTCATTTATAGCCGCTTTAAAAGCACCACGGTTTAATTCATAAATGCCTTGGTCAAGATCACCTTGATAAGCAAAGCTCGAAACACTACTTACTATAGATAGACAAAAAAGGGCGAATATTGTTTTTTTCATAACGTTCTCATTATTTTAATCGTATGATTATTAAGTGTAGCAAGTAATATAATTTAATGATTAATTTTTACAGTGAAGCTTGCAACATAATTTCTTCAATTTGTTCTTCTAATTCGAGCCAATACATTTCATTTTCTTCAACATCTGCTTTGAGCTTAGCTTGTTGCTTAATGAGTACGGCTAAGCGTGCTTTATGTTCACTTTGATATATCTCACTTTCGGCTAATACTCCTTCAACTTCAGCTAATTCAGTTTGCAGCAGTTGCACTTTCTTCTCGTATTTATCGGCTTGTTTACGCAGTGGGGATGCTTTTTTACGTAATTCAGCTTGGTCTTTGCGTAATTGTTTTTTATCAACAACCTCAAGAGACTTTGCGGGTTTAGTATTTTTCAGTGTTTGTTTTTTGTCTTCATTAAGCCATTGTTGATAGTCATCAATATCACCAGAGAACTCGCTAACTTGACCATTGGCAACTAAGAAAAACTCATCAACACACGACTCTAATAAAAAGCGATCATGGGCAATCAAAATAATAGCCCCTTCAAAGTCTTGTAAAGCAAAGACAAGTGCTTGACGCATTTCTAAATCAAGATGGTTAGTGGGCTCATCGAGGAGAAGTAATTGTGGCTTTTCATTAACAATTAACGCCAATACCAGACGTGCTTTTTCTCCACCTGACATGGTACTTACCGGAGAGAGTGCTTGGTCGCCAGTAAAACCAAAGCTACCTAAAAAATTGCGCGCTTGTAGCTCTGTAGTCTCAGGTTTAGCACGAACAATATGATCAATCGCACTACTTGGCATATGTAATTGTTCAAGCTGATGTTGAGAGAAGTAACCAACAGTTAAGTCTTGGGCGCAATAACGCTCGCCTTTAATTAAGGCAATATCGCCGGCTAATGACTTTATTAATGTCGACTTACCCGCACCGTTTCGTCCTAAAAGACCGATTCTACTACCGGGTACCAGTGTGAGACCGACATCACGTAAAATAATGGTTTCTGGATTATAGCCACAGGTTGTCTCTTTTAACGCTAATAACGGATAAGGCAATGTTTCCGGTGTTTTGAAACTGAAGGTAAATTGGCTATCAACATGTGCGGGTGCTAAGTCAGGTAATTTTTGTAAACGCTTTAAACGACTTTGTGCTTGTTTTGCTTTACTGGCTTTTGCTCTAAAGCGATCGACGAATGAGGTTAAGTGAGCAACTTCTTTTTGCTGTTTTTGAAATTGAGCATCTTGTTGTGCTAAATGTTCCGCGCGCTGACGCTCAAAGGCGCTATAATTACCCGAATATAATTTTGCTTGTTGATGTTCAATATGAAGAATTTGTTCAATAACGTCATCGAGAAAATCACGATCATGTGAAATAAGCACTAAAGTACCGGTAAAGCGTTTTAACCAACGCTGTAACCAAATTACCGCATCTAAATCTAGATGGTTAGTGGGTTCATCGAGTAAAAGTAAATCTGCGCGGCTAATTAACGCTTGAGCCAAGTTAAGACGCATGCGCCAACCACCAGAAAAATCCTTTACGGCATCACCTAGTTGTTCTTGTAAAAAACCTAAACCATGCAATAACTCGCTGGCACGGGCGGGTAAACTGTAGCCATTTATGGCGTCAATATGGTTGAGAATTAACGCTTCTTGGTTGCCATCATCATTTAATCGAGCTTTCTCAAGTTGTTGCTCAAGTTGACGAAACTCTTTATCTCCGTCCATCACATAATCTAAGGCGGATTGCTCGAGGGCGGGAGTTTCTTGTTTTACTGTCGCGACATCCCAGCCTGAAGGCATATTTACATCGCCCCTGTCGGGCTGTAACTCACCTAATAAGGCCGCAAATAAAGAAGATTTTCCACAGCCATTAGCGCCAACTAAGCCGACTTTGTGATTAGGATGAATAGTAAAGCTTGATGATTTTATGAGGTTTTTAGCGCCTCTATCTAAGCTTAAATCGGTGGCTATGATCATTGTGTGTTATTACTCATTTTAATTCAGGCCGCTATTGTCCTTTTCCTATCGACAAGATTCAAGGTAAAATAATACAACTCGATTTTATTTGGATTGAAACACATGAAAAAAAGATTTATTGCTGGCGCTATTTGCCCGAAATGTAATGCTATGGACACCATGGGATTAACAAAAGAAAATAATGTTGAAAAAGTTACTTGTGTTAGCTGTGGGCATCAAATGTCACAGCCAGAAGAGCATGTCGTTAAAGAAATCCGTCCGCAAGAGCAAGTGATTGGTATTTTTAAGCAAGAATAAATCATTATTTTACCAAGCTGAAATATTTCAGCTTGGTATTTATTTGAATGAAAGCTCAGGTTAAGAGTTAATAATGTGGTGGTGGCGGTTCGATATCTTGCGACTGATTTTGACCCGGATTATTATCTTGAACACGACTTGCGATTAACTTTAGCTGTGCCCTAATGTCTGAAATTTCTAATTGATGAACAGCAAGTTCATTATTCAACTGTTCAATAACATCGTCTTGAAAGGCATTACGAGATTGCAGCGTTTCAATGTTTTCTTGTAATTCGATGATTGTTTTTTGTATTTCTGTTGTCATAATTTGGGGTACCTAACGCGACTTTCTTTGCCAAAGCTCAGCGTATCCTGATGAACTTTCGGTGATTATTTGGTTCTTTCCTCGAAAGGCGACACTATACACTACCGCGCCTGCAGCACGTATACTTTCTTTTGGCGTAACTCGCCAGCTGTCAAGCCGCTCTCCGGTTAGTATGCTCCATAGGCTAACTTTTCGAGTTGGGGCTCCTGTTAATAGTTGAGTACCATCATCAGAAAACCTTACTGAGCTAAATATTTCGTGACGGTTATAGTATTGAAGTTGGCTAATGCGTTTACCTGTTTTTAAATCCCATATGTTTGAAGATTTTTTACTGTCGGCAGTAAAAGCAAACCGACCTTTAGGGTCTAGAGCCACCATAGTAACGCGACTGGGATGATTAAATCGATAAATAACCTGCCCACTTTCTGTATCCCATACATAAGCGACGTAATCATTGCCTCCTGAAATAGCGATACGGCCATTGGGGAGCATATCAACAGCATTAATTTTTTCTGTATGACCTAAGAACTCTAAGCGACGGCCATTGCTCATAGTAATGTGAACAACGGTGCCATTACTCTTACCGAGTAAAATAAAGTCACCATTATTGGACAAGGCAATATCACGAATCGTTGACTCACGTACTTTCCAATAACCTTCTGATTGCCCTGTTGCTATATTCCACAACGAAAACGCTTCTCGATTTGCGGTCAGTGCATGGCTATTATTATTGGATATATCGGCTAACAGCACTAAGTTATCGCTACTATCTTGCTGTTGTGACCAGCTGTATTTTAATGCATTCTCTTCTATGTCCCATAAACTTAAGCCATGATAAATAGAAGAGACAACACTGTATTTGCCATCATTAGAAATATTAGCTGCATAAGCACCATCTGTAGCATGTTGCCAACGCTGTACAGGCTTGTCCTCTGCAGGCTGGCAAGCACTGTTCAATAAGGAAAATAGACAGATGAAAAGCAGTGTTAGCTTGTTATTACACTTAATCACAATATTAATACTTTTTTCTTAGTTAATTTATCGTTAGTATAAGCCGCATTGTCTAACAATACATAATATTTAATCAATGGCTTAGGGGGACTTCCTCCAACTGAGTACTAGGTTACGTTAACGGAGAAAAAATGAAATTATTTAAGCCAACTATGTTAGCTATTGCACTTGTGTCAGTGTTTGGCTGTCAAGAAAGTGTAAAACCAACCGAAACAGCGCCTGTTTTAGAAACTGAAATGCAAAAACAAGCTTACAGTTTAGGTGCTTCAATTGGCATGTACATGCAAAAGAATCTTGATCAACATGAGAAGTTGGGTGTTCCACTTGACCAAGCATTAATTACTCGTGGTTTCATGGACAGTCTTGCTGGCAAATCAATCATTGAGAAAGAAGAGATCCAAGCACTATTAATGAGCCTTGATGAACAAATGAAAGCAAAACAACTAGCAGCAGCAGACGCTGAATCTGAAGCGGCAATTGCTGAAGGCATGAAATTCTTAGAAGAAAATGCTAAGAAAGAAGGTGTACAAGTTACTGAATCAGGTATTCAATACCTTGTTGTAACTGAAGGTGAAGGTGATAAACCTAGCGCTACTGATACAGTAACGGTTCACTATAAAGGTACTTTCTTAAACGGTGAAACTTTTGATAGTTCATATGAACGCAATGAACCAGCAGTATTCCCTTTAAATCGTGTTATTAGCGGTTGGACAGAAGGCGTACAGTTAATGTCAGTGGGCTCAAAGTACACTTTTACTATTCCATCTGATTTAGCTTACGGAAAAAATGGCAACCCGCCACGTATTCCTGGTAACTCAGTATTACAGTTTGAAATTGAATTATTAGACATTCAAAAATCAGCTGAACCAGAAGAAATCACTCAGTAATATTATTACTTTAGTGTTAAAGGAGCCAATTGTGTAAGCAATTGGCTTTTTAATTCATTTTAGAAACTCAAAATATAAACACTCATTTTTCACTCGCCATAAATACCTTACTCACTTTCAAATATATAAGCATTATATGGCTAGCCTTTCGTCGACATATTCAGCTATAGCTAAACTAGAAGTTAAGCCGGGTGAGTCAATACCAAACAGATTCACTAATCCTTTCAAGCCATGCACTTTTTCACTTTGAATGACAAAATCTTTAAAACCATCATTCGGACCTTCTAATTTCGGACGAATACCCGAATAAGCAGGCTGTAATCTTTCGCTATCTAATGAAGGGTAATAGCGTTGAATCGCGGCAACAAATTTAGCTTTTAGAAGCGGAGAGACTTCATAATCAATATCATCTATGTACTGTGTGTCGGGACCAAATTTTAATTGTCCGCCAATATCTAATGAGGCGTGAATACCTAAACCATGCGCTTCGGGTAAGGGATAAATGAGTTGTGTAAAAGGACTTCTTCCTTGGTATGAAAAATAATGGCCTCGACAATAATAAAGCGTTGGAATATGTGACTTTTTTAAATCACTAATATTTTCGGCAACTTTAGTACTGTGTAATCCCCCTGAATTAATTAAATAATCACAATGCAGCTGCATTATTTCATCTTGACTATTTAAAGTAACAACAAAGCCATCATTATTGTTATCTGCCTTTATAAAGGTGGTTTTTCCAACAAACTGACCATTATTATGCTCAATTTCTGCCAGTAAAGCCTGCATATAACGATGACTATCAATAATACCTGTTGAAGGGGAAAGTAAGGCAGCGGTGGCATGTAATGCTGGATTTGACTTGTTAAGCTCGTCTGCCGTTAACCAGACGAGATCATTAACATCATTAAGTGCTGCTTGTTTTATGGTTTTCGCTAAACATTGCTCTTCTTCCTCGCCGTGGGCAACCAGTAATTTTCCTAGGCGTTGATGAGGAATGCCTCGATCTTTACAATATTGATAAAGCTTCTCTTTTCCTTGCACGCATAGCTTAGCTTTTAAACTGTGCTGAGGATAATAAATGCCGGCATGAATAACTTCACTATTACGACTACTGGTTTCTTCACCAAAGCTAGCATTTTTATCAATAATGAGCACGTTATTGAGCTTATTGCTAAGTCTTGCCGCAATGGCTAAACCCACGACACCAGCGCCAATAATTATTGCGTCTACTTTTTCCATCATTTTATCTATTCTTTTTAGCTTGAATTAAGTGTGGTCGCCCCTTATCTAAATTTCAAGAAAAAGAATGTCTTAAAATTTAGATAAGAGTGTGGGTAAAGGTTCAAAGAACTGACTTATTCTATTTTGGAATAAAAAAGCCTTTTCTATTCTTTTTATTATATGCAAAGTCAGTCTATTATTATTTTACTAAATTTAAATGGGCGAATTGACATTATGTTGCCAAACCAACAGAACTTACAAAAAACTATGCTAGATGCTGACCAACTTTCATCATTACAAAACGCTATTGGCAGTTACTCTCAGTTGCAGCTTGCATGGGCAAGTGGTTACTTAGCGGCTAAATCTGAAGGAGCATCGTTAAGCGTTAGCCCTACAGCTTCAGCTGTTGCAGCTCCTGCGCCTGTATTAACCATTTTATTTGGTTCTCAAACCGGAAATGCTAAAGGTGTTGCTAAAGCGTTAGCCGCACAAGCACAAGCAGAAGGTCTTACCGTCGACTTAAAAAGCATGAGTGACTTTAAGCCAAAAAGCATTAAAAATCTGACTCACCTATTAATTGTCGCCAGTACTAATGGCGAAGGTGAAGCACCCGATGATGCGATTGCTTTACATGAATACTTAGGCTCGAAAAAAGCGCCAAAGCTCGATGATTTACGCTATAGCGTTTTAGCCTTGGGCGACACTAGCTATGAGTTCTTTTGTCAAACGGGCAAAGACTTTGATGATTACTTAAGTAAGCTTGGTGCAAAACAGATTACCGCACGCGTTGACTGTGACGTTGATTACGAAGCTGAAGTAAAAGCATGGTCAGAGACTATTGTTAAAGATGTAAAAGCCTTGTTGGGTAATGAGATTGATAGCCATAATGTTGTGGTAATGCCAACACTTGGCGCGTCTAGCGAATATACTAAACAGGCGCCTTATGCTGCTGAGTTAAGTTTAAGCCAAAAGATCACCGGTCGTGATTCAGCAAAAGATGTTCGTCATATTGAAATCGATTTAGCCGATTCAGGTATCACCTATCAATCCGGTGACGCTTTAGGTGTGTGGTTTGAAAATGACACTGAGTTAGTCGCCGAACTTATTGCAATACTTGGTTTGTCAGGTAATGAAAATATTGATGTTGGCGGTGAACGTTTATCACTGGAACAAGCATTAATTTCAACATTAGAAATTACTCAAACAGCGCCTAATTTTATTAGCTTTTGGGCGGATAAATCACAAGATAAAGCTTTACTTACCTTGAGTGAAGATAAAAATGCTGCGCGTGAATATGCGGGTAACCATCAAATTATTGATGTAGTTAAAGCAGCTCCGGCGAAAGTAACAGCACAAGACTTTGTTGATGCGCTTAGAAAGATTACTCCACGTTTATATTCTATAGCCTCGAGCCAAGCTGAGGTTGAAGAAGAAGTACACTTAACGGTGGGCTTAGTTGAATACAGCGAAAATGATCAGTTAAGAAGTGGCGGTGCCTCAAGCTTTTTAGGTAAACGCTTAGCAGAAGGCGGCACAGTTAAGGTTTTCATTGAACACAACGATAACTTTCGCTTACCTGAAAATGGCGATACGCCTGTGATCATGATTGGCCCAGGTACTGGTATTGCTCCTTTTAGAGCCTTTATGCAAGAACGTGAAGCAAGCGAAGCAAGTGGTGATAACTGGCTGTTTTTTGGTGATCAAACCTTCACTCAAGATTTTTTATACCAAGTGGAATGGCAAGGCTATTTAAAATCAGGCTTGTTAACGCACCTTGATTTAGCCTTTTCTCGTGATCAAGCGGCAAAAATATATGTGCAAGACCGTTTACGTGAAAAAGCCAGTGAGATTTTTACTTGGTTAGAACGTGGCGCGCATTTATATATTTGTGGTGACATGAGCCGTATGGCAAAAGATGTTGAGCTTGCCTTGGTGGATATTATTGCTGAGCATGGCAAGTTGAGTACAGAACAAGCACAAGATTATTTAAAAGAATTGCGTAACGCCAAGCGTTTCCAAAAGGATGTTTACTAATGACTACAACAAATAAAGAAATCGTATTAACAGGTCCCGGACCGTTAATTGTAGAAGGTAAACAGGCTGATAACGAACGCTTAAAAGCAGATAGTAATTTTTTACGAGGGACAATTGTTGATGACTTAAAAGACCAAGTCACCGGTGGTTTCACTGCAGATAATTATCATATTATCAGAACTCATGGTATGTATCAGCAAGATGACCGTGATATTAGAACTGAGCGTAGTAAACAAAAATTAGAACCTTTGCATAATGTTATGTTACGAGCTCGTATGCCTGGCGGTATCATTAAACCAGAGCAGTGGTTGGCTATTGACAAATTTGCTCAAGAGAGCACTTCATATGGCAGTATTCGCTTAACAACACGTCAAACGTTTCAATTTCATGGCGTGTTAAAGCCCAATATTAAATTAATGCACCAAACATTAAATAGTATTGGTATCGACTCAATTGCGACTGCTGGCGATGTTAACCGTAATGTTCTGTGTACTTCTAACCCTATTGAGTCAGAACTTCATCAAGAAGCTTATGAATGGGCTATTAAAATTAGTGAACATTTACTGCCTAAAACACGTGCTTATGCAGAGATCTGGCTAGATGGCGAAAAGCTTGAAGGCCCTGAAGGTAAAGAAACACAAGAGCCTATTTTAGGCAGCAACTACTTACCACGAAAATTTAAAACGACTGTTGTTATTCCGCCACAAAATGATATTGACGTTCACGCTAATGATCTCAACTTTATCGCTATTGCTAAAGATGGAAAATTAGTTGGTTTTAACGTACTTGTTGGTGGTGGTTTAGCGATGACTCATGGCGATAAGTCAACGTATCCTCGCAAGGCTGACGATTTCGGCTATGTGTCTTTAGCACATACCTTAGATGTTGCGACCGCTGTTGTAACAACACAACGTGACTGGGGAAACCGAGTTAATCGTAAAAATGCTAAAACTAAGTACACACTTGACCGAGTGGGTGTAGAAACCTTTAAATCGGAAGTTGAGAAACGTGCCGGTATTACTTTTGAAACCTCTCGTCCATACGAGTTCACTGAACGTGGCGATCGTATTGGTTGGGTTGAAGGTTTTGACGGTAAGCACCATTTAGCCTTATTTATTGAAAATGGTCGCTTATTAGATAGCCCGGGTAAACCCCTTAAGTCAGGTGTTGCTGAATTAGCGAAAATACACAAAGGTGATTTTCGTATGACTGCTAACCAAAACTTAATTGTCGCGGGTGTAGCAACTGAAGATAAAGCACAAATTGAAAAAATTGCCCGTGAATATGGCTTAATGAACGACACGGTTTCAAAGCAACGTAAAGATTCTATGGCTTGTGTAGCATTTCCTACCTGTCCATTAGCTATGGCTGAAGCAGAACGCTATTTACCGGGTTTTGTTACCGACGTAGAAGGCATTTTAGCCAAACATGATATGAGTGATGAAAGTATTATTTTACGTGTGACTGGTTGTCCAAATGGCTGTGGTCGTGCGATGTTGGCAGAAATTGGTTTAGTTGGTAAAGGTCCAGGTAAATACAATATGCATTTAGGCGGCAACTTGGCAGGAACGCGAGTACCTAAAATGTATAAAGAAAACTTAAGCGAACAAGATATTCTTGATGAAATGGATATGCTAGTGGCTCGCTGGTCATCGGAAAGAAACAGCAATGAAGCGTTTGGTGATTTTACTATTCGTACCGGCATTATCGCAGAAGTGAAAAATAGTAAGCGAGATTTTCATGACTAAACCTATTATTAATAGTGCTGATATCGCTGCGGCAAAAGCACCGATTAATAACCGTTTTCCTGCGTCTTTACCTAAGCCTTGGCTTAACCAGTGGAACGAGCTATTAGAGCAGCAAACCGCGACTGAACGAGTTGAATGGTCGATGGAAAATTTACCATCGCAGTTCGTTTTGTCTTCTAGCTTTGGCATTCAATCTGCGGTTATGTTGCATATGTTGACGCAAGTCGATGCGAATATCCCGGTGATTGTTACCGACACTGGACACTTGTTTCCTGAAACTTATCAGTTTATTGAACAGCTCAACGAACGTTTGAAATTGAATTTACACGTTTATAGCGCGACAGAAAGTGCGGCATGGCAACAAGCAAAATATGGTGAAGAATGGGCAAAAGATGAAACATCACTCAAAGCTTATAATCGCCGTAATAAAGTTGAGCCGCTAGAACGTGGTTTACATGAGCTCAATGCAGCAACATGGTTTTCTGGCGTGCGTCGTCAGCAATCAGAGCATCGTGAAGGCTTGTCTGTAGTCAGTATTTTACGCGGTCGTTTTAAAGTACATCCTATTATTGATTGGAGTAATAAGGATGTACATGAATACCTAACTAAGCATAACTTGCCCTATCATCCTCTATGGGACCAAGGCTATGTATCGGTTGGCGACACACACAGTACACGGCCATTAACGTTAGGTATGAATGAAAGTGATACTCGCTTTTCTGGCATGGCCAGAGAATGTGGTCTACATACTGACGGTGACGGTATTTAAATAACGCCCAACTTAACGTTTACTATTAAGGACAAACATCTTAGATGCTTGTCCTTTTTTATGTTGGGTACTTTTTGTCGGGAAAAAACTGCATTTCAGTATCTGTTTTCGTGTTTGTAAGTACAGATCCTGAAACAAGTTCAGGATGACGGGGGTTATAGCAGGATGACGGTGCTTATAGCAAGATGACGGGTTACAGCAGAATTAAGGGTTATAGCAGGATAACGTTGCTGGTAGCAGGATGGCGTTGCTGGTAGCAGTATGAATAGGCTTGTATCTTTATTGAGAGGCTTGAAGTTTAGTGACACGATTTTGTCGATAGTTGCAGGGTCTGATGCCCACTCTTGTCGTCATGCTGAACTTGTTTCAGTATCTGTATTTTGGGGGTAAGTACAGATCCTGAAACAAGTTCAGGATGACGGGCTTATAGCAGGATGACGGGCTTATAGCAGAATGAAGGGTTACAGCAGAATGAAGGCTTATAGCAGGATGGCGTTGCTGGTAGCAGTATGAATAGGCTTGTATCTGTATTGGGACCTTGAAGTTTAGTAACGCGATCAGGTCGATAGTGGTAGGGCTTGATGCCCACTCTTGTCGTCATGCTGAACTTGTTTCAGTATCTGTATTTGGGGAGGAAGTATAGATCCTGAAACAAGTTCAGGATGACGGGGGTGGTAGCAGGATGACGGGGTTGGCAGTTATATGACGTTGCTTATAGCAGGATGACGGGGCTGTAGCAGTCAGAGGGGCTTGTATCAGTATCTACATTGCTGGCTCTCAAACCACCAATTCTTATCCTTATCCCTCTATAATTGAAAAATTTTCGCTTAATGCACTTTTTAAATGCTGTAAATAAACATCATCAATATTATCGCTGATCAGACGTGCTAGCTCGCTGCCTATTGGCGTAAATTTATAAAACTTCAGTACACAAGATGATTTTTTTGCGGTAAGCGTTAATGGCTTACCGTTAAAGTTAAAATGGAACGACTCTGACTTGTTCATTGGGCTAGATTCTGTCTCTTGAATAAAGACCAGATGATTATCAGCTAGAATTAATAAATCAGCATAGCTCAATGAAAATTGGTTGAAGGGTATATTCTGTTCTCTATTTTTATTAAAAAAGTTTAGTAAGCCAGGTGTCTGATAGGCTCCTGAAATAATACGTATATTTCTTTTTGTTTGTTCTGTCACCGCTAAACTACAGGCCTTTGCTAACAATTTCGCTTCCGTGATACTCATGGCACGAAAAACCTTGAGGGTTTTAGTGGAAAATGAACCGGGTTGTGATATTTCCCCTGCTAGTATTTTTGCCCACAAATTTTGCATGGTGGTATTACTGACATCTTCGGCGAGTTCGGTAAAGGTACTAAACCAATCAGCATCTGCTTTATGGGTAAACTCGGTAGCAGAGCAGTAATTTACTGACTTTTTTATAATAGCTTCAAGATTCTCTTGTTTTCGTAATGCGGCAATCCGTGCTCTTTTTTGGGTTCTTTCTTCTAATGGCATCTGTTTTTCTGAAGAAATTAAGCCACCATCAAGTACAAAGTTTTTAGCCAAGGCAAGCAGTTGCATTTGGGAAGAAACACCAGCATTTTTTTTATTGCCGCTATTTTTAGCCGTAGATTCTGTTGTTTTTATTACTTCAGTGTTAACCGGTTCCTCAGCAATAACCAGCGGTGCAGTTGAGGGTTCGTTGATGTCTTTCATAAAAATTACCGTAACTAATATATTATTTTCATTACTATTTTTTCTAAGCATACGCTGGAAAATTAAAATCAGCAATATTCTCTTTATTCATCTAAACTTAACATAAATTAAGGAAGCAATTGAAATTATGAATATAATTGTAATTCTAGGTTGAATATTATTTAACTGACTCTTATTATGTAGTTTATTGGAAACATGATTCATAATAAAATTTGATGTGATAAAAAAACCTTAATCAGTAGTATTTTTCTGGTTAAATGAGGACGATATGCAGGCTTCTGAAAATAATAATGACGACTTTTTATTTATTGATGATAGTGATGAAGATGAAATTCTAAATGATGGCAGTGCTGAAACGTGGAAGGTTCTGATTGTTGATGACGATCCCGAAATTCACTCTGTTACTCAGTTAGCACTCTCAGATCTCGTCGTCTTAGGTAAAAATCTAGAGTATATACATGCTTACTCTGGGCGTGACGCATGTCTGCTTATTGAAGAGCACGAGGACATCGTTTTGGTATTACTCGATGTTGTTATGGAAACGGATGATGCGGGCTTAAATGTTGTAAAACATATTCGAGAAACTTTATCTCGTCAAGATATACGTATTGTTTTGAGAACCGGTCAACCAGGCTATGCTCCTGAAGAAAGTGTTATCAAAGATTATGATATCAATGACTATAAAACCAAAACAGAGTTAACTCGTCGCAAGTTAGTGACTACCGTTTATGCCGCTATTCGTTCATATCAACAAATTCATTCGGTTAATCAAAACCGCTTGGGCCTCGAAAAAATAATTAGTGCTACTGCTGACTTACTTGAACTGCACAGTATTCATGAATATGCAGAAGGTGTGTTGTCGCAATTAATTAAGTTGAGTAAGAGCCATTGCAGTGTTTTTTGTGCGCGTGGGCAAGGTATTATTGAGGGTTCTGACGATTTAAGCTTACATATCTTAGGTCAAATCGGTCATGACGCCGAACTGATTAATCAAAAAATTTCCTGCTTCGACAGAGATTCAGCACAAGATCGCATGAGTAGCTGTTTCACTCAAAAACAAAATAATTATGGTAGTGACTTTGCGGTATTGTATTTAGCAAGCGGTGGTTATCGCGCGGTTATTTACCTTGAAGTTGAGCAAGAGTTAACTGATATTCAAATACAGTTAATCGAAGTGTTTTTAGCCAATGTCGCCATCGGTTATGAAAATGTTCACCTTTTTCAAAAACTACGTAATGCTGCCTATCGTGATTGGCTGACTGAGCTGCCAAATCGTTTAGAGTTTGTTAATTTACTCGACAAGTTTAGTCAATCAGAAGAACCCAATCTTGTTGCCGCTTTAATAGATATAAATCACTTTAGTGATATTAATGATGGCTTAGGACAAGATTTAGGTAATAAGCTGTTGCTCGCTGTTACAGAGCGCATGAAAGAATTAGGAAAACATTGTCAGTTTGCTCGAATGGGTGCCGATGTTTTTGGTGTTATTGGTCCGGCTGAAAGTGTAAACCCTGATAAATTAATGTCATTATTTCATCGTTCGTTTACCGCGGGAGAACAACTATTACCTGTCACGGCATGTTTTGGGCTGTGCTCAAAAAGTAGTGCCGGTTCGCAAGGGGTAAAGGTTCTTAATCAAATAAATATCGCCTTGAATTTAGCCAAGAAAAGTAATCACGAAAATTTTGTTTATTACAAAAAAGAAATGGAAGATGAAACACTTTGGCGTTTAGGTATGATCAGGCAATTACGTACTGATTTTGCAGATAATCGTTTAGAGCTTTGGTATCAGCCTCAGCTTAGCTTAATTACCGGCAAGGTTATTGGCGCTGAAGCATTATTGCGCTGGCGAACCGCCGAAGGAAAATTTATTTCACCGGCTGTGTTTATTCCTTTAGCAGAATATTCAGGGTTGATTGTAGAAATTGGTGATTGGGTTATTAACCAAGCCTGTAAACAAATAAAAGTATTAGAGCAACAGAAATTTGATCATGTTGGTATCTCTGTTAATGTTTCTATCCCACAATTTAAACGTGATAACTTCGTTGACAGTATCATTCAAGCGACGATTAATCATGATGTTAAACCAAGTAAGCTCGAATTAGAGATCACTGAAAATATTTTAATGGATGAACCACAAGTTGTTATTGATGCATTAGTTAAGTTGAAAGCTGAAGGTATCAGCATTGCGCTTGATGACTTTGGTACGGGCTATTCATCAATGAGCTATTTACAACAACTACCGCTTGACCGTTTAAAGGTCGACCGTTCATTTATTACGGGTATTGCAGAGCCAGGGCAGTCATTGATTGCAGATACGATTATTAACCTCGGTAAGCAAATGAACTTAAAAGTTATTGCTGAAGGTATCGAAGAGGAAGAACAACAAGCGCATTTAATCGCTCAAGGGTGTGACGAAGTACAAGGTTTCTTTTATGCTAAACCTATGCCTGCTGATGAGTTTTTAACCTTCTTACGTAACAATAAGTAATAAATACTGATTGTTGCTAGCTTGAATAAATTAAAGCCGAGATATAATGTCTCGGCTTTTTTATCGGCTAATATAGTTAAGATGTTTCTTGGTATCTAAACTCGACGCCTTCCCTTGGTTGGCATGGAATAAAGTGCGATAAAATCAAAGAACAACAAGCAAAGCCAGCACCAATATAAAAGACCCATGACGGGTTATAAATCCACACTAAACCAAGCAACGCCGGAATAACCACAGCGGCAATATGATTAATTGAAAAACTAACGCCAGCACTTGATGCTAAATCTTCAGGCTTGGCTATTTTTTGAAAGTAGGTTTTAATCGCAATAGCTAAAGCAAAAAATAAATGATCTATCACATATAAGCTTGCTGCGATCGTCGAGTTTTCGACAAAGCCATAGGCAATAAAAATAGTAATTAAACCGATATATTCAAATTTAAGTACCCGACGTTCACCAATAATGCCAATCAACTTGCCTATTTTTGCTGCGAATAACCAATTAAAAACATAGTTTATTAAGAATAATGCACTGATATCAGCAACGCTATAACCAAATTTTTCTACCATTAAAAAACCCGCGAATACGGTAAATATTTGGCGGCGCGCACCACTAAAGAAAGTCAAAGCGTAGAATAACCAATAACGTTTACGTAGTATCAGGCTTTTTTCTTGTTCGACCTTAACGGGAAACTCTTTAAAAGAAAGTGCCAAACAAATAGTGAGCACTAGGCCGAGTGCACCAAATAAGGCATAAGTACTTTGATAAGACCACGAGAACTTTTCCATCATCAACCAAATACTGCTAAAAGCGAGTAGTGATGCCGCTGATTTTACCGATAATAGACGTCCTAAAAAATGGGCTGTTTTATCTTTATCAATCCATTGCATGGTTAACGATTGGTTCACGGTTTCAAAATAATGAAAGCCAATAGACATGATAACAGTGGTGAGATACAAACCTAAAACAGAAGGAAAAAATCCGGTCATTATTACCCCAATAGCGGTAACGGCTAATGAAATAATGGCTAATTTTTGTTCTTTAATAAACAGTAGTACATAAATAACGGTAAAGGCTAGAAATCCAGGTATTTCACGGAGACTTTGTAAAATGCCAATTTCTTTACCGGTAAAACTGGCTTTTTCGATAACAAAATTATTGAGTAAAACCATCCAAACGCTAAATATTAGCGGCATAATAAATGCCATGGCGAGCAATAAATTCTCTGGTTTGTTGAAGCGTTCTTTAATTGACATTATTTTCCAATATTTGAGGCTGTAAATGCAGTCTTAATTGAAACAAATTATTACAGTTCAGCAGTATGTGATTAAAATTTAAAGCTATATATTGTTACGCGGGCTATTTTACCTTTATTTGTTAGATAAAAGTAATGGCATCAACAGGGATTAATTTTTATGGAGCGTAATAAGTGATCAAAATCGATAACATCAGTCGAATTTATGGTGAAGGTGAAACTCAAGTCATAGCCTTAAATAATGTTTCTTTAACCATTGAAAACAATGAATTCGTTGCGATAATGGGCACTTCGGGCTCAGGAAAATCAACCTTAATGAGTATCTTAGGTTGTCTCGATACACCGACTTCTGGTGAATACTTATTATCTGGTGAGTCAATAAAAAATATTGATGACGAAAGCCTTTCTAAGATCCGCAATCGTAAAATAGGTTTTATCTTTCAAACCTTTCATTTACTACCTCGTTTAACTGCCCTTGATAATGTTATTTTACCACTACGTTACAGTAATGCCGATCAAGAAGACGCCAAAAAACGTGGTATGGAAATGCTTGATAAAGTAGGTTTATCTTCGCGTTGGCACCATAAACCCTTTGAAATGTCTGGTGGGCAACGTCAACGTGTTGCTATTGCTCGGGCGCTAGTAAATCGTCCAGAAGTGATTTTTGCAGATGAACCGACCGGTAACTTAGATTCTAAAACCTCTTATGAAATTATGGATTTACTCTGTGAGTTACATAATCAAGGACAAACTATTGTTATGGTGACTCACGAAGAAGATATTGCTGCGTATGCTGACAGAATGATCCGCATGAAAGACGGTAATATCATTGAGGACCGATTATGTATCAAAAACTAATATTATCAATCGCTATACTTGCTTTTAGCGGCTTCTCCTTAGCCGAAGGTCAAACTCCCTTGATTTTATCCGGTCAAATTAAAGCCAGCGACAATCAAACGTTTTACTCACCTAAAACAGATAGTTGGAATGTTCAAGTGCAATGGTTACTACCAGAGGGTGATATAGCTGAAGAAGGCGATCTAGTTGTCGTCTTTGACAGTGGCTCAATTCAAAGTCAAATAGAACAAGAAAAAGTAAGTTTGATTGCCGCGAATGAAGAGTTATTTCGTTTGACTAGCAGCGCTAAGCAATCACTTTTAGAAGCGACTTACGGACAAAAGAGAACGGCTTTATTACTTGATAAAGCACGAATTGATGCCGGTATTGCTGTTGTTCATTTAAGTGAATATGATTATCAGAAAAACCAACTTCAGCTTGAAAAAGCGGTTGTTGCTAATGCGAAATCACTCGAAAATTTAAAGCAAGTCAAGGTCGCTAATCAGGTTGCCGTGACTAAGCAAAAAATTACGATTGTAAAGCATCAGGATAAATTGCAATACAATGAGTACAAACTCAAGCAGATGAGTGGCTATGCTGAGCGAAGTGGTCCGGTACTTTATGGGATCCATCCTTGGAGTGGTGAAAAAGTATTTGTCGGTATGACGGCGCAACCTTCTTGGGAAATTGCAAAAATTCCTTCGGTAAATGGCTTATATATTGAAGCTTGGGTACATGAAGTTGACTATAAAAATATGCGTGTGGATAGCGTTGTCGATTTTAAGCTAGATGCTTTTCGACAATATAACCTTGTGGCTACATTAACCGAAATATCGAGCCAACCCGAAGAACGTAAAGAATGGGGCAACGATGTTTATTATCGCGCTGTGTTTTCTTTTACGCTTGATGAAGCCTTAACGTTATTACCGGGCATGAGCGCTCAATTAGAATTTACAGGAGTAAGCCCAAGTGAATAAATATTTTGCAATCATGTTGTTAGTATTGCTTTGTGCTTGTGAAAAAGCACCTAGCGAAACCGTGAAGTTAGAACAAGTGCGTCTAATTGTTACCGCTAGTGGAGAATTAGAGTCAAAACAAACGGCAATGATAGCACCACCGTCAGTTTCTGGTATGTGGCAGTATCAAATTAAGCAGCTAACACCGGAGAATACCCGTGTAAAAAAAGGCGAAGTGATCGTTGCCTTTGACAGTAAAAAGGTGGTGGATAGGTTGGTTGATAAACAAGCTGACTTAGACCGGGCGCAAAAAGAATTAGAAAATAAGAAAATTAAGGAAGAAGAATCAGAGCAAGAACTTATTCTCAGTATTGCTGAAAAGCAAATGGAATATGAAAAAGCGGAGCGTAAAGCCGATATTATTGATAACAGTCGCGCTGAAAATGATCGTAAAAAGTCTGTGATTGATTTTACTATTGCCGAAAATGATTTGTTTCTTGCGAAAGAGCGACTGACTTTTCATAAAAACAATAAAGCACTTAATTTAAAGTTAGCTAAAGGAAAAGTAAACCGTTTAACCGCAGAGGTAAATGATTTTAAAAGTGACATTGAGCGTTTGAAAGTTAAAGCACCGATTGATGGTATGGTTATCTACCGAGCTAATTGGCAAGGAGAAAAACCAGCGGTGGGTGAGAGTATTCAATTTGGCCAACCGGTTGTTGAACTTGCTGTTATTGAACAGATGCAATTAAAAGCACAAATTGCTGAACCTGACAGTGGTAAAATCAAACTTAATCAAAAAGTTAAAATTATGATTGATGGTACTCAAGAAATTGTTTTACAAGGTAGTATTGTTGAACTAGGACGTGTTTTTCGTGATAAGTCATCACAAGATAAACGCCGTGTTTTCGATGCAATCATTGCTTTTGAACAACCTAAAGATACGGTGATACGTCCAGGCATGACGGCGCGTATTGAGGTTGTTACCGCCATGATTGATAACGCGTTAACTTTGCCATCGCAGGCGGTTAAGTTAGAAAATGGCCAAGGGAGTGTTCGAATCACCGGTCTTTTTTCGGATCATGAAGAAACCATTGAGGTTGCTCATATAGTCGGAGATAAAGTGGTCATTAAAAGTGGCCTATCACAAGGAGATATAGTGGCTTTATGAAATATTCACAACAATCAATAATGAAAAAATCTTTTATCGTTAGTTTATTATCTATTGCAATAACCGCTTGTTCTGGGCAAGAAAACGCTCCTTTGTTATATGAGGTGACCAAACAAGACTTTATCGTTAATGTCCCGGCAAAAGGCGAACTGTTTGCAGCAAAAGCCACGGTAATAAATGCGCCAATGAGTCGACAAGGACCACAAAACATTTCATGGTTAGCACCAGAATTTTCACACGTTAAAAAAGGTGATGTTATTGCCCGCTTTGACGGTGAAGCGATGGAAATTCAAAGTAAAGATAGACAAAGTGAATTGTCGATCACCGAACAAGAAATTATTGAAAAAACTGGCATGCTTACTCAAGCACTTAACTCAATTAACAAAGATATTGGCGTGGTAGGTCAAGAGAAAAATTTTGCAGAAAATTTTTCAATCAATGATGATCAAATACGTTCGAAATTAGACATCCTTGATTCATTACAAAACACCCAGTACTTAGGGTCTAAAGAAGAATATCTTTATTGGAAAAATGATAGTTTCAGTAGCAGTTCAGCGGGAGATATGGGCTTGCTGGAAATGAAGCAAGCGCAAAGCAAAAGTAAATTAAAACAGTTAAGTGAAGGCCTAGCAAAACTTGAAGTTAAAGCACCGCACGATGGCTTACTTGCTTATAAAGCTAATTGGCGTGGAGAAAAACCACGTGAAGGCCAGTCATTATGGCCGGGGCAAAAAATTGCCGAGTTACCTGATATCAGTAACATGAAAGTTAAGTTATTCGTTTTAGAAAGTGAGGCGGTAAATTTAGCCGTAGATAAATCGGTAATCTTCTTTTTAAATGCTTATGCGGATAAACCGTTTAAAGGAAAAGTTGAGACAGTTGCCCCGTTTCCTACCTCGATAAAGCGTGGTGATCCACAAAAATATTTTGAAGTTATTGTTATTTTAGCCGAGCAAAATAGTGAGCTATTTGTACCCGGAAGAAAGTTAGAAGCTAATATTGAAATTATCGCCACCCGCCAAAAAATTATTATTCCGTTGCAAAGTGTTTTTGTCGAAGCAAAGCAGACGTTTGTCTACTTGTATAAAAATGGCGACTACACTTCATTACCCGTTACCTTGGGGCAGGCGAGTTTAAGCCATGTTGAAGTTTTATCAGGGCTTAAAGTAGGTCAGAAAATAGCATTAACCGACAAGGAGCATAGTTAATGAAATATTTAGCGATTTTTTTGGATACTTTTTCCGAGCTTGCTCAACATAAGTTACGCACGTTGTTAACTTTACTCGGCATGATTTTTGGCGTTGGTGCGGTTATCGCGATGCTTAATATTGGTGAAGGTGCAGAAGCTGAAGCGATGAAAATGATCGACTCGATGGGCTTACATAATTTAATCATTGAAGGGAAAGTTTTTGAAGAAAAAGAACTACAAGAACAACGTAAACACTCTCCGGGTTTAAGTATCAGAGACGGTGAGATTAGTGCGCGTTCATTACCTTTTGTTACTGCCTTTAGCGCGCAAAAACTTATCGATACTTACAGTATTTTCAGTGGTGAAGGGAAAAGTGATGGTGAAGCAACAGGGGTGAGTGCTAGCTTTTTTGCATTGTCTAAATTCCATGTAGCACAAGGGCGTTTACTCAACGACAGTGACGATAAAAACTTTTCTCAGGTGGCACTGCTGGGTTCATCAACCGCCAAACAGCTCTTTCCAAAAGGCAATGCCATCGGTCAAAATATTAAAATTAATCATCTGTGGTTTAAGGTGGTTGGCGTATTACAAGCGCCATTTTTAAAGAAACAAGAGTTTCAAGGCATAAAGCTCGGTGGTGACCAACGTCAGGTCTTTATTCCATTAAAAACCGCAATACATAAATTTGCTAGTAAAAAGCTAGCGAGTGAAGTCACCAGTATTAAACTTAAGCTTGATGAGAGTGTTGATCCTATTAGTGCAGCGCAAGCCGTGAGTCACTTGCTTAATCGTCGTCATAATGAAGTCGATGATTATAACTTAGTTATTCCTGCCGCATTATTGGCCCAGCAAAAACAAACACAGCAAATATTTAATATTGTCATGTCATGTGTTGCCGGTATTTCTTTATTAGTGGGCGGAATTGGTATTATGAATATAATGCTTGCTACTGTATTAGAGCGCACCAAAGAAATTGGCTTGTTGCGTGCGGTTGGTGCAACACAAAAAGATATTCGCTTACAGTTTATTGCTGAGAGTTTTACTATTTCAATTATGGGTGGCATCTTGGGGGTGTTTTTTGGGATTATGCTCTCAGAGCTTATTGCACTTTATTCTGAATGGGCGGTGTCATGGTCAACAAGTGCCATTATTTTGTCTTTTAGTATTTGTGCTTTAGTCGGTTTAACCTTTGGTGTTTATCCAGCCATTAAAGCGTCCAAACTTGACCCTATTGATGCCTTACAAAGTGACTAGTTAAGATAACCTATTCCCCCGTTATTATAGCTTAAAGCGTCATTAGTATTTGATGACGCTTTGCTCTTTATTTTTATCTGAAGATTATCGCCGCTTTTTAGTCGATAGTGCTAAGCGGCGAATGTTAAATTTATTTTATCGATTTATTTATCTAGCACGGGCTTTTAGGATTAAGTTTAGTCTCTTGTGTCTATCGTCTTTTAGGCCCTATTAATCAGCTTATACCGCGAGCCATTCTTTCTGTCTTAGTTAAAAAACCATAGATTAATACACCTAATTAAAACACCTGTTTAAAAAATTTGCATTTATTTTTCTTTCAAGGCACACTCAATCGTCTATTATTATAAAAACTGATCAGTTAAATTATCATTTAATTGAGTTCAGACCCTATTTTTATCCCACTAAACGAGGAAACTAGGCATGTTATTTCAAGGTCAAAACCTTTCTGCCGAATTACTGAATGACGGCATTGTTGAATTTAAATTCGATGCACAAGGCTCAGTGAATAAGTTTGATCAGCAAACTTTTAAAGAATATATCGAAGTGGTTGCTGCTATTAACAATTGTGCAGATGCTAAAGGCGTACTTGTAACGTCTGGAAAATCTAACTTTATTGTTGGTGCAGACATCACTGAATTTTTAACAATGTTCAAACTTCCTGAAGCGGAACTTATCCCTTGGATAAAAGGCGGCTCAGACGTTTTTGATTCATTTGAAGACATTAAGCTACCAACAATTGTTGCACTTAATGGTTTTGCTTTAGGTGGCGGTTGTGAAATGAGCTTAGCTTGTGACTACCGTATTGCTGATACAACATGTTCGATAGGTTTACCTGAAGTTAAATTAGGCCTGATTCCTGGTTTCGGTGGCACAGTGCGCTTACCAAGAATTATTGGCGCTGATAATGCTGTTGAGTGGATGTCTACGGGTAAAGCGTTTAAGCCTGAACAAGCAATGGCTGTTGGTTTACTTGACGCGGTCGTTGCGCCAGAGCATTTACGCGAAGCCGCTATTAACATGCTTAAACAAGCAATGTCTGGTAAGTTAAATTGGCAAGCTAAACGTCAACAGAAACTTGAAGCGTTAAAGCTTAGCCCTGTTGAATCAATTATGACCTTTAATACCTGTAAAGGTATGATTGCCGCTAAAGCCGGTAAACATTACCCTGCACCTATGATGATGGTAAAAACTATCGAAGCTGCTGCTTTACTCGGTAGAACAGAAGCCATGCTTATTGAGAATACAAACTTTGCTAAGCTTGCTAAAACTGATGCGGCTACGGCGCAAATTGGTTTGTTTATGGCAGATCAAGTCGTTAAAGGCAAAGCAAAAAAAGCCGCTAAAATGGCGACTAAACAAGTGAATAAAGCCGCTGTGTTAGGCGCGGGTATTATGGGCGGTGGTATTGCTTATCAGTCTGCTTATAAAGGCACGCCAATCATTATGAAAGACATTAATGATGCAGCACTTGATTTAGGCTTAAATACTGCTGCTGGCATTTTAACCAAGCAAGTTGAACGCGGTCGTATGAATATTAAGACTATGGCTGGCGTGTTAAATAACATCACACCAACCCTTAGCTACGATAGTGTTAAAGATGTTGATATCGTGGTTGAAGCGGTAGTCGAAAACCCTAAAGTAAAAGGTATGGTCCTTGCTGAAGTAGAAAGCTTTCTTTCTGAAGATGCCATTTTAACCTCTAACACCTCAACGATTTCTATCGATTTGTTAGCGCAAAGTGTAAAACGTCCAGAAAACTTCTGTGGTATGCATTTCTTTAACCCGGTAAACAAAATGCCATTGGTTGAAGTTATTCGTGGTAAAGCAACTTCTGAAGAAACCGTTGCGGCTGTTGTTGCTTACGCGGCTAAAATGGGTAAATCACCGATTGTTGTTAACGATTGTCCTGGCTTTTATATTAACCGTGTTTTATTCCCATACTTTGCTGGCTTTAGCCAATTAATGCTTGAAGGTGTTGATTTTGCTGCTGTTGATAAAATCATGGAAAAACAATTTGGTTGGCCAATGGGCCCAGCATACTTACTTGATGTGGTGGGTGTTGATACCGCTGATCATTGTACGGGTGTTATGTCATCTGGCTTCCCAACGCGTATGGCAAAAATTGATAATGACCCAGTAAGCACTCTATACAGTAATAAACGTCTTGGTCAGAAAAATGGCAAAGGCTTTTATGATTACGGTCAAGACAAGCGTGGTCGTCCAACAAAAGTAGCTTCAGCTGATGCTTACGCATTGTTTGAAAGTACCTGTGCAGACAAAAAAGAATTTAGTAGTGAAGACATTATTGCTCGCTTAATGATCCCTATGGTCAATGAAGTGGTGCGTTGTTTAGAAGAAGGTGTTGTTGATACTGCCGCTGAAGCTGATATGGGCTTAATTTACGGTATTGGTTTTCCACCGTTTAGAGGTGGTGCAATTCGTTATTTAGAAACGTTAGGTTTAACTAACTTTATTGCCATGGCTGATAAGTATGCGCATTTAGGTGAAATTTATCAGGTAACTGATGGATTACGCGAAATGGCCAAATCAGGTAAATCTTATTTCAACACCGACGTAAAAACAGCATAAGCTAAGGAGAAGAACATGAAAGAAGTAGTCATTGTAGATTGTATTCGTACACCAATGGGACGCTCTAGAGCTGGCGTTTTTCGTAACGTTCGTGCTGAAGGTTTATCAGCGCATTTAATGCAGCAACTATTAGTGCGTAACCCTAATTTAGATCCTTCATTAATTGAAGACATTATCTGGGGCAACGTTAAGCAAACTAAAGAGCAAGGTTTTAACATTGCGCGTAATGCACAGTTGTTAACAGACATTCCAAAAACAGTTGGCGCGGTAACAGTTAACCGTTTATGTGGTTCATCAATGCAAGCTTTGCATGATGCAACAACTAACATCATGTGTGGCCAAGGTGATGTATTCATCGTCGGTGGTGTTGAGCACATGGGACATGTTCCTATGATGTATGATGTAGACTTTGATCCGGCCTTGAGTAAGTACATTTCTCGTGCGGCTGGCAATATGGGTTTAACCGCTGAGTTACTCGGTAAGCAGTTCGGTATTACCCGTGAACAACAAGACGCTTTTGCGGCACGTTCACACAGAAAAGCTTATGAAGCACAACTTGCTGGTCGTTGGGACAATGAAATTGTTGCCACTCAAGGACACGATGCAATGGGCGCGTTAACCTTAGTTGAACATGATGAAGTTATTCGTCCTGAAACAACGATTGAAACGCTTGCCGGTTTACGCCCAGTGTTTGATCCAGTTAACGGTACAGTAACAGCCGGTACTTCTTCAGCTTTGTCTGATGGTGCATCAGCAATGTTAGTGATGTCAGCTGATCGTGCAAAAGAGCTTGGTTTAACCCCTCGTGCGCGTATTCGTGGTATGGCAGTTGCAGGTTGTGATCCGTCTACTATGGGCTTTGGTCCTGTTCCAGCAACGAAAAAAGCATTGAAACGTGCAGGTTTATCTTTAGCTGATATCGAATTAGCTGAATTTAATGAAGCCTTTGCGGCGCAAGCCTTATCGTGTGTTAAATCTCTAGGCTTAGAAGACCGTGCTGAAGATATGATTAACTTAAACGGTGGCGCTATCGCCTTAGGTCATCCATTAGGGTGTTCTGGCTCGCGTATCACGGGTACTTTATTGAACCTAATGGAAGGTCAAGACGTCAGCATAGGTTTAGCGACTATGTGTATCGGTTTAGGACAAGGTATTGCAACGGTAATTGAACGCGTTTAATTGTAAAATTTAACGGCATATTATCAAGATAAAAAAAACTCACTTCGGTGAGTTTTTTTATGCCTGTTTTGAAGAGCATCTCGACAAAATCGTACTTTATCTGTGCTAATTACTCAGTGCATAAATTAATTGATTATAAAGGGAAGATACAGAAAATGATGGGGGACGATTGCTTACAATATTAACGAATTAACGGGACCATACTTGGTCAGAAACGATTAAAGTTGAGTTAGATATCTCAACGTATAGTCGTTGTTATCGGTTTTATGATGATCAACCCATTAAAATTATGCCTTTAGCTAAGGTATTAGCATATAAAAATGAACAGATAAATCAACAGAATATACTCAGGTTTATTCGAGTAAGAACAGGCTATTTAAAAATACCCTTTCAGGAAAAGACATAAGCTCGGTGACTGCTAATGTAGAACATTAACCGTTAGGTATTTTGAAGCTGATAGTAAGCGACGGTACATTCAAATAATGGGTCAACATGAAGATATGTTTTAAGATATGACATACCTATTTTTTTCATTACACCTATTGAAGCTAGATTGTTTTCGTCGGCAATGGCGCTAAATTTTTCGTATTCAGGATTCATGGCTAAAGCATTTTTAATATGTTGAGCCGCTTCACTGGCAAAACCTTTGCCCCATGATGTTTGAAAAAATCGCCAACCGAGCTCTAGGTTATTAAACTCAGGTAAGGCAGAGAAAAAATTCATCGGCCGCACAAGCACCCAGCCAATATATTGATCAGTTTCAGTGATATTAACTTGCCACAATCCCCAACCTTTAGTTGGACTTAGGTATTTTTGCATACGAGGCAATAACACATTTGTAATGGTCTCGCGAGACGACGGATTACCATCACTGATAAAACGCATCACTTCTGGGTCTTGGTCAAGTTGATACAATAACTCTGCATCGTCAGCAGACATTAATTTGTAGCTTAGTCGTGCAGAGTTATTGATTTTCATTTTTAAGCTAATGAATCTTGGAGAGGTGGAACAACTTGTTTTTTACGACTCAATACGCCGTCTAACCATACTTTACCGTCAACAAGTGGTTTGCCATAAGCTTTTTCTGTTAAATCAGCATTGTCGCTAATAACTAACATTTCAGAGCCTTCTTTCATAATGTCTGTCAGTAATAATAAAACCGTGTGTCGGCTACCTTCGGCTTTTAATTTTGCAATGTCAGCAAATAATTCAAGCTTCATATCATCAAAGATGGCGAGGTCAAGTACTTCCAACTGACCGATACCCACTAAGTTGCCATGCATGTTAAAGTCTTTAAAATCACGTAAAACTAGGTCACGTATAGGCGTACCTAATACGGCAGATTTCACCTCAAACATTTCCATACCCAAGGCTTTTGCGTCGCTAATGCCTGCAATTTCAGCTAATGCTTCAACACATTTTATATCAGCAGTGGTACAGGTGGGTGATTTAAAAATAACCGTATCAGACAAAATAGCGCACATCATTGCACCAGCAATATTTTTTGGAATTTCTACATCATAGAAATCGTACATCATTTTAATGATGGTATTGGTACAGCCAACAGGACGAACCCAAATTTCTAATGGGGTAGAGGTAGTAATATCGCCTAATTTATGATGATCAATAATACCTAATATTGTTGCTTCATCGATATCATCGGGTCCTTGAATACGGTCGGAATGGTCAACAATATAGATACCTTCGCCAGCAAAACTTGTTTTTAATTCAGGTTGCTCAAAACCAAACTTGTCTAAAATAAATAAAGTTTCTGGTGAAAGCTCCCCTAAACGGGCTGGGACGGTTTCTTCACCTAGCGTGGTTTTTAAATAGGAAAGGGCGATAGCTGAACAGATTGAATCTGAATCAGGTGTTTTGTGTCCAACAGCGTAATTAGGCATAAGTTTCTCGTATTAGCGTTTATATTGAGGCTATATTTTAAATTGGCGATATTTTAGCAAACAAACCATGGCGGTGAAAAGTTAAAGCTCACATTATCGGCACTAAATCATATCAATAGCACTAAGGCGCTTATTACTCTGCGATAACCGACTTAGTAGAATTGCGTTAATAAACCAACGCCAACAAATGTCACCACTAAAACAATAATAGGCAGTTTGACTATCCGTAATAAATAAAAACCAATAAGCACAGAAAATAAGTCAAATAGTGAACTAACAGCACTAGTAAAAATAGGGTGATAAAGCGCAGAAAATAATAGACCAACCACAGCGGCATTTACCGCCATAATCGCACCGGCGACTTTGGGCTTTGTTGCTAATGATTGCCAAGTACTTTCAAAGGTCAGTACCAATAAAAATCCAGGTAAAAATATTGCTAAGGTTGCGACTGTCGCTCCTATTAAAGGGGCTTGTGGAAATAGCTCTGCACCCAGAAAAGTCGCTAGGGTAAACATTGGGCCAGGAACTGCTTGCGCTGCGGCATAACCGGTAAGAAAAACATCGTTCGATAACGCTTCACCAATTGTTTGTTGTAATAGTGGCAAGACAACGTGTCCGCCACCAAAGACCATACTGCCCGCTTGAAAAAACTGATTGAATAAGACCATGATATCGGCTGTGTTAATCGGTGCTCCAACTACGGTTGCTAGTGGTAAAGCAAAGAGGATGATTAAGAACAACATCAATGGCAGTATTTTAAACTGTCTTGAGGTTAGAGCTGAAGGTTGGGTGACTTCAGTGGTAACTGATTTTAACGATGGATTAACAAAAAAACCAAAGCTTGCTGCGATAGTCAGTATGAAAATTTGCATCGTTAAACTCGGTAAAGTGATTAAAGCAATCGCTGTTATAACCGCAATAAGTCTGTGGGTGTAATTATTACAGAAACTTTTAAACATAGTTAAACAAGCGTCAGCCACTACCACCACAGCCAGTAATTTCAAACCACTTATAACATGAAAAACCCAAGGTTGTTCAGCACCGCTAATATTAGTGGCGAGTAAATAGATAAGAATAAATGACGGTAAGGTAAAACCGATAAATGCAGCAATGCCGCCAGGAAGTCCAGCTTGTCTCAATCCAATAGCAAAACCTAATTGACTAGAGCCAGGACCCGGTAAAAATTGGCTTAATGAGATTAAATTTGCATAACTTGTTTGATCTAACCACTTTAGTTTATCGACAAATGTTTTTTGGAAATAGCCAATATGTGCGGCAGGTCCACCAAAACTGATACAACCTAAAAAAAGAAAACGCCAAAATACTTCAAATAGTTTTTTCATAAAAATGTCGTTAAAAGCCAGTCAATTATATTAACTATTATATCGTAAAACGATGAAGGGAATATTAAATTTAACAGTAAAAAAACTCAATGAATGGAGCTTTGTTACCGACATAAGAAAAGTGTTAGTGACATGTAATAAGCTAAACAGGCTTCATCTTTGTTTTTAGAAACCTGTTAATTGGACTTCGACATGTTGATGCATGCTAATTTTCGATTATTTGTAATAAGCTAAACAGGCCTCTACTTCATTTTTCGAGCCCTGTTAATTGGACTTCGACATGTTGATGCATGCTAATTTTTGATTATTTGTAATAAGCTAAACAGGCTTCATCTTTGTTTTTAGAAACCTGTTAATTGGACTTATACACGTTGATACATGCTAATTTTCGATTATTTGTAATAAGCTAAACAGGCTTCTACTTCGTTTTTTGAGCCCATAATTACTTCGACACGCTGATGAATGCTGTTCGGCTCCATATCCATAATGCGTCCTTCACTGGTCATCGCCAGTCCACCCGCTTGTTCAATGAGAAAACTCATTGGATTCGCTTCATACATTAAGCGTAGCTTGTGTGGTTGTTGCGGGTTTTTACTATCTTGTGGATAAGTAAAAATACCACCACGTGTTAATACACGATGAATGTCACCAACCATAGCGGCAATCCAACGCATGTTGAAATTTTTGCCACGAGGGCCGGTATCACCTGCAAGTAAATCACTGATGTAATTCTGCATAGGCGCTTGCCAAAAACGTTGATTTGACATGTTAACAGCAAATTCTTGTGTGTCCGCAGGCACTTGAACATTACGTTCAACTAATAAAAAACCACCATGAGTACGGTCAAGTACATAAAAATGGGTACCGCTACCCGTAGTCATTACCAACATAGTTGACGGACCATATAAGACATAACCCGCACAAAGTTGTTTGTTACCCGCTTGCTTAAACATGTCTGGATCACTAGCATCCATATCACTTGGTGCTTCATGAATAGAGAAAATTGTGCCAATTAATGAGTTGATTTCGATATTAGAGCTGCCATCAAGTGGATCGAAAGAAACCAGATACTTGCCATTTTTTTCACCTGCAACAGAGCTATCTTCTTCTTCAGAAGAAATCGCTTTAACAAAGCCAGACTCTAATAAAATATCTTTAAGTAATTCATTTGCAACGACATCTAATTCTTTCTGAACTTCACCTTGAATATTTTCATCCAAAGTTGAACCCATCAAATCACTTAAGTGACCTTGGCTAACACGAAATGAAATTTCTTTAGTTGCCGCTAAAATCGTTTTGATCAGCGAAATTAAATCGAGTGGAACATTATCTTGACGTAAAGCTGGTGCTAGTCGTTGCATCGGGTTACCTAATTGATTTAGAGTAAGACTCTTAAAAATTGAGTCATAAAATTGTTGGTTATTTAATGTCGTAAAATAATAATAGCAGCTACATATTACATTATTTTACGATTAGAGGTGACGATGAAAGCTATCACCTCACCTGTAAGGCTAATGATAACAAAAATAATGGAATGACTTGAATATATATTTATAGAACCAAAAATCAAATAGGGAAAAACGATGAAACTGACGCTAGGTGTCTTTTTAATATTTATTTGTAGTACCTTTTCAATAGCCGCGCTCAGCGAAGAAATTCTTAGTTATAATGACTTTGTTAAAGATAAAGATCACCAGCAAGGCTATTTTTCTTTTTTTCATGATAAAAAAAAGGGCAATGTTTATTTAGAGATCCAGCAATTTGAACAAGACTTTTTATTTCAAAGCGGTTTACCTCAAGGAGTCGGTTCTAATGATATTGGACTTGATAGAGGCCAGTTAGGTGATACCCGTCTAGTACGCTTTGAAAAAGTAGGAGAGAAGGTCTTTCTCCGCCAACTTAATACTTATTATCGAGCGGATACTGAAAACAACTTAGAAAAAAAAGCCGTTAGCGAGGCATTTGCCAGCTCTATTATTTGGGGGTTTAAAGTTGCCAAAGAAAGTAAGGACGGTAAAAAAGTATTAATTGATTATACACCCTTTCTTTTATCTGATATTCATCAATTATCAAGTAAACTTAAACAACGTCAACAAGGTAACTTCAAAATTGATGAAAGCCGAAGTGGTATCTATATAAAACGCAGCAAGGCCTTTCCTAATAATACTGAGCTTGAAGCAACAGTGAGTTACCAAGGAACCGATGCAGGTAAATACTTACGCTCAGTAACGCCAGACTCAACAGCTGTTACAGTGAACTTACATCATTCGCTGATTAAATTACCTGACGACAAATACCAAGCACGTACTTTTCATCCTTACAGTGGCTTTTGGTCAAATAGTTATGCCGATTACGCCAGTGCTATCGACCAACCGTTAATTCAGCGTAATATTCCACGTCATCGCTTAAACAAAAAAGATAGAAATCTTGAGGTCAGCGAAGCAATTGAACCTATTATCTATTATTTAGATGCCGGCGTACCTGAACCTATAAAAAGTGCTTTACTTGATGGCGCTCGTTGGTGGGACCAAGCATTTTCAGCCATCGGTTATAAAAATGCTTTTCAGGTAAAAATGTTACCAGCCGATGCAGACCCTATGGATGTTCGTTATAACGTTATTCAATGGGTACATCGAGCGACAAGAGGTTGGTCTTATGGTTCATCAGTGATAGACCCAAGAACAGGAGAAATATTAAAGGGGCATGTAACATTGGGCTCTCTACGTGTTCGTCAAGATTATCTCATTGCTTTGGGCTTAACATCTCCTTTTAAGTCATCTATAACAGACACTTCACCAATGAAAGAAATGGCTTTAGCACGCATTCGTCAATTGTCGGCTCATGAAGTTGGGCACACTTTAGGTATCGCGCATAATTTTGCCGCAAGTGCTAATAATCGCGCTTCAGTAATGGATTATCCTCACCCGTTAATTACCTTGAAAAATGGTGAAATTGATTTATCAAATGCCTACGCTACAGATATTGGTCGCTGGGACAAATCAGTTATTGCTTATGGTTATGCTGATATAACGGCTGATAAAGAAGCCGAGTACTTAGCGAAAGTTATAGCAAGCGCGCAACAAGCAGATTTGCTGTATATGTCAGACTCAGATGCGCGTTCTTCTTCGAGTGCACATAGTCGCGCACATTTGTGGGACAACGGAGTAGATGCCGCCGATGAGCTTAATAGAGTCTTAAAAATACGTGAAAAAGCGCTAACAGACTTTGGTTTAAATAGTATTCCTCTAGGGCGACCTTTGTCAGAAATTGAAGAGGTTTTGGTGCCCATCTATAATTTTCATCGTTTTCAAGTTACCGCCGCAGCAAAATTAATTTCAGGTATAGACTATCGCTATCAACTGCGAGAAGAAAATGTTCTAAAGCCATTGGAGGTAGTCTCAGGTAAACAGCAGCGAAAAGCGCTGCAGGTTTTATTAGCCACTCTAGATACAAAAATATTAACCTTGCCAGAACACATAGTGAAACTTATTCCACCAAAAGCTTATGGTTATTATCGTAATCGCGAAAGTTTTGCTGGTAATACGGGGCTTACTTTTGATCCGGTTTCTGCTGCGCAGGCTAGTGCTAAACACACGGTGTCTTTGCTTTTAAATGAACAACGTTTAGCACGTTTACAGCAACAGTCAGTAATGGATAAGCGTATTTTGAGTGTGCAAGAATTGATTAACGCTTTAATAGAACAGTCAATTAAAGTACCGGCTGAAAAGGGCTTGGCTTTGCTGGTTCAACAGCGGGTCAATCAACAAGTTATTGAGCATTTATTAGCACTTTGGCATAACAAAAATTTAGTAACAGAGGTGCGTGCAGAAGTTTATATGGCTTTACTTAATATAAATGAATGGTTAAATGATAATTATGACTCTAAAAAGTACAAGCGCTTAGCTGCTCAGTTTATGTTGTTAGCAGCGCAGATTACCCATAGTCTTGAGCAAGGAAAACTTGTTCATCCTGCTGCTAGTATCACTATGCCGCCGGGTTCACCTATTGGTAGTTAATTATTGAAGTGTGGGTGGCTTGAGTCTTAATAAAACCGCCCACACCTTTAAAATATTATTTTTATTTTTTACTTTGACGGTAAATATTTATCAGGATTAGCTAATAATTCAATTAGCACCTCAACATTATTATTAAGCTGCTGCTTAACACGTCCCGGAAATATTTCATCAAGTTTATCTAAACGGTCAAATTGAGTATGCCAAATATTTCCCCAGTTTTTCTCGGCTTTATTATCACAAGCTGTTGAATTCTTTTTATCATAACAAGTCCACAATTTTTTTGCGGTTGATTGAGAGTAACCATCAAAGCCATTCTGGCCATTAATTGAAAAGTTGGTTGATTCTACATACGCAATAGGAATACCAGCACAGGCAAAACTAGCATGATCAGACCAAGAGCCAGTTACACCTTCAGGATAGCCTTCATAGTCAGGATGAATAACATACTTGTTTTGTTCGCCTAACACCTTAATTGATGCCTTGAGTAAGGCATTTCGCATAAAAGTGTCGCTGTTATAAGTTTCATTTTTACAATTATCATAAGCTTGTGTATGCGCACTATGTACATAAACCTTATCGCCACCTGCTATGGTGTCAAAATTAATCATCGCTGCGATATTATCTAATTTGTTATGGGTTAATAAGTCGTTGACGTAATAGTTTGAACCTTGCAAACCAATTTCTTCTGCGCCAAAGGCAATAAAGCGAATACTATAATTATTTGGCATTTTTGTGGTCAATGCTTGGGCTATCGCTAACATTGCCGCAACACCTGCGCCGTTATCTGTGGCGCCCATTGATCCCGTTTTCATTGCCGTTGAATCATAATGTGCGCCAAGTATGATGGTTGGCTTTGTTACGTCACCAAATTCAGCAATAATGTTCTTTGATTCACCGACCATTTTTCTACTGTTATAGGAAAATTTTTGCTCGGTAACTCGATAACCAAACTTTTCAAATTTAGTTTTAATATAGCGGGCTGTTTGCTGTTCTTTTATCGTTCCAGCTTCGCGAGCACCTATACCTTCGGTGGGTGAAACAAGTTCTTTAAGATAGGTATAAGCAGCAGTTTCATTGTTATCTGTTTTGGCTTGTTCGCTTGATAACGAGCAAGATGTTACGAGCAATAAAGAGCTAGAAAGCAAACAAGGTAGCACTGAGCGATGGAAATATTTCATATTACCCTTAAATTTTAAGACGAGATAAAGCGGATTATTTTAAGGTAATAGGATAATGGAGTCACTTGTTATTAACAACTACGCGCGATAATAAATGCGCAACAACTAACCTTATAAAGTACTTAGTTATAAATTAAGTCGATGAGCATTATATATAAGCTTTTATAATACTTTCGAGACTACCATTTATTTTTAATCGTTGAATGGCATCATTGATTTGGGGTAAAAGATATTTTAGCTCTTTTCTTAGTCTAATTTTTAAGTAACCATCAGAATGGACGGGGCCTAAAATAATGGGTACTGATAATATTTTTGCCCAATATTGTGCTGGTTTATCACCACTAATAGCAAAGGTGATCCTTTTTCTAAAAAGTGCTTTTATTAACTCTTTTTCTGAAGGGTAATCTAGGCGATTAAATAAATTATCATTGTGATAATAGTAACCTCGAACGGTACCTATATCTTGGTCGGTTAATTGTTGATCTTCCCCTAAGTTTTCAGGAATAACGGTACCGGCCAAATAGATAATATGCTCTTTAATTGGGATCACGCTATCGCTAAAGACATAGTCGTCAGACTGTTGCTCTTTAGATAACCAATCAGGATTAATTAAATCAAAATCAACGAGACCATTTTTCAATGATAAATTGGTGCGTTTTGGCGGTAAAATTATTTCCTTACCACTTATATTGGCAGTGGCGAGTATTATGGCTACGGCGTCAACGACAATGCCACGTTTTTCACCAGTATTAATATAATAGGGATACCAAGCATTTGAGCCAGAAGGGTCAAACTTTAACGTTACTATGGGTAAATAATGATTATTATTTATTTTTTGGCAAGCGGCACTCGTCGTCATAAGTAACGATAGCGCTAGTATTAACAATTGACCCCATGAGTTATTTAACATCTTGCCCCTAATTAATGATTTTATAAAAATTAATCACTCTAAAAAGAGTAGCATCTCAATAAAATTATGCCTTTATTTTAACTCGGTTTTTATTGAAAATAACAGCGTCACTTAGCGTTTTTATACGCTGCTTATGTTATTACCTATAAATTACTTGGTAAAGTCATTTTGGATTAACAAGCTGATTTAACATAAATATATTTAAAAGTAGGATGCTTTTATGGTGTTATTATTATATTTTTCTTTTTTGGTTTAGTTAACACAACAATATTCCCGGCGACAATAATTAATAAGCCAATGACAGTATAAATATTCCAGCTAAAACCTTCAAATATCGTTGAGATAACGACGGCAACAGCAGGGAACATCACGCTTGCATATGAGGCCTTATGGGCTCCGATGTTATTTAAAAGTGTTAAGTAACTGGCAAATGCAATAATAGAGCCGAAAACCGATAGGTAAATTAGCGAACTAATATAGGGTAAGGTATATGAAAAACTAAATGATTTTCCTTGTATTAATAGCAATATAGTCATAAATATTGAGCCATAAAACATGCCCCAAGCATTGGCTTGCATCATAGGTAAATTCATAAGTTTATTTTTCATTGAGACCATATTGCCCGTTGATGCGAACAATGTTCCAACGAAGCAAAGTGATAAACCTAGTAATGTTTCTGCGCCTAACTCGGTATCGTTAATTTGTGGCCAGAATAAAACCACAATGCCGGTTAAACCTAGAAAAGCGCCTAGATAAGTTTGTTGAGTAATTTTAGTGTTAAACCAAATGCGGGCATTGACCACATTGAAAAACATAATCATTGAAAAAGCGATTGAGGCAAGCGCAGAATTTATATGCTGTTGAGCTGAATATAAAAAATAGTAATTACAGCCAAATAACATCAAACCAAAGAACAAAAATTGTAGGTGCTGTTTTTTGTTAAAGGCAAGTGAGAGCTTTTTAAAACGACAATAAGCAAATAGCAGAAGTGCTGCTAAGCCAAAACGATAAACAATAGATGCTTCGGCGGGAACATCACCTAATTGATAATTAATGGCGATCCAAGTTGTTCCCCAGATAAGTACGGTGATCACATATAATAGTGTGTTGTTCATTATTCTTTCCTGAAAAATTTAAGCGCAATCTTCTCAATTAATTTTGACTAAATCACTGTAACAGCATTTCTTATATGAAGTACTATTTCTTAAGGTCGACTTATTTCTAAAACACTAGTTTATAGATAGTTCTGTTGTGTAACAGATACAAAAAATATAAAATGTAACCTATACAGTTTTTGTTGAGGTGAAATAAAATGCAACTTTTAGATAAATCTTCTTCAGAATTTTTATATCAGCAAGTCATTGACTTTGTTGAAGACCAAGAAAAAAGTGGTGCAATAAGAGCGGGAGACAAGCTACCTAGCCTACGTAAACTCAGTAGACAATTTGAAATAAGTATACCGACAGTAAAACAAGCGTATATTGAACTAGAGCGTCAGGGTAGTATTTCTGCAAGGCCACAATCAGGCTATTATTTAAAAGCTAAGCAAGCACGAACCTTAAAACCTATGCGGTCATTATGGGCAAGTTGTCAGCCCGTTGAAATCTCATGTCGAAGCATAATAGAACAAGTTTATGAAGCTGTTCATTTACCCGATACTGTCGCATTGGGTATTTCTAACCCGGTCAATGCACACCCACCAGATAAAGCCTTAGCACGATTAATGCGTTCGGTATTGAGTAAGAATGCTGAAAAAGCGGTTAGTTACGGACCGGTAAATGGTGATCCAAAACTGCGTTTAAACCTTGCTTTTCGTTATCATGAGCAAGGCGTAGCCATTAATCATGACGATATAATTATCACTAGTGGTGCCCAAGAAGCACTATCAATTGCCTTACAGTGTGTCGCAGAACGTGGTGATATTATCGCTGTAGAATCACCGTGTTTCTTTGGTTTGATTGAATTAATTGAAAGTTTGGGTATGAAAGCTCTGGAAGTTTATACCTGCACTGAAGAGGGGATTTGTGTTGAAGAACTGGCTAAAGTTATTGAGCAACATCCGGTAAAAGCGTGTTTGTTTTCTACCGCTATCTCTAACCCACTTGGCTCTATGATGACTAATCAACAGCGCCAGAATATGGTCAGTTTATTAGAAAAACATGATATTCCACTTATCGAAGATGAAGTTTACAGTGACTTATATTTCAGCAAAGATAGACCAGTACCCGCGCAGCTTTACTCCAAAAAAGGCCTAGTGCTAACGTGCTCATCTTTTTCAAAGACCGCTGCACCAGGTTATCGGGTCGGTTGGCTATTACCAGGCAGATATGAAGAAGCAGCAAAACGTATTAAACGCGCCCAGTCTTGCTCAACACCAATGTTACAGCAATGGACATTAACTGATTATTTGATGAGTGGTGAATATGATCGTCACTTACAAGTGTTAAGAAAAACCTTACGTTATAACTGCGAGCGGATGCGCGCCTTAATCGCTAGTCATTTTCCAAAAGAAGTCTGCATTTCACAGCCACAAGGTGGCAGTGTCTTATGGATACGTTGCCGTTCTCATGTTGATACTAGCCAATTTTTTACTCAGGCTATTGCTAAGGGGGTGAGTTTTGCTCCCGGTGAAATTTTTTCCCCAACCGGGCAATATAAAAATTTTATGCGCATTAGCTATGGGGTGAAATGGTGTGAAAAAATAGACAAAGCGATTGCTGACCTTGGCAAACTTGTTTACGACTATCCGGAAAAATCATGAGAAACCTAAAAGTTAGTGAACAAACAGAGCTTTCACTAAAATTATTATTACCCTTATTAGCAGCCATTATTGCTATCTCACCATTGGCAATCGACATGTATTTGCCGGCAATGCCAATACTGGCGGAGCATTTGTCAACTGATATGCCAATGGTACAAAATAGCCTGAGTATATATTTACTAGGCTATGCTTTAGGTCTGTTATTTTTTGGCCCACAAGCGGATAAACACAGCAGAAGAAAATTAGTGATGCTCGGTATCTCAGGTTTTATCGTGATGAGTATAGCGATAACGTTTGTCACGAGTATTGAACAGTTTTTATCCTTACGATTTTTTCAGGCATTTATTAGTAGTGCGGCAACGGTTGTTGTGCCGGGAACAATAAAAGAGCGATATGGCAAAGATACCGCCAAAGGGTTTTCTTATGTATCTATGATTATGATGATAGCGCCTATGATAGCGCCCGCTATTGGCTCAGTGTTACTGCTGCATAGTTGGCAGCTTATATTTTTAAGTTTAGCGGCCTACAGCTTTATTATTTTACTCTTGGTGTATCGATTTTTACCTGAAGTAAAGCGTGAGAAAAATTTAGCACCGGTTAGTTTTCTGCAACGCTATAAAATTGTCTTATCTAATAAAAAGTCACAACTAAATATTGTTACGTCTATGGTTATTTCATTAGCTTTTTTTGCTTATATTACCGCGATCCCTTTTGTCTATCTAACGGTTTTTAAGGTCTCGGAATTTGAATTTAGCCTACTATTTGCCGTTAATGTTTTGGCGTTAATGACCGCCCATTTTATTAATACCCGCTTAGTTAGTCGTAAAGGGTCATTTAAAATGTTGACCTACGGTTTAATCGTTGCGTTATGTTTTTCTTCATTGTTGGTGGTGGTAAACTTTTTGCAGCTACCATTAATGTTCACGGCAGTTGCGGTATTGCCGTTGATGGGCAGTTTATCGATGATAGCGGTCAATGCTGATGCACTTATTATGCAAGAATTTACCCGGGAATCAGGTACAGCTAGTGCGGTAATAGGTACTCTTCGCTTTGGCATTGGCGCATTAGCAGGACCAATATTAGCGTATTTTTATGATGGTAGTGCTTTACCGTTTGCATTATTGATGTGGTGCTCGATAATAGTTGTTTTATTATGTCAGTTACCTAATATGACAAAGAATATAGGAATAAAGGATTAACATGAAAAAAATAGCGATTATTTTATCTGGCTGTGGCGTTTATGACGGCAGTGAAATACATGAAAGTGTTTTAACGTTATTAGCGATTGAACAGCAAGGAGCAAGCTATCGTTGTTTTGCGCCAAACATTAATCAACATCATGTGATTAACCATTTAACTGGCGCGGTTAGTGAAGATGAAACACGTAATGTTTTGGTTGAATCTGCGCGCATTGCCCGTGGTGACATTGAAGACATTACTGAGCTCTATCATGAAGAATTTGATGCGCTAATTTTCCCTGGTGGCTTTGGCGCAGCAAAGAACCTCTGTGGCTTCGCGCTTGATGCAGAAAACTATCAAATAAATGCTGAAGTACTTGTTGCTGCTCAACGCTTTATTAAAGCGGACAAACCGCTTGGCTTTATGTGTATTGCTCCGGCAATGATCCCCCTTATTTACGGTGAGGATGTTCAAGCAACGATTGGTAAAGACCGTGATATCGCGGAGTCGTTAATAAAGCGTGGTTTAGCACACGTTGATTGTGAAGTGGGCGATATTATTGTTGACGGAAAACGAAAACTGGTTTCAACACCGGCCTACATGCTAGCGACATCACTTGTTGAGGCGGCCAGTGGTATTAATAAATTAGTGAAAAAAGTGATTGCCTTGAGCTAAGGTTGTTCAGCGTTTACTGCTTGCTCTTTAGCTTGTAATTCAGTCTGCTGTAAACGCCACTTTTCGTATTCGCTATAGTAGTGGTCCCATACACAAGGGCAACAAGCGCCGCCGCCGCAACAGTCATCGTCGGCGGGAAGGGAAGGTTCTTTAAGTAATTCAGTCATACACAGTATCGCTTAGAAAGTCGCTTAGTCTTAATTTGACTCGTTGTCTTGGGCTTGTTTTTCTTTTAGTGCGACTTGTTGCAGGCGCCATTCTTTACGCTTTGCATAGAAATTGTCCCAAACACATGGTGTACATGCGCTGTCACAACATTCACCATCGGCAGGTGGTAAAGGTTTTTCAAGTAATTCAGTCATATTTTTAAATTCAATGAGTAAAGTATAAGCCATATATTATTATCTATGGTAACACGACATCATTGCTATTTGGGTGTAGGAATTTCACTTTTATGTAAACGTTTAATACCGTTATCCCTGATATAAAAAAGCCCTGCGATGCAGGGCTTGATTGTTAAATTTGTAGAAACTTATTCAGCTTCAGCTAATTTCTTTTCTAGATAATGGATGTTGGCACCGCCATTAACAAAACCTTTATCATTTAAAATATTTTGATGTAAGGCAATGTTGGTTTTAATACCATCAATCACTAATTCGGCTAAGGCATTGCGCATACGTGCGATTGCAACATCTCTGTTATCACCCCAAGTGATCAGTTTGCCGATCATAGAGTCATAATTTGGTGGTACCGTATACTCAGCGTAGATATGAGAATCCCAACGAACCCCCAATCCTCCTGGAGGATGGAAACGAGTGATTTTGCCCGGTGAAGGAACAAAAGTACGTGGGTCTTCAGCATTGATACGACATTCAATTGAATGGCCAGCGATTTTAATATCATCTTGGGTATAAGATAATGGTTGACCAGCAGCAACACGTAATTGCTCTTTGATCAAATCAACACCGGTGATCATTTCAGTAACTGGATGCTCAACTTGAATACGGGTATTCATTTCAATAAAGTAGAATTCACCGTTTTCGTATAAAAATTCAAAAGTGCCGGCGCCACGATAATTAATATCAATACAAGCTTTACAACAACGCTCACCAATTTTGGCGCGCATTTCTGGAGTAATACCTGGTGCGGGAGCTTCTTCTACCACTTTTTGATGACGACGCTGCATAGAACAATCACGCTCACCTAAGTGAATTGCAGCACCTTGACCATCAGCCATTATTTGAATTTCAACATGACGAGGATTTTCAAGGAATTTTTCCATGTAAACCATATCATTTTTGAAAATAGTACCGGCTTCTCTTTTGGTTAATGCAATCGCGTCGACTAAATCTTCTTCGCTGCGCACAACACGCATACCACGACCACCGCCGCCACCAGCCGCTTTGACGATAATCGGGTAGCCAATACGTTTAGCATGAGCTTTATTGGCCGCTTCATCATCATTAAGCGGGCCATCTGACCCTGGAACACAAGGAACACCCGCTATTTTCATTGCTTTAATTGCCGCAACTTTATCACCCATAATACGGATGCTTTCAGCTTTTGGGCCGATAAAGGCAAAGCCTGACTTTTCAACCTGTTCTGCAAAATCAGCATTCTCAGCTAGAAAACCATAGCCAGGATGTATTGCTACTGCGTTAGTGACTTCAGCTGCCGTTATTATGGCAGGAATATTAAGGTAGCTGTCAGGCGCTGGCGCTTTGCCAATACAGATAGTTTCATCGGCTAATAAAACATGTTTTAAGTTTCTGTCAGCCGTAGAGTGCACTGCAACAGTTTTTATACCGAGTTCTTTACATGCACGTAATATTCTTAGTGCAATTTCGCCTCGATTGGCGATAACAACTTTATCTAACATGGAATGATCCTTTTGTTTGATATCTATAGGATTATTCAATGATGAATAGCGGCTGGTCAAATTCTATAGCGTCTTCATTGCCCGCTAGAATTTCTTTAATAACACCAGACTTATCAGCTTCAATTTGGTTCATCATTTTCATTGCCTCAAGAATACATAAAGTATCACCAGCATTGACATGTTTACCTACTTCGACAAATGCAGGTGAATCAGGTGATGCTGAAGCGTAGAAAGTACCAACCATTGGCGAACGAACAACGTGACCTGAAATAACAGCAGGTGCCGTTTCAGTGACTACAGGTGCGGCAATAGGTGCAGCAGCAGGAGCAGAGTGCATCATTGGAGCAGCTTGTACCATAGTACCGCCACGACAAATACGTACTGATTCTTCACCTTCAGAAATTTCTAATTCGTTAATCCCTGATTCTTGTACTAATTCAATTAATTTTTTTATTTTACGAATATCCATTTGAATACCTTTTTATCAATGTGTAATTTATGTTGTAAATAGAGCCGCTAAAGTTAAGCCACTCTCTGTTGTTTTTTCATTAACTTTTATGGTCAGTCAACCAAGTATAAGCCGACGCTAACGCATATTTATAACCATCGGCACCTAAGCCGCAAATAACACCAATAGCTTTGTCTGATAGATACGAATGATGTCTAAACGACTCTCTAGCATGGACATTTGAAAGATGAACTTCAATATATGGAATGTCCACAGAAAGGAGTGCGTCACGTATCGCTATACTAGTATGGGTAAATGCGGCAGGATTAATGACAATAAAGTCTATTTCATTATGAGCTTGATGTATTTTTTCTATTAGTAGGTGTTCAGCATTTGATTGCAAATGACTTAATTCAATTCTCAGTGGTATAGCTTGCAATGTTAAATCGTCAATAATATCGGTTAATGATTGCGCGCCATAAATTTCAGGCTCGCGTTTCCCTAACATATTTAAGTTAGGGCCATTTATCACTAAAACTTTAAACTTTGTAGTCATTTTCTGAGAAAAACCTATTAAATAGCAAATATTACAAATATCATCACATAAAAGCTAGAGTGATGGAACAGCTAATAACAAAATCGAGCATTTCTGCTGTTAAGCGATTATTATAGTGTTTTCGCAGAATATAGCAGCAAAATACTGGTCTGATCTGTTGTTGTTAACTTTTTATCAATAAGTTGACAATAAAGTTTTGTATTTTAGGAAAAATTTACTACAATATTATTATCTATATTTAGTAATCAATTCATTGGTTTAGCGGTTTTTATATACAGGTTAACATATAGCAGTGGGTTGCGTGGTCTCCTTTACTCGGTTACTACTAGTGGCTACGGAGCACTTTGTTAGATACACAAAGTGCTCTTTATTTCTCATTAACAAGGATTTAGTTATCAGCCAAATTCTAATCAGATTAATGGTTCTTGTCATATTAATTGGCAGTCCGGCAACTCATGCGGTCGAAGTTATTACCAATATCACAACTGATACTGTGTCAATAACAACCACTCAGTTACGTCGTATATATTCAATGCGTCAAACTAAATGGGCCAATGGCCTACCCATAACTGTTTTTGTTTTATCAAGTACTAATCCCACCCATCAAAAATTTTGTAAAGACACCTTACGCTTATTTCCATATCAACTTGACCATATATGGGACAAGTTGACTTTCTCAGGTATGGGGATTGCGCCAACTGTGGTGTTAACTGAAGAAGAGTTAATTGAAGCCGTTAAATCAACCACAGGTGCCATTGGTTACATTGAAAATATTAATGAGGTAAGTGATGTCAATCTGCTTAAAATCGATCAATAAAATGAGTTATAAAGTAATGTGCTTATCAGCATTACTTGCGATTAATGCGCACGCACAGGAAGGGCATTCGGCAGATCCGTTAAAAATACATGGCTTTGTTGCGCAAGGCGTTATTGACGTCGACAATAGCAACTTTGTTAATGATAACGGCGAAATATCGTTAAAGTTAACAGAAATAGGACTTAATACCTCGTATCAATTATCTGACGATTATCGCTTTGCGGCACAAGCTGTTTATTTAAACGGTGGGAATCGCTACAAGGAAGGTTTGCGTGTTGATTACTTCTTAATGGATTGGAGCGCTTATAGTTCAGAGCAGTGGCAAGCTAATTTATTTGTTGGCCGTTTTAAAAATGCCCACTGGTTGCATTCAAGTACCCGTGATATTCCTTTTGCACGGCCCTCAATCTTGTTACCGCAAGGGACATATTTTGATGGCTTTCGTGATATCGCTGTTGGTGGCGATGGTGCTGCATTAAAATTGACTTACAATAATGATAAATATGGCGAATTTGATTTCAATTTTAGCCGTGGTAAAAGTCCGATTGATAGTGAAGATGCAGAAGTCATTCTCAGTAAGTTAGCACAGGGAGATATCGAGCATGAGCTTGATACGCAGGCGAGTGTTTATTGGCGGCCAGTATTTTCACAATGGCGCTTTGGTCTAACCTTATTGGATTCAGAATTTAACTATAAAAATGAGAGTCCTGATTTTTTTGTTGATGGACGATTTGTTTTTCAGTTTTATACGATAAATGCTTTATATGAAGGTGAACACTGGGAGTTTACTAGTGAAGTTTTACAAACAAGGTTTTTAACCAAAGGGTTTTACGCTGCTCAGTTTAACCAAGACAATATTGGTCAAGGTGGTTATGTTCAAGCGGTTTACAAGGTAAATCAACGATTGAAATTTATTAGTCGTTTTGAAAATTTCTATGCAAATAAGGATGATAAAAAAGGCCGTGAATTACAACAACAAAGTTTTGGCACCATACCTCATTATTTTGCTTATCAGCACGATAAAATGCTAGGGTTTTCATACGATTTTTCTGATAATTTACGGGTCAATGCGGAGTACCATTGGGTAAAAGGCGCTGCCCGCGTTAATCCTGTTGTGTTGCCCAACCCAGAGGCGAACAGTGAGCATTGGAAAATGTGGGCCTTACAACTAATGTACTGGTTCTAGTGGGGCTAACTTGATGAGAAAAAGATTTGTTAGCGTTCCTGTTAAATTATTAGTGCTAGTTATGGGGGCGTTATTGCTCCTAACGGCTATTTTCTCTTATTTGTCTTTATCAAGGTTAAATCAAGAGTTCACCCAATATCAAAGTGATACTTTACGTAAAGGCCAGGCACAGTTTTCTGTGCAAAATAACGTATTACGTCAAAAAATACTGACGTGGCTAGAGTCGTTTTCTGATATTGTGCGGTTAAAAGAGCAAGCTGATTTTGACGTTTTAGCACAAGAGTTTGCCGCGCAGTTTGATACCCTACAAATGAATCAAAATGTTGAAAATGTTTGGTTAGTTTCAGCAAGTAATGAAGAGTTATACCTTTCTAATGCTATTCCTAAATTTGTTCAGCTGAGTATTGAAAATGTACTAAGACATCAGCAACCTGAACACACTTTGTACTGCGAGGGTCAATGTGTTCAGTTGATCACCATACCAGTATTAAACGGTAAGGGTGATATGGCGGTTGTCGCGATGACAGTTTCACTTGTTGATATGATTTTTTATATAAATCAAGCGCTTGATAATGAGTTGGCCGTTGTAAGTTTTTCTCGTGTAGATAAGCTTGTATCAATAACAGGTAACGAAGAGGCTATTATACTTGCTGACGCTAAATTTATCTCTTCAACAAATACTCAACTAGTCAGTGAATTATTTATGTCGAACCAAGAAATTATCAACAGCGAGATGATTAATTTTCAAGGTATAAAAGCTACAGCCAACGATAGCAGTTATCTGATTAACTTAATTCCCATCGCAAATACCCGTGATGATTTTTATTACCTGGCACTGATTGATGACGCCACTATTTTTACAGATAAGTATCAGCAAAATCGTTGGCAATTTTTAATTTTTACCTTAGTTGTGCTTATTGCTTTAGTGATTGTTGTTCATTTTGTTGCTAGCCCCTTTACTCGTCGCTTACTAGTCTTGTCAGATGTTTTACCTCTATTGGCGAAAAAAGAATTTGATCGGTTTCGTCAAACAGACCTACAAAGAAATGGTAAATATATTGATGAACTAGATATTTTAGCCAATGCGGCCACCGAGTTAAGTTTTGAACTTGAACAGTTAAATATTGAAATTGAACAAAAAACGAAAGAGCTCGAAAATATTGCCATGTATGATTTGTTAACGGGATTGCCTAACCGCAATATGCTTAACTATCAACTGCGTAAAGCGTTTCTCAATGTGTCACGCAGTGACGGACAAATTGCCGTTTTATTTTTAGATCTCGATGACTTTAAGAAAGTAAATGATAGTCATGGTCATACTGATGGCGACAAGTTGTTAATTCAAGCGGCTAATCGTTTGCGCTCCAGTATTCGGAGAGTTGATATGGCTTGTCGATTTGGTGGTGATGAATTTGTTGTGGTACTTGGTCATATCGATAATGAAAATGATGCAGTGCTTGTCGCACAAGAAATTTTAGAAGCATTTAAAGAACCAATTAAAATACAAAATAGCCTTTTTTATGTAAGTACCAGTATTGGAATAGCCTTTGCTCCTGAAGAAATGACTAAGTCAGAAGATCTGATCAGTTATGCCGATATCGCTATGTATGAAGCTAAAGATGATGGTGGCGCCAAATATCATATTTACCATGAAGAGATGTATAAAAAAGTTGCCCTTCGGGTGATGATGGAAAGTGAAGTTAGACAGGCTTTAGCTAAAAATCAATTTAGCTTAAGTTTACAACCTCAGTTAGATGCAAAAACAAAAAAACTATACGGCTTTGAAGCGTTACTTCGATGGCAGCATCCCGAACGAGGCATGGTTTCGCCGGAAGATTTTATTCCTCTCCTTGAAAATTCTCAGCACATGGTTGAACTGGGTTATTGGGTGATCAGACGCTGTTTTGAACTTTGCCAAACTTTTATTGATAAGGGTTTAACTGATGTCCGTATTGCGATAAATCTGTCAGCAGGTCAATTTGCCGATCCTCATCTAACCCCTTATTTAACCGATTTACTTAATGAGTTCTCGCTTGAGGCAAGTCACTTCGAACTAGAGCTGACTGAGCAAACCTTAGTAAAAAATATCGATAGTGCAATTGAAATGATGAATGGCTTGAGAGATGTAGGGTTTAGTTTTGCCATTGATGATTTTGGTACCGGTTATTCGTCATTAGCTTATTTGAAAAAAATGCCAGTCGACGTTATTAAAATAGATAAAAGCTTTGTATTTGGCATGTTAGAAAATCGAGCTGATTATCAAATTATTATGTCAACCATTGCTATGGTGAAGAACTTAGGTTTGCAGGTTATCGCAGAAGGTGTTGAAACGAGTGCGCAGTTACGCAGTTTAACAGAAAACGATTGTGATATTATTCAAGGATATTACTTTTCTAAACCTATTCCTGAAACCAAACTAATGGAATTTATTGATACAAAAATTGTTAATGGCTATTGGAAAGTATCAGCACTTTAACCCGCAGAGTTACGCGAGTTAAAGTGTACTTGTTTGTTAAAGGTTAAAGGTTAAAGGTTAAAGGATTTTTTGTAGGTGTTCAGTAAATTCTTCTGCCCCCATAAAACCCGTTACGCGCTGCTGAGTTAATTCTTTACCTTGTTGGTCAAAGAAGAGAATACTCGGTAAGCCAAGTACTTGATACTTTTCCGCAAACTCAGCATTGTCAGTCGAATCGAAGTCAGTCATATCAATTTGTAACCATACTGTGTTACTCAGCACTTTTTGTACTTGCGGGGCATTAAAGGTGTATTCTTCAAACTCTTTACAGGCGATACACCAGTCGGCATACAAATCGACCATTACAGTCTTCCCTTGTGCATTCGCATTGTCTACTGCTGCTAACAACTCTGGTAATGTTGCTACTTTAGTAAAGTGTTGTTGTGGAGCTTCTTGATTACTTGTAGCAACGTTTTGGCTAGGACTTATCAGTTGAAAAGCTTGGTTGGCGCCAAAAAATATCATTACAAATATCACCACACTTCTAACACCAAACCAAAAGTTATTCTGGGTCTGTTGATTGACGGTATAAAAATAGCCTGCACTTGATAAGACCAATATTGCCCACATGGCTTGTGTTACCACTGAAGGTAAAAACCTTTCCATTAAAAATATCGGAACAGCGAGTAGTAATAAGCCAAATACATTTTTAATTACCGTCATCCATGTACCTGCTTTTGGTAATAATTTACCACCAGAACTACCCAAAACAAGTAAGGGTACACCCATACCTAAACTTAATGCGTAGAGGGCTGATGCACCTAACCAAATATCACCCGATTGCGAGATATATAGCAGAGCACCGGTTAAAGGAGCGGTAGTACATGGAGACGCCACTAAACCAGAAATAGCACCCATAACAACAACACCGAAATATGAACCACCTTTTTGGCTATTACTGATGTTATTCAATTTATTTTGCCAGCTACTTGGCAAGGCAAGGTTAAAAACTCCAAACATAGAAAGTGCTAAAAAGATGAATAAAACACTCAACACAATTAAAACGGCAGGATGTTGAAACATTGCTTGGAACTGAGCGCCGGCCAGTGCAACAACAATGCCCAGTAAGGTATAAGTTATTGCCATGCCTTGTACATAAGCAAACGATAAACGAAAGGCTTTTGACGTTGATAATTTATCGCCTTGCCCAACGATAATACCGGTCAAAATAGGGTACATAGGAAATACACAAGGCGTAAATGAAAGCAGTAAGCCTCCAACAAAAAAAGCGAGTAGTGTTAGCCAAATATTATCACCTTTGAGCATATCGGCTAATTGATGTTGTTCGCTGGCATTTTCAGCGGCAATAGATGTATTGCCCGTTTCATTATCAGGTGATATCGCCGCCAAAACATTGTTGGTGTTAATGGCTTCTTCATTATTAACTTTTGATAGTGCTACAACTTTACTTTTAGGTGGGTAGCATAAGCCTTTTGCTGCGCACCCTTGATAGCGTATTTTAATGCTGGCATTACTATTAGCGTTAACAAGCTTAATAGTGAAGTTAAGCTGTTCGGTAAATATTTGCTGAACACCAAAAAATTCATCTTCATGGTCTTCACCTTTAGGCAGTTCGACAGGGATTATTTCTGCGTTTTCAACACTGAACTTAAACTGGTGACGATATAAGTAATAGCCCTCAGCTATGGTAAAGGAAACAGATAATTGATCATCCTTCTGGTGAAAATTAAATTCAAAGGCTTCTTCGACACTAAGAAACTCATCATCGTTACTGAATAACGAAGCGGACGAAGTATCAAAAATTGAATCTTGAGCTTGAGCATTGGGTACTTGCAAAAAAATACTGGTTAAAACTAACCAAAAAAGTAAGACAATTTTTTTCATAACAACTATTTTAAAGACTCAGTGATCCAGTTTAAATAACTATCGTCGCCTTGCTGGATGTTCATGGCGATAATTTCAGGGGTATCATAACGATGTAAGCGTTTAATTTCACTAGCTACATCGTTAAACTTATTGGTTTGTGTTTTTATCATTAACTGTATTTCTTCATCACATTCAATATTATCTTGCCAGCGATAAACAGAGATAACGTTAGGAATAATATTGACACAAGCGGCCAGTTTCTCTTGTATTAAGTGTTTTGCAATCAATTTCGCATTGCTAATATCAGGACAAGTGCACATTATTAATTGAAACATTAACGTATTTTCCTTAACAAAAACTTAAGCTATTTAAATGACAATTAATAGCTTATTACCATATGAACTAGCTTGTATTTACCTGATGCTTGAAAAAGACCTGCACAACCCCATATATGTTTCATCTTATATAAAATTTTTTAATGAAGAGACTTTAAATGTTTCGATTTCTATTTATCCTTTTTATTGTCGTTCCTATTATCGAAATTATGGTACTGATCAATGTTGGTACTTGGCTTGGCGCATGGCCAACAATTGCTATTGTTATTATTACCGCATGGCTGGGTGCGAGAAATGTTAAACAGCAGGGGATTGCGACCTTAAACTCAGTACAAACTAAAATGGCGCAAGGAGAAATGCCTTCAGATGAAATAGTTGCAGGACTACTTTTACTGGTTGCGGGCATACTTTTAGTAACGCCTGGCTTTGTTACTGACATTTTTGGGCTATCTCTCCTGATCCCTAGTGTGAGAAGTCTGTTGATAAAGTCAGTGCAGTCACATTTAGTCATGAATCAAAGCGCGGCTGGTTTTACTTATCAAAGTTCGGTGCATACTCAGCAAGAACAGCCAGTTACGTCTGATCCATTTGAGCAGGGTTTAGGCACTAAGAAGCCGATTGAACACCACCAAGGTGAAACGCTTGAAGGTGAGTATGAGCGCAAAGAATAAAAAATTTTTTAACGGGGCTTGTGAAGTTTTAAATTAGCCCCATCTTTAATTGCAACAAAGTTTTATAACCTTTTATTTAAATTTATTGAGAGTGAATAAACTCTCAGGAGAAAATTAATGAGCATTCGTCCATTACATGACCGCGTAATAATTAAACGTAAAGAAGTAGAATCAAAATCAGCTGGTGGTATTGTTTTAACAGGAAGTGCTGCAGAAAAATCAACGCGCGGTGAAGTTATCGCTGTCGGTAACGGTCGCATTTTAGAAAATGGCGAAGTACGTGCTTTAGACGTAAAAGTAGGTGACCAAGTTATTTTTAGTGAAGGTTACGGCGTTAAAACTGAAAAAATTGATGGCGAAGAAGTTTTGATCCTTTCTGAATCAGACATTTTAGCGATTGTTGAGTCATAGTAACGCTACTGACTTTATATAAACTGTAGGAATTCGTTAGGCTAAGCCTCAACTTACAGTGTATTAATTATTGTAGTCGAACGATGTTCGACAAACTAACAAAATATAGGAAGAAACAACATGGCTGCAAAAGACGTATTATTTGGAAATGACGCACGAGCAAAAATGCTACGTGGTGTAAATGTTTTAGCTGACGCGGTAAAAGTAACATTAGGCCCTAAAGGTCGTAATGTTGTATTAGACAAATCTTTTGGTGGTCCAATCATCACCAAAGATGGTGTTACTGTTGCAAAAGAAATTGAATTAGAAGACAAATTTGAAAACATGGGCGCACAGATGGTTAAAGAAGTTGCTTCTAAAGCCAATGATGAAGCTGGTGACGGAACAACTACTGCAACTGTTTTAGCGCAAGCTATTGTAAATGAAGGTTTGAAATCAATTGCTGCCGGCATGAACCCAATGGACTTAAAACGTGGTATCGACCAAGCAGTTATTGCCGCCGTTGAAGCATTAAAAGGTTTGTCACAAGAATGTAGCGATAACAAAGCGATTGAGCAGGTAGGCACTATCTCTGCTAACTCTGACGAAACTGTCGGTAAAATCATCGCAACAGCGATGGAAAAAGTGGGCACTGAAGGCGTAATTACTGTTGAAGAAGGTCAAGCGTTAACTGACGAATTAGACGTTGTTGAAGGTATGCAATTCGACCGTGGCTATTTATCTCCTTACTTTATCAACAACCAAGAAAGTGGCACTGTTGAATTAGAAAGCCCATTCATTCTATTAGTAGACAAAAAAGTAGGCAGCATTCGCGAATTACTTTCTACTTTAGAGGGGGTTGCAAAATCAGGTAAGCCATTATTAATTATTGCTGAAGATGTTGAAGGTGAAGCTTTAGCAACATTAGTGGTAAACAACATGCGCGGCATCGTTAAAGTTGCAGCGGTTAAAGCACCTGGTTTTGGTGACCGTCGTAAAGCAATGTTACAAGATATCGCGACATTAACGGGTGGTACGGTAATATCTGAAGAAATCGGTATGGAGCTTGAAAAAGCAACATTAGAAGATTTAGGTCAAGCTAAACGTGTTGTTATCACTAAAGACAATACAACGATTATTGATGGTATTGGTAACGAAGCTGATATACAAGGTCGCGTAATGCAAATTCGTGGTCAAATCGAAGACTCATCTTCTGATTACGATAAAGAAAAGTTACAAGAACGTTTAGCTAAATTAGCTGGCGGTGTTGCGGTTATTAAAATTGGCGCAGCAACAGAAATCGAAATGAAAGAGAAAAAAGCCCGTGTTGAAGATGCATTGCATGCAACTCGCGCCGCGGTAGAAGAAGGTGTTGTTGCTGGTGGTGGTGTTGCATTAGTTCGCGCTGCTGACCTTATCAAAGATCTTGAAGGTGCCAACGAAGACCAAACTCATGGTATTAATGTTGCAATTCGCGCAATGGAAGCACCTCTACGTCAAATCGTTGCTAACTGTGGTGATGAAGCTTCAGTCGTATTAAACGAAGTGCGTAACGGTAAAGGTAACTTTGGTTACAATGCTGGTAACTCTACTTACGGTGATATGTTAGAAATGGGTATTCTTGACCCAACTAAAGTAACGCGTAGTGCATTACAGTTTGCTGCTTCTGTCGCTGGCTTAATGTTAACAACCGAAGCTATGATCACTGATGCACCAGTAAAAGATGCTGGCGCTGGTGGCATGCCTGATATGGGCGGTATGGGTGGAATGGGCGGTATGATGTAATTGTGCTTGTCTAAACTGTTAATTTCTTCGTTGCGTTATCGTTCGTTTAAGAAACACTAAACGACACAATAAAGCGCCTTGAAGTAAACCGTTTATCCTGCGCATAAATAGTCAAAACCATTTATAGCTCAAAATTGAAAAGCCTGAATAGCGATATTCGGGCTTTTTTTATTTACTATGCAAGAACATGTTTATGCTCTTAATTATACGAATTGCCAGCCTTAGCTTATTGATTTGTGTTAAATCGGATTTAAGCTCATTGTTGTCGTGAGCAAAATACCATCTGGGTGAGCAAGAGGCAGTCTCATAGATTAGCGACAAGCTCGCCGTCTTTTCTATTGCAGGTGTTTAATTTTATGCAGCCCCTCTAAAACCGGATTAACTAATTATTTTGTTTTTTTAGCTTGAGCAATGAAATCATTTAAGTAGTCAATATTTTGGTCGGTCTTGCGAATACCTACAAAGATTTGCTTATTAATACCTTTTTCTCCAAAACGAAGACTCTTAATAGGCATTGATTTTGAGTACTCATCTACTAGCCAGCCCGGCAAGGCACAAATACCTCGACCAGCAGCGACCATTTGTAACATGATCTCAGTTGTTTCAATGTTTTTGTGTTTTTTTACTGAACACTTTGCTGGATTAAGAAATTGACTAAAGATATCGAGCCTTTGCGGCTCAACAGGGTAACTAAACAGTACCTCTTCGCTTAATTGCTCGGGTAAAACAAAAGCTTGCTTTGCAAGTTTGTGAGACGCTGAAACGACCAGCCTATGTTCATAGTCAAAAACGGGTATGTAGACTATTTTAGGTTTAAAGAGTGGATCTGGTGTAATAAGTACATCTATTTCGTAGCTAAGCAATGCACCTAAAGCACCAAACTGGAACTCCTGCTTCACGTCCATATCAATGTCCGGCCACTGTTCTAAATAAGGCTGAATGACTCTAAGTAACCATTGATAACAAGGATGACATTCCATGCCAATTCGTAGAGCCCCCATTTCACCTTTTGCAATCTGACTCAGTAATAATTCTGTATGTAAAAACTGAGGTAATACTCTATTTGAAAGCGTTTGAATACGCTCTCCAGCAGCTGTAAGACGTAGGTTTCGACCCTCTTTTTTCCATATTGGAGTAGCAATTTGGCCTTCTAATTTTTTAATGCTGTGACTTAACGCAGATTGAGATAAGTGCAACGAATCAGCAGCTTTAGTTAGGGTTCCATGCTCTTTTATTGCGGTTAGTATTTCTAAATGGATCCTTTCTAACACCTGTTAACTCCTGTTTTTAGCTTTGATGATGAACTTTATTGATTGATGAATGCTGTTCATTTTATCAATCAAATAAGTTGATTTACAATTATCATTTACTGTTCAACAACAATGAACAGCAATAAAATCTATAAGAAAAGTTGCGCCAACATACGTAAGCCCGTAAATAGTAATACGAAGGCAAAGATTTTTTTCAGTTTTTCCGCATCTAATTTCGCTGCTAATGATGCCCCTAACGGTGCGAATAATACGGTTAGCGGCACAATACAAGTGAAGGCAAATAGATTGACCAAACCAAATGTACCCGCTGGAGCATCGGTTGGCGTACTACCGAAGGTCAGCATTGTTAGCGCACCAGGCAATGAAATTATTAACCCTATTGCCGCTGCTGTGCCAATGGCTTTGTGGGCGGGATAGTTATATAAAGTGAGCAGTGGCACCGAAATAGTACCGCCGCCAATCCCGACCATAGAACTGAAAAAGCCAATGGATGCCCCCATAACCGTTTGTCCTGTTTTATTAGGTAGTTTCTGGTATACAGCTGATTTCCCCGTGCGGAACAACATATTTAGTGCTGATAAAACCGCTATCACCCCAAACAACATAGTAAGCATAGTACCTTCAACAAGAGTCACTAACCAGCTACCAACCAATACCCCGATAAGAATAAAGACAGCCCAGCGTTTGAGCAGGTCAAAATCGACATTACCTTTTTTATTGTGAGAACGAATAGAACTAACAGATGTGGGTACTATGGTGGCTAGTGAGGTTGCTGTAGCAACTAGCATCGCAGACTCTGGTGATACGCCAAAGCTCTGAAACAAGAAAAATAATACAGGTACGATTACGATACCACCACCTACACCTAACAAGCCCGCTAAAATACCTGCGAATACACCTGTGGCAACCAATGCAAAAAACGGTGAGATATTATTTGTTATAAATTCAATGATATTCATTAACGACTACTTTTATTTTTAATAACGCTAAAGACCCTACTATCAATTAAACGGGCAACTGCAGCATACGTTGTTAGGTCTTTAAGTAAATAATAGCTCAAGCATAGCCAATTTTGCTCGATTGTGAGAAAGCCATAGCCTACTTTACTAAACACTATTATATCAGTTAGTTACTATTAGAAAGTTCTCTTCTAACTATTTCTGCACCTGCACTTAACGCATTTAATTTCCCTTTTGCTACCTTACGAGATAAAGGGGCCATGCCACAGTTTGTACATGGGTAGAGCTTGTCGGCATCGACATACTTGAGGGCTTCTCGTAGGGTCTTGGCGACTTCCTCTGGTGTTTCAATGATATCGGTTGCGACATCAATGGCTCCTACCATCACTTTTTTACCTCGAATAAGTTCAAGTAGCTCGATTGGTACATGAGAGTTATGACATTCTAACGAAATAATATCGATAGTAGATTTTTGCAGTTTGGGAAAGGCTTCTTCATATTGTCGCCACTGAGACCCCAAAGTTTTTTTCCAATCTGTATTGGCTTTAATGCCATAGCCATAGCAAATATGTACAGCTGTTTCACACTTAAGCCCTTCAATTGCTCTCTCTAAACAAGCCACACCCCAATCATTAACCTCATCAAAAAACACATTAAATGCAGGCTCATCGAATTGAATAATATCAACACCTGCTGCTTCTAACTCTTTGGCTTCTTGATTAAGGATTTTGGCAAATTCCCAAGCTAGCTTTTCTCGACTTTTATAATGGTCATCATAAAGTGTATCTATCATCGTCATAGGGCCTGGCAGCGCCCATTTAATCGGGTGTTTTGTTTGTTGACGTAAAAATTTGGCATCCTCAACAAAAACTGATTTTTGGCGTGAAACAGCACCAACAACCGTAGGTACACTCGCATCATAGCGATTACGAATTTTTATGGTCTTGCGTTTTTGAAAGTCAACTCCGTTGAGGTGCTCAAGAAATGTAGTAACAAAATGTTGGCGTGTTTGTTCGCCATCACTGACAATATCAATACCTGCTTGTTGTTGATCTTGTAATGATAAACGTAGAGCATCTTGTTTTCCCTCAATTAATTCGTCACCTTGTAATTTCCAAGGAGACCAAAGAGTCTCAGGTTGTGCAAGCCAAGAGGGTTTAGGTAAACTGCCTGCCGTTGAAGTAGGTAATAATTTTTTCATGATAGTTGATGCCATAATTTTAGGATATTTATAAAAGATAAGTATTAAATATAGCTATTGAGCGTAACTAGCAGACCATTGCTCAAGAACCGTTTGGTAGGGTTTGATGAAGTGCTCTTCAGCAAATTTTCCCTGGTGATTAGCCATCTTGCTTCGTTCTTCTCGATCATAAACAATTTGGGTTAATGAATGATCTAAATTCATTAAATTTGGTTGATAGCATTTACCTGCAACAGCATTCGCATTATAAATCTCAGGTCGATAGATTTTTTGAAAAGTTTCCATCGTGCTGATGGTGCTTAAAAGCTCAAGATTAGTATAATCATTAAGCAAATCACCAAAGAAGTGAAAAGCCAAAGGCGCAACACTATTTGGTGGCATAAAATAGCGAACCTGTAAGCCCATTTTTTTGAAATATTGCTCAGTCAAAGAAGATTCATTTGGCTGGTATTCAACACCTAATACGGGATGGTGGTTTTCAGTCTGATGATAGGTCTTGTTATTAGAAACACTGAGACATATTACCGGTGGCTTCTTAAAGTGTTGCTGGTAAACACTCGAATTTACAAAGTATTTAAAGAGCTTCCCATGCAGGTCGCCAAAATTATCTGGAATGCTAAATTTTGATTGACCCTTATTATGATCTAACAACAATACGCTGAAATCATAATCTCGCACATAAGAGGAAAAATTATTTCCTACAATGCCTTCAATGCGTTTGTTATTTTTATGATCAACAATATTCGTTTTCAATATTTCAATTGATGGGAAGGTTTGGCCACTGCCTTCAATATCTATATCAACGGAAATGATTTCAAGTTCGACAGAATAACGTGCTGCTTGGTGATTATCCCAATGTGCCAACGCATTGAAACTATTGTCAATCATATTTAAAGCGTTGCGTAAGTTCGCTTGACGGCTGTTTCCTCTCGCTAAATTAGCAAAGTTGGTCGTGATACGCGTATTGTCTGAGGGCTGATAATTTTCATCAAGACAAGTGCTCTTAATAGTAAATGTAAAGTCTTTATTCATTGTGAACGTAATCCTATTTCCTGAGATAAAACCTAAATTTATTTCGTGATCTTTGAGGCTTTTAATTTTATTTTTTGGTTTTCCCAGTCAATGTCTTCATCGTCTTTTGGGTATATACCTAAAGGCTTAATTGAGAAACAACTGTAATATGGTTTAAAGTTAAAAGCAGAGTGTGTTTTATACTTGGTTCGTTGTATGAATAAAATTGATTTTATTTCATTAATTTATGAGCTGTGTTCATGTGTTTGTTTATTGATAAGCTTTGGATCATTCCTACTCGTAATTTCGAGGTTATACGAGAACACATTTCGTTTTAAACTGATTATTGTTCAAACATCGCTTTAGAAGAATCACGCTCATCTGGAGAGATTAAAATGTGAGTATTAATGAGCAGCTATCTTTTGCGATATAAGTTGAGTTGGTAGATAAATTTAGACCACTTAAAATAGCACTTTTAAGCCGTGCCGATAAATCGCGAGAATGACCGATTTGATAGCTAAGCGGGGCAGAGTCGAAATAAATAAAGACTTCAACTTAGCGAACTTTGTGGCAACCGCTAGCAAAGATAGCCTAAAAGTTACTTTGATGGGGAGTTGGAATATTTGGGCTTTATTTGTTTATTAAGGTCTGTAAATTTTACGGCCAATAATGCGAATGCATAATATTGACGAGGTCTTATGTCCTTCAGATAATCACTTTATCTGAGTCATTGTAATTAATTAGCCCAAAGTTATATAGGCTTTTAATACTGCGCTCTATACACATCGAGTAAACTGATTTATCAAGAGACTTTCATTGAAAGTAATAAAAAAGGGAAGCCCAAATGGCTTCCCTTTTAGTTAGGCAATTTAGCCTTATTTGGTAATCACTTTTTTAACGACAGTTTCTATTTTCGCTACAACTCTGCGGTTTACACTATTGTCTGCAGGCGAAGTTCCTTTAGCAATCAACTGTGTTTCACCAAAGCCTTTTGCAGATAAACGGCTAGCATCGATAGAAAACTTATTAATTAATAAGCCTTTAATGGTATCAGCACGTTTTTGCGAAAGCATTAGGTTATATTCTTCACTACCAGAAGCCGAACTGTGTCCTTCAATAACAACACTTGTGTTTTGGTATTCTTTCATGAAATCAGCTAAACGCTGAACATCATCAACCATTGCTGGCTTAACCAATGAACTGTTATTTTCAAAGATAACATTTAACTTAATTTCGACTGATTTTTCTGAATATAAGCTACAGCCTTGTGAATCAACCTTTACATTTGCCGGTGTATTAGCACAACGGTCATTGTTATCACTAACACCATCGTTGTCAGTATCAACCATCATCACTTTTTTAACGACTGGCGTTGTTGACTTCATCGTTTCCATAACAGGTTTGTTAACAACAGCTTTGTTAACAACAGGTGATTTTTTAACATCGCCAAAAGTATATTTTACACCTAGTTTAATACCTTGATCTGTTTGACCGTAATCAAGATCGCGATAAACAGCGGCTTCGCTGTATAGAGAGAAACGATCATTAATTTGAAGGTTATAACCAGCACCTACATTAGCCGCATTATAGCTTTTAACATTGTTAAAGCGCTTTACACCAGTGAAAAGGTAAAAGCTGCTATCTTCAACTTTATAAATCGCATCGATACCGGCACGTGTTCCGTAATCTTTATCATTGCCATTTTCAATGTCGTAACGTGTTTTAGCTAATTCTAAACGAATGTCCCAACGCTCATTAATGATTTTTTGTAAATCAATACCAAGGCTTTTGCCCGCTTCAATTTGTTGCCAGTCAATATTGTTTTCTTTGTTTGTATCTGACTTGATGTAGTCGCTAAACACACCAAGCTCCCATGTTTTATCAATAGTTTCTGCAGCTAGTGGAGAGCTTATTAATGCAGCTATCAGAGTCATGTTAAAAGTTTTCATGGATAAATCCTTATTAAGTTTCGGGTAATGTGATGTAATTTCTGGCTCTATAACGGATAAGAAACTCAAAAGTCACAAATTTTTCTTAATTTTACTAAATTAACGCTAAAACTCAAAATTGTTTAGCGTAGAATGCACCCGATTTAAAAAAGTTAATGTGTATAGATAAAAATAAGAATAAAAAACATACAGATTTAATGTGACTTTTTAACGGCTCAGTCGTTAAAGAATAAAGCGATAAAACTATTGCTCGAGGATGAGATGAAAGACATAGAAAAGAGTTTAGCGAAAGAATTAAGCTGTGATGCAGATGTTGCTTTTAGTACATCAGATGATCAGCTTTTTAAGCGCGCAACCTTAACAGCAAATAATCAGCAAGGTACAAAAGATCTTGTTGCATTGGGCTTAGCTTCACTTTGGGTTGTTTTTATTAGCCTATTTATGAAAGTTTTAAAACCGATATTTAAACAGATGGCACCTTGCCCAAAAATAACAAGCAATAGCATAACTAATAATGAGAATAGATAATGGATACTGAAAACATCACAGATAAAGCTTACTCTGGCTTAATAACTGTTTGGCATAAAGTGGTTACTTTTTTACCTGATTTAATTGTCGCTATTTTATTTCTACTTGTCGGTTGGATTATTTCAACACTCATTAAAAACTTTCTTAATAAATCATTAATTAAAATTGGTTTTGATACGTTTTTAAATAAACTGGGTCTAGATTCACTGCTGAAAAAAATGGATGTTACTTTAACGGGTAGCCAAGTTGTTGCTAGTCTTATTTCGACATTCTTCTTACTTATCTTTTTATTAGCGGCTCTAGATATTTTAGGCTTAACCGTACTTTCCGGCTTAATCGACACTTTGGTGTTGTTTTTACCTAAATTACTTGCTTCACTCGCTGTCTTAATTTGTGGCTTCTTTGTTGCGCAAATTGTTTTTAATGGTGTAAAAATAGCCGCTAAGAATACTGGTGTTGACTATGGCCGTTCCGTTGCCGAAGTATGCCGCGGTATTATTATCGTTATTACTGTTTCTTTATCTATTACGCAATTAGACATAGATGTTTCTCTGCTAAATAACATCATGACAGTACTTATTGGCAGTGTCGGTTTAGCGGCGGCTATTTCTTTAGGTATCGGCACTAAAGCCATGGCCCAAGAAATTGTTGCTGGCGTTTACCTTCGAGAGATGTACCAAATAGGTGACGTTATTGAAGTAACAGACATTAAGGGTACCTTAGCTGTTATTGGCAGTGTTGCGAGTAAAGTGATGGCAGCCGATGAGTCGCTAACGACGATACCGAATACTTTCTTATTAGCTAATAAAGTTATTAAGCAATAGTTGAGGCTTATTTTACGGTTTGACTACGCTTAATGAACGCGAGCTTGTTACCTTAGTGCAAGCAAGCCTACCTTATGATACGCGTCTTTTTCAGCAACTAATTACACCTTATTTACCTGTTTTAAAAGGATACTGTGTAAAGTTACTTAAGCATCAGCCTGATGCCGAAGACGTCGTACAAGAAATAATTATAAAGGTACTCGCCCACTTAAAAAACTTTAAGTGGGCGGTATCTTTTAAAGCATGGCTATTTAAAATTGCCCATAACGAATGTATCAATAAAATAAGAGATCGCCGTTGGGATACTATCGAACACAATGATGAATATCTTGAAAGTATAACCAATGATGATAATAGCCACGAAGATTTTGGGACAGCACTTTCATTATTAATGGTTAACCTGTCCTTTGCTGATCGTAATATTATGCTACTACGTTACCGCACAGGTTTGGAATTTCAAGAAATAGCCGATATTTGTCACCTCAATATTTCAGCGGTAAAAATGCGTCATAAAAGGGTTGTAGATTTTTTACAACAGCGATTAAAGCAGTAAAGTTTGGTAACCTGTGTAACTATGGATAAGATAATTTTAGGGCCGTTTTTATTCAGGGTAAATATAAAAAAATCACTCGGCATTAATAAACTTTATGGTTAAGGATATATGATGATTAAACCACTATTCACTTTATTGACTGCTTTAATACTAGGCAGTCTGATCTTAACGATTCCTACAGCACAAGCTGCTGAGGTGAACATCACTTGGACGGAGCCTGATAAATACCGAGATATTGATTCAGGAACGGAAGGTCGAAAACGCTTTCGAGAAAATATGTTTAACGAATTTGAAAAACATTTATCCAAACTTGCTAAAGCATTACCCGCATCTCAAATACTTAATATAGACGTAACAGACATTGATTTAGCGGGTGACGTTCTCGCCAGCGGTCTACATCAAATTAGAGTGATTAAAGACCTTTATTTTCCAAGAATAAAACTATCATTTACATTAATAAATGCTGAGAAAGTCATAATACTTAGCGACAATGTTAATTTAAAAGATATGAGTTTTATGATGGGTGGACGCTTAAAATATAGAAATAATGCGTTAGGCTATGAAAAAAAATTGCTTGATGATTGGTTTAAAGATGCTTTTGCAGACTATGTTGATAAATAAGCGTCACATTTTTAACGTTATATAAAGCAAAAGGCCATCTTTATAGTGCAATAAAGATGGCCTTTTTATTTTTACTTTTAAGCGGTACCGTTAATGGGTAACCGTTGCACTGTTTTCAAAGTTCGCTAAAACGGTAAAAAGCTTTTCTATTTTCTTTACCGTATCTATTAGCGTTTGTTGATCTGATGTTTTTTGCCAAAAAATTAAATCGTTCGCGACTTCTTCAACATAAGGCTGAAAAGTATTTGCCGAACATTTGAAACCAGCGTCTGCTTTAAATATTGCCTCAAAGCTTGCTTGCTTGTTTTTTCTTAAATCGGCTAAAGTCGCATCAGCGGCTAGCGATTTTTTTAAAATAATTGAAATATTATCAACGAGTTGCTTACTAACAGTTGCGCTCATAGTGTCTCTATATTGACGATTGTTTTGATATACCGCTATTATGCCAAATTGATGGGCGTTTTGTTAGCTTCTCCCGCAATTTCTCGTACTAATTTTGGCATTAAAAAGCCAGGTAATATCGCCATCATTTTTTGGACGATTATTTTTGCCTCTTCTTCACAAATATCAAAGTGAGCAACCCCTTGTACGGGATCAAACATATGTAAGTAATAAGGTTGAATACCACTATCAAATAAAGTTTCGCTGAGTTGACATAAGAGTTTGGCGTCATCGTTCACTCCTTTTAATAATACACTTTGATTGAACAAAGGAATTCTTGCCAAACGAAGTTTTTCGAGTGCTTGCTTTACTTCATCATCGATTTCATTAGGGTGATTAATATGTAAAACCATGGTTGCCTTTAATCGAGTTTCAGACAAAATGTTCACTAATGATGTTGTTATGCGCTGCGGGATAACAATGGGTAAACGCGTATGAATACGCAAGCGTGTCAAATGTTTAATCGGCTCAAGTTGTTCAATAAGCCACTGTAGGTGATCATCACTTGCCATTAAAGGATCGCCACCACTGAAAATCACTTCATTAATTTCAGGATGATCGGCAATATATTTTAGCGCCGGCTGCCAGCGAACTTTATTGGGACTGTTTTCATCATAAGGAAAGTGGCGACGAAAACAATAACGGCAATTAACTGCACAACCTGACTTTATAATCATCAAGACTCTGTGCTTATATTTATGCAATAAGCCTTCGGCAACAGTGTCGTGCTCTTCTAGTGGATCCATTGAATAGCCATCAGAGACAACAAACTCATCAGAGAGTGGCATAACCTGTTTAAGCAGCGGATCGTTAAAGTCGCCTTTTTTCATTCTTGTAATAAAAGGTCGGGGTACACGGACCGGAAATAACTTACGTGCTGAAAAGTGTTGCAGATAATCTTGGCTGTCAATTTCTAGCATATCTAAAAGCTTTTTCGGATCTGTAACGACATTACTTAACTCTTTTTGCCAAGAAATGTGCAATTGTTCGCTTATTTGGGGTATTATCTGCGGCATTTGTAATTTCAATTTAAATCTCTGCGTTATTTGTTTGAGTATAAGAGAACATTCATATGGCTAATTTTAGTACAAACCAATTTAAGGCTGGCCTTAAATTAATGATTGACGGCGAACCATGTAACATTTTAGAAAACGAATTAGTAAAACCAGGTAAAGGCCAAGCCTTTAGCCGCGTAAAAATTCGTAAACTTATTTCTAATAAAGTCTTAGAAAAAACCTTTAAATCAGGCGAGTCTTGCGAAGGCGCTGATGTAATGGAAACCGAGCTAGCTTACTTGTATGCTGACGGTGAATTCTGGCATTTTATGAATAATGATACCTTTGAGCAAATTGCCGCTGATGAAAAAGCAGTTGTAGATTGTATTAAATGGTTAAAAGAAGGCGATCTTTGTACCATTACTTTATGGAATGGTTCACCTATCACAGTAACAACCCCTAATTTTGTTGATCTAGATGTTACAGAAACAGATCCAGGATTAAAAGGTGATACTGCCGGTACGGGTGGAAAACCAGCAACTTTACATACCGGTGCGGTTATTCGTGTACCGCTATTTATTCAAATTGGTGAGACAGTTAAAGTGGATACGCGTACGGGTGAATACGTATCGCGTGCAAGTAAATAAGCACTTTTAACGATTATCTACTGTGCTATTTTCAATAAGCGTCTTAATAAGTAGCCAGTGCATTTGGGCTACTTAGCTTTATTGTCACTTAGCAATGAATAAAATTTAGTATTAAAAAAACCTGCTGATGCAGGTTTTTTTATAGATAAACGACTAGTTTATCTGTCTAGTATGAAGTTTTAGATAATCAAATAGCTCTTTGTAATACTTGCCAAGCTTTTCTGATTTTTTCTCTTTTGCCGCTTGTCGTACTAATTGACGTAGCTTTTGTCTTTCCATCGACTCATGCTCGTTCAGTAAAGCTTCAACAAAGTCATTACCCTCATCAATAGCGTCATCACGCATCTTTTCAAGCTTAACAAACTTAGCTGTTTCTTGTTGATGCTTATTTGCCATAACATCAAGAGCATGTTTAATTGGCTCTAAATCAGATTCTGATAATATTCTTGCCAAGTGGCGAACATGGCGACGTAATGCTTCATGTTTGTTTTTAATTTTATCAGCTAAAATTAAGGCGTCCTTAATCTCCTCAGTAAAAGGAATTTTACTGCGCTGATGCTTAGATAAATCAATAAGCGACTGTCCAAAGATTTGTAACTGGATCATTTCGCGCTTTACTTCTGATTTACTTTTTAATTCTTCATCTAATTCATCGATATCGTTAGCAGAGTCGGGCATAATATTCGTTATTAAAGTGATAATTATCGCTATTATACTCGTAAGTGCTTATGGTATACAGCGCATATTCTCCAATTTCCTGCATTTATAGAAGAAAACAATAAATTATGACTGAAACGATGAACGCTAAACAATCGATGAACGAACAATTAAGAGACGTTGAGCAACGTGTAGCACAAGTACTCGACTTAGCAAAATCGCTAGGAGCAGATGCAGCTGAAGCTTCTATAAGCCGCCAACAAGGGTTAAGTGTTGGTACGCGGTTTGGTGAAGTTGAAACGGTTGAGTTTACTAATGACGGTGCATTGGGTATTACTGTTTACCAGCAAGGTCGTAAAGGGAGTGCTTCAACCGCAGATTTATCAGAAGCGGCGTTAAAACAAACAGTACAAGCGGCGGTTAATATTGCAAAGTATACCTCTGTTGACGACTGTTCAGGATTAGCAGACAAGGACATGCTTGAAATGTCGCCTGCTGATTTAGACTTATATCACCCAAAAGTTTTAACAACAGACCAAGCTATTCAACTCGCCAAAGAATGTGAAGATAGTGCGCTAGCGTATGATCCTCGTATTACTAACTCAGATGGTGCATCACTTGATAGCTTTGAAGGCTATAAAGTGTATGGCAATAGCAATGGGCAGATTGTTGGCTATCCAAGCTCTCGCCATAGTTTAAGCTGCGTAATGATCGCCTCTGAAGGTGATGATATGCAAAGAGATTATGCTTACACCGTTAATCGTGATTTTGATTTAATGGATAATGGCATCGCTATTGGTGTGCAAGCATCAAAAGAAGCGCTTTCGAGATTAAATGCTCAAAAATTACCGACAGGAAAAGTGCCGGTGATGTTTCGTGCCGACATTGCTAATTCCATTTTTGGACATTTTATAGCGGCGATCAGCGGTGGTAATTTATACCGTAAATCATCTTTTTTAATGGACGCTATTGGCAAACAAGTTTTTCCTGACTTTTTAAATATCAGTGAACGCCCTCATATTTTAAAAGGGTTAGCGAGTAGTGCTTTCGACAGTGAAGGCATCAAAACGGTTGACCGTGAAATTATTGTCGATGGTTGTTTAGAGACCTATCTATTAACCAGTTATTCAGCACGTAAGCTAGGACTTAAATCTACTGGCCATGCCGGTGGTATTCATAATTGGCAAATTAATGCCAAAGGTTCTGCCAATGGCGGTGACTTTAATGCCATGTTGAAAAAACTCGGTACTGGCTTTCTTGTCACTGAATTAATGGGACAAGGCGTTAATGTAGTCAATGGTGATTATTCACGTGGCGCTGCCGGTTTCTGGGTTGAAAACGGTGAAATTGCTTACCCGGTATCAGAAGTTACCATTGCGGGTAATTTATCTGATATCTTTAAAGGCTTAGTTGCTGTCGGTAGTGATGTTGACTTACGAGGCAGTATTTTAACGGGTTCATTGTTAATTGAAGAGATGCAGGTTGGCGGCAATTAATCAAATCGTGTTATTTTAATAAGGTACATTTGATTATTAAAACCAACAGGCTAGTATTGAGATCTTGAAAAGGTATCAAGATCTCAATAAGCCAATATCTAGTTTAGGTTAGGAATAAAGTTGCAGTACCTAAGAAAGCGAATATTCCGACCACATCGGTAATCGTTGTTAATATCACACTACCAGCGAGAGCAGGGTCAATATTCATCCTTTTCAAAAACAGCGGGATAGCGACACCAGCGATACCAGCAGCGGTTAAATTCATTAACATTGCAAAGGCTATAACGCCACCAAGCATTAAATTTTGTTGCCAAATAGCCACAACACCAGCAATTAATACCGCCCAGATAACGCCATTAAGAAAACCAACAGCAAGTTCTTTCTGAATAAGTATTCTCGCATTTGAGTCGCCAACATGGCCTAGCGCAATGGCGCGAACAACCAGTGTTAAGGTTTGGTTACCGGCAACACCACCCATACTAGGCACTAAAGAATTTAAAATAGCTAAAATAGCCAGTTGGCTTAAAACACCTTCGAACATACTCGATACAGCAACGGCAAGTAGTGCGGTAATGAGATTAACGCCAAGCCAAATAGAGCGTTGTTGCGTGCTTTTTAAAACCGGAGCAAAGGTATCTGCCTCTCCATCTAAGCCCGCCATACTCATCATTGAATGTTCGGCATCCTCACGAATAATATCAATAACATCGTCTATCGTGATACGACCAAGCAAACGGCCTTCATCATCAATAACTGGTGCAGAGAACCAATCAAATTTTTCAAAGAGTTGCGCTACGTCACTATCAGACAAATGCACTTGAATTGCTTCAATATCTTTATCAATGAGTGTTGAGACGATAATTTCAGGTTTAGCGGTAATGATCGCCGCTAGAGAAACGGCGCCAATAAAGTGATTCTTACCATCGACCACATAAAAAGAATCGGTCGCTTCAGGTAAATCACCCCGTAAGCGCAAATAGCGCAATACCACATCAACCGTTACATCGGGACGAATTGTTATGGTATCGGTATTCATGATACCGCCAGCGGTATCTTCTTCAAATGATAACGCGGCTTCGACTCGACCTCGGTCTTGCGAGTCCATAGCACTTAATACTTCTTGATAAACACTATCGGGTAGAGTACGTAAAACTTCAGCTAAATCATCAACATCCATGCCTTCAGCAACGGCGGCTAATTTTTCAGGGCGGATAGTTTTTAAAATACCTTTTCGAACTTCCTCATTGAGTTCTTCAAGTACTTCACCGTGATTATCAGCGTCGATAAGTTGCCATAAAACGGCACGACTTTTCGGGTGAGATGACTCTAATATTAAAGCAATATCATAAGCTGGCATGTTCTGTAGTAATTTTCGAACGTGCACAAACATACCGCTACCAAGTGCTTTATTGACTTGTTGCAGGCGTTGATGATTTTGTTGTTGCTCTGATATTTCCGGCATAAAGTTTTCCTGTGCCGCAGTAATACGAAAATTATATTGTTTATATCTTAGTCAAGATGCGCTGGCTAAGGTGTTGTAATGAATGATAACGTAACTTTATTTTTTATTCAGTCTTTTTATCATTCGTCTTCATCAAATTTATCAGAAAATAACTGGCATACATCGTCAAGTGCTTGTTGAGCATCTTCTCCTTGGGTAATCACCTCTACGGTTTTTCCAAAGCCACCGGCCAGTAACATTAACCCCATAATACTACTGGCATCAGCTTCTTTGCCCTCTAAGCAAATAGTAACGTTAGCATTAAGCTTTTGGCTTAACTGGGCAAGTTTAGTGGCAGCACGTGCATGTAATCCCAGTTTATTGCTAATGGTTAATGATTTATTATATTTTGGCATACAGTGACCGTTATTAAGTGCTTTGTATTTTAATGTCGCGATGATGAGACTGAACATCTTCGCGTTCTTTTCTAAGATTGTTTGCTAATATTTCTGCAATATAAACCGATCGGTGTTTTCCACCCGTACAACCAATGGCGATAGTAATATAGCTGCGATTGTTTCTTTCTAAGTGGGGTAACCATGTCATCATAAAACTGTTAATTTGCCAGATAAATTTAGTGACAATCGGTTGGCTAGCAAGAAAGTCTCGCACGGGTTGATCTAAACCGGTAAAACCTTTTAAGTCTGTTTCCCAAAAAGGGTTAGGCAGAAAACGTGCATCAAAAACATAATCTGCGTCTTGTGGTACACCGTGTTTAAAGCCAAAAGATTCAAACACCACCACCATAGATGCCGAGGTTTTGCCCAAAATTCGCTCACGCACTAAATCAGATAATTGATGAGGTGATAACTGGCTGGTATTAATATACAAACCCGCACGCGTGGAAATAGGCTCAAGCAGCTTTTTCTCTAAAGAGATGGCTTGGTCGAGTGGGATATTTTGTTTAATCAAAGGATGTAAACGACGCGTTTCACTAAAACGTCGAATAAGATCAGAGTCATCAGCATCTAAATACAGAATATCGAGTTTTACTGTTTTTGGTAGATAATCTAATATTTCTGAAACGTCATTAGGATCATTGGGTAAGTTACGTACATCTAAACTAACCGCTACTTTGTCGTAATCATTAATAACGGTATGCGCTAATGCAGGCAATAAATTCACCGGAATATTATCGACACAGTAGTAGCCTAAATCTTCGAGTACACGTAAGGCGACACTTTTACCTGACCCTGAGCGACCACTGACTATCAAGAGTTTCATTTGAGTTTTCCTGGATTATTATTAGATTTTATTAACGTTTAGCATGCTTTATTAAAGTAAAAAGCTCTTGCGAATTTTGGCATTTTCTTACTTGCTTTGCGAACTGTTTAGTACTAAATATTTGCGCAATACTTTGTAAGGTATCTAAATGTTGTTGGCAGTTTTCTTCGGGGACAAATAACGCAATAATAATATCGACAGCACGGTTGTCTATCGCATCAAATTCAACGGCTTGTTCACTGGTCAGCAATACAGCAATAACTTGTGACGTGTTGGTTAATCGACCATGAGGAATCGCAATGCCATTTCCTATGCCGGTAGAGCCAACCTTTTCACGCGCCATTAAGCTTTCGAATAATTGATGAGTATCAATATTGTCGAATTTTTTTGCCGCAGTTGTGCTAATTATTTCAAGGAGTTTTTTTTTGCTTGTACCCTTAATCGCACACAGGGTGCAATCAAGGGTAAGGATATCTTGCAACTTCATTATACTACTTAGATTCTTTGGTGAGTGAACAGGCGATAAACAGCATTAATGCTGATTCGTTTTACCTTTGTACTTCAATATTTGCCGGTCAAGCTTAACAACAAGACTATCAATAGAGGCATACATGTCAGCATTTTCAGCTTTTGCATGTAAATCAGAGCCACTAACGTGAACAGTCGCTTCAGCAATTTGATTTGATTTTTCAACGGTGAGAACAACATGAACATTATTGATATGATCAAAATGTCGGCTTAATTTTGCCATCTTAGTCGTGACGTTTTCTCGTAAAGCTTCGGTAATGTCAACATGGTGGCCAGAAAGATTAATTTGCATAAGCTTAATTCCTCATCTTTTCGTTAAAGTAAACTTTTTCGTTGGTTAGAAGGTGGAATAGAAAGTGACTCTCGATATTTTGCTATGGTGCGTCGAGCTACATTTATCCCTTGATCGGCTAATAAATCAGCCATTTTACTATCACTAAGTGGTTTTGCTGGGATTTCGGCAGCAACAAATTTTTTGATTAATGCACGAATAGCTGTTGATGAGCATTCGCCACCGCTTTCGGTGCCAACATGGCTTGAGAAGAAAAACTTCAGTTCGAAAATTCCACGTGGCGTATGCATGTACTTTTGTGTCGTCACTCGTGAAATGGTTGATTCATGCATATCGACAGCTTCGGCAATATCATTTAAAACCATTGGACGCATGGCTTCATTACCATGTTCAAAAAAGCCAATTTGACGTTGCACAATACAGTTTGACACTTTTAATAAGGTATCATTACGGCTTTCTAAGCTTTTAATAAACCATTTAGCTTCTTGTAAATTTGAGCGAATAAATTGTGTGTCCGCTGTCGACTTCATCGAACGTGACATCGAAGCATATTGCTGATTCACCGAAAGTTTTGGCGCAGTATCAGGGTTTAATTCGACCACCCAACGGCCATTTTTCTTTTCAACAGACACATCAGGAATAACATACTGATCGTCACTCTTCATCACACTATCGCCGGGTCTAGGATCAAGTGATTGAATAAGACGCACCACTTCGCGCAGTTGCTCTTCTTTCAGTCGAGTTTTACGCATTAATGTACGATAGTCTCGGCTACCCAGCAGATTAATATGGTCACGCAAAACTAACTTACTTTCTGCTAACCAAGGTGTAGCGGGGTCAAATTGATTAAGTTGAATGATTAAACATTCTGAAATAGAACGAGCAGCGACACCGACAGGATCAAAGAGGTTAATACGTTTTAGTACCACCTCAATTTCATCAAGCTCTACTCCTTCAATGGCAACACTTTCTAAAATGTCTTCACTAGATACCGTTAAGTAACCGGCGTCATCAACAGCATCAATAATTGCTGTCGCTATAGCGCGGTCTGTTTCGGTAAAAGGGCTTAATTCCATTTGCCAGCGCAAATGATCTTGAATGGAGTCTTGAGTCTCGCCTTGGTAAGTATAATCTTCTGAAGCTGGGCCTGAGCTTGAACTTGCTGCACCGGCCGTGTAGTTATCATCCCAAGTGGTATCCATGTTTAATTCTTCAGGGATATCGTTCTTGTCCATGGCTTCAGTGGTGGTGATTTCATCAATGGTAGGCGTAGCGTCTTCGCTACCATCAGAAGCAGGGGCTTCTTTAACGTCACCATTACCGGCAGTGTGAGCTTCTTCAAGGTTGTCAGTACTTTTATCTTCGGGATTATTTGAAGACTCATCCATTTCTAATAATGGATTACTTTCTAAGGCTTCCTGAATTTCTTGTTGAAGCTCTAACGTAGACAGTTGCAGCAATTTGATTGCTTGCTGCAATTGTGGCGTCATGGTTAATTGTTGTCCTATGCGGAGTTGTAGAGTAGGGCGCATTTAGGTCATTAACTTCCTATTATTTTTAATGGGATATTTTCGTTTTTTTCATACGAAGATACTATTCATTTACTGACTACTATAGCGTGAATTGTTCACCAAGGTATACATCTCTTACGTGTTGATTTGCAAGAATTTGATCTGCAGTACCTTCTGCAATAAGTTCACCATGACTAACAATATACGCATGTTCACATACATCGAGAGTTTCACGTACATTGTGATCAGTGATCAACACACCAATGCCACGTTCTTTTAAGTGTAGAATAATTTTTTTAATATCACCTACTGAAATTGGGTCAACACCAGCAAAAGGTTCATCTAATAAAATAAATTTTGGTTCAGCAGCTAATGCGCGAGCAATTTCTACTCGGCGGCGTTCACCACCAGATAAGCTCATGCCTAAATTATCTTTGATATGACCTATGTTGAATTCTTCAACAAGATGTTCTAATTTTTCTTCGCGTTCAGCATCTGATAATTCTTTTCGTGTTTGTAAAATAGCCATAATATTGTCGTAAACACTGAGTTTTCGAAAAATAGAGGCTTCTTGTGGTAAATATCCGATGCCTTTTCTCGCACGCTCATGCATAGGCGCTAACGTCAGGTTTTCGTCATTTAAGATAATATCGCCACTATCACTTTCAACTAACCCCACAATCATATAAAAAGAAGTTGTTTTTCCGGCACCATTTGGGCCCAGTAAACCGACTATTTGTCCTGCTGAAACTTGCATACTGACATTTTTAACCACTTTTCTGCCTTTATAGGCTTTGGCAAGGCCTTTTGCCATTAGGGTGCTAGTGCTCATAAATTAATTTTTTCCTGAGTTTTCGCGTCTGTGGTTGTCGCTTTAATTTTTTCTTTCGGCTGAAAAATCGTTTTAGTGCGTTCGTTAGATTTACTTTCAGCATTAACATACTGAGTGGCAATATTGTAAGTAATTCTACTGCCACTAACCTCACTACCTTCTTGCTGTAATAACGCATTTCCTGAAATTATCACTAAATTATTTGCGGGCTCATATCTTATTTCGTCTGCTTGTAAGCTAAGAGGAGTGCCATCGGCTAAGGTTTGTTTAAAGGTTGCTGGCTTCCCTTTAGCGATATAGGTTTTTTCTTCACTGCCAGATTGAGTCAGCACTTGTACTAAATCAGCACGTATAACTAATGAACCTTGAGTGATCACCACGTTATCAATATAGCTGAATATTTTATTTTTAAGATCAACGGCTTGTCTTGAAGCGTTAATTTCAATCTTTTGTTTTATATCAAATTTTTCAGCGAAAGCTGACGAAAATAGCGGAGTTGATAACAATAAGCACAGTAGGCTATTTTTTAACAATTTCATAAATTGATTTCACATGTTTAGTTAGTGTCATTTGGTTGGTGTTTAAGTCGACAATTAAACCTTTACCATCGATGGTAAATCCTTTACCGATAATTTTAATTTCTTGTTCTGAACTTATGATGTTAGTTTTTAGATCAAGTTCAAAGTATTTTCCTTGAACTTCTTGTAATAAGCTATCGGGATCTGTTGCTAACAGGCGGACATGCTTTGCTAATTTTACCCGGTTGTTATTGTATAATATGCCTTCATTGGCAGATATTTTCCATGCGGGCGCATCATTTTTTGGATGAAGTGTGTATTGAGGAAACTCAAAGTTGGTAATACTTAACTCAGGGTAATGTTCCATACGATGGGCATCAACAACATAAGCTAAGCTTCCTTGATGTTTATAAACATTACTGTGTAAATTTTCGGCAATAAAATCAGGGGTCAGCGTCTTATCAATCGCTTGTAATTGTGGTGCTGAGGAATTTCTCCATTCAATTATACCGTAAACGCCTCCCGCAATTAGAAAAAACAACAAGGTTAAACTATAAAGTCGATTCATATACTCGCACCCGAAGCATTTGCTAAGGTGTTTTGGCTAAGCATGATTAAATCGCATATTTCTCGAACAGCACCAAAACCGCCATGGTTAAAAGTGGTGTAATTTGCGATAGATAAAATACTTGGGTGGGCATCTTTAACAGCAATACCCAAGCCTACAGCGTTGATACACTCATAATCAGGCATATCATCACCAATATAAGCAATTTCCTCGAGGGATAGCTTTAATTGCTTAGCCATCGTTTTCAAGGCGGGTAATTTATTTTCTTCACCTTGCACTATATATTTAACATTTAAGGCTGACATACGTGTTGCGACAATATTTGATGTTCTCCCGGTGATCACCGCTACATCGACACCGCTGGCGCCTAATGCTTTTATGCCGTAGCCATCTTTAGTGTGAAAAGCTTTTAATTCTTCACCATCGTTACCCAAATAAATACGGCCATCAGAAAAAACGCCATCAATATCACATATCAGCAGCTTTATTTTTTTCATGGTATTGAATGCTGTGTCAGTAATTTCGCCATAGAGTGTTTGCATATTAGATAAGACCTGATTTTAGTAAGTCGTGCATATTCATTGCGCCAATAGGTATATTATTGTCATTAACAATAATTAAACCATTAATTTTTTTGTCTTCCATGATTTTTAAGCCTTCGGCGGCTAGCATATCTTGATGAGCCACAGTGGGATTTTTTGTCATCACTGATGCAATAGTATCAAGATGTATATCAATACGTTCATCAAGAATACGACGTAAATCTCCGTCAGTGAATAAGCCTTGTAATTGACCACTCTCGTCGACTACCGCCGTCATCCCCAAACCTTTTAATGATACTTCAACCAACGCATCCTTAATTTTAGCATTAGCATTTACAGTTGGTAAGCGCTCACCACTATGCATTATATCGCTAAGACGTAGTAATAGGCGTTTTCCTAAACTACCACCGGGATGAGAGAGTGCGAAGTCGTCAGCGGTAAAGCCGCGAGCATTTAATAAGGCAACAGCGAGTGCATCACCCATTACTAGGGTTGCTGTGGTACTTGATGTTGGCGCTAATCCTAGTGGACAAGCCTCTTGTGAAACAGCAACACAGACATGGGTATCGCCTAGTTTTGCTAAGGTTGAGGCTGGATTCCCCGTCATCGCAATAAGTTTAGCGCCAATACGTTTTATGACTGGCACTATTGCTAACACTTCACTGGTTTCGCCCGAGTGCGAAATAGTTAACACGACGTCATCACCGGTTATCATACCTAAATCACCGTGACTTGCTTCACCAGGGTGAACAAAAAAAGAAGGTGTGCCGGTGCTCGCCAGCGTTGCAGCAATCTTGCCACCGATATGGCCTGACTTGCCCATGCCAGCAATAATAACCCTACCTTTACAGTTAAACATTAACTGACAGGCATATTCAAAGTTCTCATCAATGTACTGGGCTAACTCTGCAATAGCCTGTTGTTCTATGTGAATAACGTCTAACGCTAGTTGTTTGAAATCGTTCATTATTAGCCCGTTTTTATTTTGTAAATTGCTATTATAGTGTTTGTTATTGCTTTATTTGACTAAAAAGTAGCGCTTGATAAGCGATAAAAGCGCCTATTAATAACAAACCTTTTAAGCGGCCAATGCAAAACTTTCCGGCACGACGAGTAAAACACAGTATAAATAATAATACGGTAACGCCAAGCATGTAAGGAGCGTCACGTGCTGCGGCATCTGAATCTACTTCGCCCGGTGCAATTAAGCCAGCGAGCGAGAGTACGGCCAAAATATTAAAGATATTAGAGCCAATAATACTCCCTAGCGCTAAATCATCTTCTTTCTTGATAATACTCATAATACTTGCAGCAAGTTCTGGCAAGCTTGTGCCAACGGCAATAACGGTCAAACCAATCACTAAGTCACTTATGCCAAATGCTTTAGCAATAAAAACGGATGAATCGACCAGGTAGCTAGCACTCATAGGTAAGAAAATAATACCAACGACTAGCCAAAGTAAAGATTTAGGTTTGCTAACCGCGTCAGGCACTTCTTGTTCAGCTTCAATGATCAATGGATCATCAATTGGCCGAGTTTTAGAGGCTCTTATGGTGATAAAAAGTAACGCAAATATATAAACAAAAAAGCCGATCATCAGTGATAAGCCTTCGTTAAAGCCAAAGTAATCGTCAGAAAGCATCCAATAGGCTAGGGCGGTAACAATTAAAATTAATGGAATTTCTCGTCTTACCGTTGATGAGGATACGTTTAAAGGTTGAAATAATGCTGTTATACCGAGTACCAAAGCAATGTTAGTAATGTTTGAACCGATTGCGTTACCGATAGCTGTATTATTGTTACCGTCTAAAGATGCTGTCGCTGCAATCATCATTTCTGGAGCAGATGAACCCATGGCAACAATAGTTAAACCAATAATCATCGGTGAGATACCAAAATTTCTTGCTAATGATGAGGCACCAAAAACAAATTTATCAGCACTCCATACCAGAGTAACAAGTGAAACAAGTAAAATTAGAATCTGTAATAACATTAAGGGCTCCTATATTAAGAGCGTAAATTGTCGCTGGTTGCGAAGCAAAAACAAAGAGAAATAATCAGATCTTGGTAAAAAAGTGCCCAAAAGGCGGTTTTTTTACATGCCATTGTTAAAAAATAGCCAAAGTAAAAATTTCATTAAAGCAAAAATATATCTTCTGAGAGTAAAATCTTACACTTTATTACGTTTTTACACGCTTTCTTACGATTTTTATTTACATTTTTAACGCAATTTTAATGACGTTTTTTGATTGCTCAGGTAAAATTCACCTGACTTTAATAATAACAACCAGTGACGTTATATAAATCTTATGCCTGAAAACTTGGTCGATATCCAGAACCTTACGTTTAAACGTGATGAACGAGTGATCTATGATGATATTAGTTTGTCGATCCCTAAAGGAAAAGTTACCGCGATAATGGGGCCAAGTGGTATTGGTAAAACCACCTTATTACGTTTAATTGGCGGTCAACTCAGACCCAATTCAGGTAAAATACTTTTTGACGGACAAAATATTCCAACATTATCACGCAGTGCACTTTATGAAGCGCGTAAACGTATGAGCATGTTGTTTCAAAGTGGCGCGTTATTTACCGATATGAGTGTTTACGACAATATTGCTTTTCCGATGCGCGAACACAGTACCCTGTCAGAATCGTTAATTGAAAAAATGGTATTAATGAAACTTGAGGTCGTTGGTTTACGCGGTGCACGAAATTTAGCACCTGGCGAACTTTCTGGTGGCATGGCACGAAGAGTTGCCCTTGCCCGCGCTATCGCTTTAGATCCTGAACTTATTTTGTATGATGAGCCTTTTGCGGGGCAAGACCCTATTTCAATGGGTGTTATTGTTCGCTTAATAAAAGATTTAAATGAAGCATTAGGTTTAACCTCAGTTGTGGTCTCACATGACGTTACAGAAGTAATGAGTATTGCCGATTACATTTATATTATTGCTGAAAAGAAAATTATTGGTCATGGCACACCGTCAGAGATAAGTAAGCAAACATCACCACTGGTGCAACAATTTATTCAAGGTGAAGCTGATGGTCCCGTACCATTTCATTTTCCTAGCGCCCCTTATCAAGATGAATTAATGGGTAAGGAGCCTAAATAATGAATAGTTTACAAAGTTTAGGTCATAACATTATTACCACGATTACGGGATTAGGGCGAGCAATAGTTTTATTACTTTCTGCATTGCTTCATGTGCCGAATGTACGTAAAGGCTTTCCTCTATTGGTGCAGCAGTTATATTCTGTTGGCGTACTTTCACTGATGATAGTGGTGGTATCCGGTTTATTTATAGGCATGGTTATCTCTTTACAAGGCTATACTATTTTAGTGGGTTATGGTGCTGAAGGCAGTTTAGGACCTATGGTCGCACTATCTTTACTCCGTGAATTAGGCCCTGTTGTTGCAGCACTATTATTTGCAGGACGTGCAGGCTCGGCATTAACCGCCGAAATTGGTTTAATGAAAGCAACAGAACAATTATCAAGTTTAGAGATGATGGCAATTGATCCGTTACGTCGTGTGATTGCACCAAGATTCTGGGCAGGGTTTATTAGTTTACCTTTGCTAGCCGCTATTTTTTCTGCCGTAGGGATATTAGGTGGTCATCTCGTCGGTGTTGAATGGTTGGGCGTAGACAGTGGTACATTCTGGTCAGTGATGCAGGCTCAAGTTGATTTTCAAAAAGATATTCTTAATGGGGTGATAAAATCGGTTGTTTTTGCTTTTGTTGTCACTTGGATAGCTGTTTATAAAGGTTACGATTGTGTACCAACATCAGAAGGTATTAGTCGAGCGACAACTTCAACAGTTGTACAATCATCATTATTGGTTTTAGGGTTAGATTTTGTATTAACAGCATTAATGTTTGCGAGTTAATGTTTGCTGTTAGTTAATTTTTATAATAATTTTTATTTTAGGTTTGGTGGAAGACATGGTGTCGAAAAAAATTGAGTTAATGGTAGGTTTATTTGCAGCAATAGGTATTGCTGCGTTGCTTATGCTTGCGCTGAAAGTTGCTGATAGCGGTATTTCCGGTAATAGTGAGACATATCAACTTTATGCTAAGTTTGATAACATTGGCGGTCTAAAAGTTCGTTCAGCGATAAAAGTGGGTGGTGTTGTTGTCGGTCGTGTTAGTCATATTACCATCGATGCAAAAGATTATACGCCGGTAGTCACTTTAGATATTTATACACAGTATATTAATTTTTCAGAAGCAACGTCGGTCTCTATTTTAACCGCAGGTTTGTTGGGTGAGCAATATGTTGGCTTACGACCTGGCTTTGTTGATGAATCGGTAGGCACGCTAGTTCCAGGTGACTTTATTGAAGATACTAAACCCGCATTAGTATTAGAAGAATTAATAGGACAATTTTTATTTAGTCAAGGAAGTGACTAGCAGGTTTACCAATGGAGAGTAGTAATATAATGAAAAAATTATTTACAGTAATAATCGCTTTAGCATTAATGGTGAGTATTAGTGCAACAGCAAAAGCGGTTGACAGTAAAAATCCGTACGCGATGATCGAAACGGTAGCGAAAGTAACGTTTAAACGTTTTTCTGACGAACAACCAGAGATTCGTAAGAACCCTGAAATATTGAAAGATATCGTTCGTGAAGAGTTGATGCCTTACATTAATTACCGATATGCAGCATTGAAAGTTATCGGTTTTAAAAACTTTGAACAAACAACTTCGCAAAGCAGAGCTGATTTCGTTGATGTTTTTAGAGAGTATTTAGTTACCTCATATGCACAAGTCTTTACCTTGTATAAGCAACAAGAAGTTGAATTTGAACCAGAAAGAGACTTTGATGACGCTAAGGTTGTTGCTGTTAGAACCTCGGTTTTAGACCCAGGTAGACCACCTATTGATATTTCATTTCGTGTTAGAAGAAATACCACAACCAATGAATGGAAAGCTTACGATATGGTCGCCGAAGGTGTTAGTTTGCTTGATAGTAAAGAAGCAGAGCTTAGCGGCTTAATACGTCAAAAAGGTTTGCCATACGTTACTGAAATGTTAAAAGAAAAAAGCGATCAAAAAATCGTTTTTAAGTAGCGTTAATAGGCTATTTCTGTGAAGATTAGGAATTGAAGTGAAGAAAATTAGTTTTATTGAAAAAGATTCCCGAGTAGTTTTTAGTGGTGAATTAACCTTATTAACTATTGATAATTCATTTGAAAAAAAATCAAAAGCTTTGATTAAATCAGGGGTGTTAATCTTTGATTTGTCAAATGTTTCAAAAGTCGATACGGCTTGTTTAGCTTGGCTACTTGCCATGCTAGAATTAAGTAATAAGACTGACTGCCAATTAACTTTTGATAATTTACCAAAAGATTTAATTAAATTAGCTCAGTTAAGTTGTGTTGATATGTTCTTACCAAAAACTGATAGTACGCTTAATCAGTAACCGGAGATAAATGTGGAAGTTTCAGATATAGAAAAATTACTTAATGATGCCCTTGAACTTGATGAGTTACATGTTGCATTTGATGGATCACAATGCAAAGTGATTGCGGTTGCAGACTTTCTTGGTGAATTAAGCCGTGTAAAGAAGCAACAAGCAATATATGCACCTTTAGCAGAGACTATAAAAGCGGGTGCAATTCATGCGGTATCGATTAAAACTTTCACAACGTCAGTTTGGCAGCGTGAAAAAATGTTTAATCTTCCGCTTTAATTTTTCATAACCAAATAAGAATATTCTATTGGATGCATTTAAAATAACAGGTGGTACGGCCCTAAAGGGTGAAGTAACCATCTCGGGCGCAAAAAACGCCGCTTTACCGATATTAATGTCAGCACTTCTCTCTAAGACACCTATTACATTTAGTAACGTTCCTAAGTTAAATGATATTGAAACGACGATTAAATTGCTAAGTCAATTAGGTGCTAAAGCTCATTGGTCTGGTGACAATGAATTAGTTATCGATGCAAGTACCATAGATCATTGCCGTGCATCGTACGAGTTAGTTAAAACTATGCGCGCATCTATATTAGTTTTAGGTCCGTTATTGGCGCGTTTTGGTCATGCTGAAGTTTCTTTGCCCGGCGGTTGTGCTATTGGCGCAAGACCAGTGAATTTACATATTCACGGTTTAAAGTTAATGGGCGCAGACATAGACGTTGAAAATGGTTATATCATCGCTCGCAATAATGGGCGTTTAAAAGGTGCGACCATTTTTATGGATACGGTAAGTGTTACCGGCACTGAAAACTTGATGATGGCTGCAGCATTAGCTGACGGTATTACCACGATCGAAAATGCTGCCCGCGAACCAGAAATTGTTGATTTAGCTAAGTGCTTAAACGCTATGGGCGCTAAAATTTCTGGCGCAGGTACAGATACACTGAGCATAGAGGGTGTTGCCGAGTTATCAGGCACACAGTATCGTGTTATGCCAGATCGTATTGAAACAGGCACTTTTTTAGTGGCTGCTGCGGTTACTCAAGGCAAGGTTAAGTGTTTAAATACAGATCCTAAAGCTTTAGAAGCGGTTTTAAGTAAGTTACAAGAAGCTGGCGCAGAAATTACCTCCGGTGATGATTGGATCGAGCTAACGATGAATCAGCGACCAAAGGCGGTTAATATTCGCACTGCTCCTCATCCTGCTTTTCCTACGGATATGCAAGCACAGTTCGTGACAATGAACGTAATTGCAAAAGGTATGGCAACGACAACAGAAACTATTTTTGAAAATCGTTTTATGCATGTTCCTGAACTACAACGCATGGGCGCTGATATTAGTCTCGAAGGCAATACCGCTATTTCTTGTGGTGTTGAATCACTAAACGGTGCGCAAGTAATGGCAACAGACTTACGTGCATCAGCAAGTTTAGTGATTGCTGGCTTAGTGGCGACCTCAGAAACACAAGTTGACCGTATTTATCATATTGACCGCGGTTACCAAAATATTGAAGATAAACTACAAGCACTTGGTGCGAATATTACGCGCATTAAAGCGAGTTAGTCTGAAATTAAGATAAAAGATACGATTGATTAAAGCACCTTTTTAGGTGCTTTTTTTATCGCTCAATATAATGAATGGCTTAGCTGCATATTATCAGTGTTGTTATTTCGCTGAAATAACCAGATAAGTAAACTCGTTACGCTATTAATTAGCAATACCCTATTCTCTTAAACTGCTAGAATGCGACGTTATAGGTAAGCTTGAACAAAGCACGATAAATTGGCAAGTTATAAAGTGTTCAATACAAATAACACAGTAACAGAATGAGAGTATCCAGATGAATAGCATTGATCTTTTTGTAAAAAATTGGGGCAGTAAAAGCGCCATGGTACCGATAGCCAGTGAGGATATAACCGAGCTAGAATTAAAATTATCTGCTTACTTGCCTGATGCATATAAATATTTGATTTCGACTTACGGTTTGGTACACACGCCAAATGTATTAACTAAAATCTGTGATTTAGGTGTCGATATTACCGAAGTACAAGATTTTTTAAGCCTTGATGATGTTTTTTCGCTCTCAAAGTTATATGAAATGACCGGTATGCCAAAAGGCCATATCTTGTTTGCATCTGATTGTAAGGGCAGTATGTTTTGCTTCAAACTTAGTGATTGTGTGCACAGACAAGCAGACAGTGCAGTATGGTTCTATGATCACACGGCGGTAACGGTTAATCAGGTCGCTAATTCTTTTACAGAATGGCTGGAGGCGTTTAATGAACTTTGATATTACAGAACTTGGCGTTCAGGAAAAATATCGCCTACTCAATGGTGGTGTTACACCAAGACCAATCGCTTGGATCAGTACACGTTCTAAAGACGGTGTTGACAATCTTGCTCCTTACTCTTTTTTTACGGTGGCCAGTTGTAATCCTCCGGTACTTCTCTATACGCAGGTAACGCAGCGCAGTGGTCTTGATAAAGACACCTTACAAAACTTAAGAGAAACGGGTGAATGTGTTATTAATATTGTTAATAGCTCATTATTGGCCCAAATGAACAAAACGAGTGCCAGTATTAGTCTCGATGAAAGTGAGTTTGACTTTGCCGGGGTTGATAAAATAGGTAGCTGTAGCGTGGCACCATTTTCGGTTAAAGCGTCGCCAATTCGTTATGAATGCACATTAAGAGAACTTATTACTCTCGGTGATTTACCTGCTGGAGGAACGCTTGTGCTTTTAGATGTAAAGTCTATTTATGTTCGTGATGACCTATACAACGAAGCAGGCATAAACCAAGTGTTAATTGATTCTGTTGGTAAAATGGGCGGAGATGGTTATAGTCTCACTTCAGAATATCTAGCCCTTGATCGTCCATAAATTTATAATAAAAGTTTGTTTAAATGGTTAACCGTGACGAACTAAAAATATCAAATATCAAATATCAAATATCAAATATCAAATATCAAA